>CALVLH010000010.1 GCA_944336975.1 uncultured Clostridia bacterium
GGACACCGACATCACCGTCAAGCTCAAGGGCGGCGATCTCATCGTCAACTACCATTCGGACGGTTCCGTCATCCTGACGGGTACCGTGGCGAAGGTCTACGAAGGTAAATTGGAGTTCTGATATGAGAGACGCTTTTTACGAAGAGAGCGCGTCGTCTCAGCACGCGGCGGCGGAGTCCAAGAAATACATGGTATTTCACGTCACGGGCATCATCTGTATCGTCGCGGCGGCGATCCATGCGTTTTTCTCGATCACCTTTGTCCCTGCGATCATCGGCGAGGCAGAAGACACGCTCACGCTCGTCCTCAGCCTGGTCCAATGGTTCGCTCCGTTCTTGCTGCTCGTCGGCGGCTGGCTGCTCGCTTGGTGGTGGAAAAAACGCTATAACGTGAGTTACGACTATGTGTTCGTCGAGGACGAATTGCGCATTTCCAAGGTATTCAACGGGAAAAAGAGAAAATTCCTCGTCAAACTGACCGCAGATTCCATTCTCAAACTCGGACTTTGCGACAACGATTCCTATGAACGCACGATCTCCGGCAGGGAAAAGAGCGTCTGCCGCATGACGCCCAATAAGACGCCGAGCGAGGGAAAGATGTTCATCTATGTCGTCAACTCGGGGGCGATCGACAAGACCGTTTACGTCCTCGAATGCCGCGAACAGTTGCTCGGACACCTCGTACAGGCGGCAGGCAGGAATAAATTGGAGCTGAAATGATCTATTACGATAACGCCGCGACGACGCGTCCCAACGAAAAGGCGGTCGCGCGTGCGGGCATATATCTGACCGAACGGTATTACAATCCCTCCGCTTTATACGGCGGAGGTTTTGCCGTGAGCGGGGACTTGAAAAAGGCGCGGGAATATCTCCTGTCCCGCGTGGCGGATCCCGTTTCTTACGAACTGACGTTCACTTCCTGCGGAACGGAAGCGGACAATCAGGCGGTATTCTGCTGCGCGAAGCGCGGAAACGCGGTCACGACGGCGGGGGAACACGCGGCGATCTACGCGAGCATGACCGAACTCAACAACCGCGGCGTGCAGCCGCGGTTCGCGAAGCTGAATGCGGACGGAAGTGTGGATGTTGACGATCTTTTACGTCTTGTGGACGACAAGACGGCATTCGTGAGCGTCATCCACGTCAACAACGAGACGGGCGCGATCAACCCGATCGCGGACATCGCCAAAAAGGTCAAGGCGAAGAATCCGCACGTCGTCTTTCATAGCGACGGCGTGCAGGCATACGGAAAGATCCCCGTGCGGCTTTCCAAGGAGATCGATCTGTATTCGGTCAGCGCGCACAAGATCGGCGGGCTCAAAGGCACGGGCGCGCTCATCCGCAGAAAGAGTCTCGCGCTCGCTCCGTTCGTGTACGGCGGAGGGCAGGAGAGCGGAAAGCGGAGCGGCACGGAAAACGTGTTCGGAATCATGGAGTTTTGTTACGCCGCCGAAGAAAAATTCGCCTCGTTGCAGGAGGACGCGGAGCGTATCCGCGCGCTCAGGGAATATGTTCGTGCGGGGCTCGACCGCGAGATCTTCACGCGGCTGTCGCCCGAAAGCGGCACGCCGTACATCCTCGCCGTTTCCGCCGCGGGACTGCGCGGCGAAGTGCTCCAAAGAATGCTCTCGGACAACGGGCTCATCGTCGGAACGGGCAGCGCCTGTTCGTCCAAACATCGGTTCAGCCGCGTGATGACCGCCTGCGGATACGACGAAAAGACGCTGGACGGCGTACTCAGATTGAGCTTTTCGCCCGAAAATACGCGGGAAGAAGCGGACGAGGCGATCCGCATCCTGAATGCTACGGCACGTGAACTCAAAGAAAGGACAAAATGACATGGAAAAAATCGTGATCATCCGCTACGCGGAAATACATCTCAAGGGCAAGAACCGCGGCTACTTCGAGCGCGTGTTCACCGTCAATCTCGAGCGGGCGATGAAGGGGCTGCGCCACGAACTGCGCCGCATCAGCGGGCGATATCTGGTGGAAAATTTCGACGAGGGGATGCTGGACGAGATCCTCGGGCGCGTTTCCCGCGTGTTCGGCGTGCATTCCTATTCGGTCGGTTATAAGGTCGAAAGCGATATGGACGCGATCTTTGCGGCGGCGAAACTTGTCTGCCCGATGAGCGGCACGTTTAAGGTGGATACCCACCGCGCGGACAAGAAATTTCCCTTGCAGTCGATGGAGATCAACCGCGAGATCGGCGGCAGACTGCTTTCCGAGCGCAAGGAATTGTGCGTGGACGTGCATTCTCCTGCGGCGTACGTCTACATCGACGTGCGCGAAAACGGAAATACGCTCGTGTTCGGCGAGTTCCTGAAAGGGCTCGGCGGGATGCCCGTCGGCACGTCGGGGAAGGGGCTGTTGCTCATTTCGGGCGGGATCGATTCTCCCGTCGCGGGCTATATGATGGCGAAGCGCGGCATGACGGTGGATTGCCTGCATTTCCACAGCTATCCCTATACGAACGATCAGGCGAAGGAGAAGGTCGTCGACCTCGCGCGCATTCTCTCGCGCTATTCGGGCGCGGCGTCCCTGCGCACGGTCAGCGTGACTCATGTCCAGGAGGCGATCCACGAAAAGTGCGCGCCCGATCTCATGATTACGCTCCTGCGCCGCTTTATGTACCGCATTGCGGAGATCGTCGCAAAGCGCAACGGCGATCAGTGCCTCATCACGGGCGAAAGTCTCGGGCAGGTCGCGAGCCAGACGATCGAAGGGATGACCTCCTCCAATTCGGTGGTGAGATCGCTCCCCGTCCTGCGCCCGCTCGTCGGATTCGACAAGGACGAGATCATCGAACGCTCGATGGCGATGGGGGCGTATGAGACGTCCATTCTCCCGTTCGAGGACTGTTGTACGGTATTTTTGCCCGAGTTCCCCGCGATCAAGCCGAAGATGAGCTATATCCTCGAAGAGGAAGCAAAGTTGGACGTGGACGCATTGGTCGAAGAGGCGCTCGGCACGCTGGAAAAGATCGAACTGTAATCATAAAGGAAGAAAAGGTCGGAAAGGACAAAAAAGCCGTTTCGCCCGCCGCGCTATAAAGCGCGGCGGGCGTTTCCTTTTTCGGATTGTTTCCATCTTATTCCGTCCACCAATCGGGGAACTCCTGCGCCTCTTTGCGAGGAATGTACACGGAGGGGAGGATGACGGGGGAGCCTTGCGCTTCGCCGTAGATCGGGATGATCGTATAGGTATACCGCTCTCCCGCGTTGACGGAATTGTCGTAGATCTTACTGCGGTATTTTCCGCGGTAGATCTCCACGGTTTTGCCCTTATTTTCTCGTTTTACGATATATTCATAGTACTCTGTCTGACATAATTCAATGCAAACGGAGGAATTTGTGACGAAAACGGAGGGATTTTGAATGGTCGGATGGGTAAAGCGGTCGCTTGCGGCGGTCGGAAGACAAGAGGCGCGGAAGAGTTCTTTGATGCGCAGAGCGGCGGGAGAAGCAGGATCGGCGAGCAGGATGCGGTGATTTTTTTCGTATTCTTCCGCGTCGAGTTCGACTTCGCATACGCCGTCGCAGTCAAACAGCGGCTCGGGCGCGCGCGTTCGGTAGAGGGCGCGGTTGACTTCGAGCGCGAGGTCGGCGGGCTTCCCGCCGCCCGTCGCGGCAACGGGGGAGTTGTCCGCATTTCCCAGCCAGACGGCGACCGTGTCTTCCGAAGTATAGGAAACGAGATAGGCGTCCGTATTGCCGTTTGCCGTGCCGTTGGTGCCCGTTTTGGCGCAGACGGGGAAGGGAAGCAGATTGAGTTTTTTCGCCGTGCCCGACCGAGCGGCTTCCGCGAGCATATCGTTCATGAGATAGGCGACGTCTTCCGAAAACACGCGACGCGGCTCCGTCGCGGCGCGGTAGACGCAATTCCCGTCCGCGTCGCGTACTTCCCGTATTGCGGAAGAAGGCGCATATTCTCCCGCCTGCGCGAAGGTCGCGTAAGCGTCGGCGAGGGCGGGAAGGGAAAACCCGTGCTCCATGCCGCCGAGCGCGAGGGCGAGGGAATAATCTTCGCTGCAGACGTGCAGTCCCATCTTTTCGAGATAACGCGCTCCCTTTTCGCAGGTGAGCGAATTGAGGATCTTGACGGCGGGAACGTTCACGCTGTGCGTGAGCGCATATCGGGCGCTCATATAACCGCCGTATCCGCCGCCGTAATTGGAGGGGGAATAGTCCCCGAAGGAGATCTTTTCGTCGAGCACGGGCGTGGCGGGCGAGATGACGTTTTCTTCCAGCGCGGGCGCGTAGACGAGAAGCGGCTTGACGAGGGAAGCGGGCTGGCGCAAGGGCGTCCCGACGGACGAGGCGAGCGCCGTGATCCCGTTCGTGCGGTTGTCGCGCACGAGCAGGCAGTAATCGCTGTCGCATCGGGCGGCGAGCGTTTCAAGCTGCCGTTGCAGGTCGGGGCAAAAACAGGTGCGCACGGTCACGTCGCGAAGATCGCCCGCCTCCGCGTCGGGAAAGATCTCCGCAAGTTCGTCGAACACGCGGGCGAGATAGGCGTTTCCGCCCGTCTGTTTGTGCGGCGTATCGGGCAACGGTTCTCCGAGCGCGTCCGTATATTCCCGTTCGGAGAGGAATTGCTGTTCCCGCATGAGCTTTAATACGAAATTCCGCCGCGCGAGGCAGCTTTCCGCGTTGCGGAAGGGGGAGTATCGGTTGGGCGAGCGGACGAGTGCGGCGAGCATCGCGCTCTCGGCGGGCGTGACGTCTTCCGCCGCCTTGCCGAAATAAAAGCGGGAGGCGCTTCCGATCCCGAAGCAGTTATGCCCGAAGTAGATGGAATTGAGGTAGAGTTCGAGGATCTCCTCTTTGGAATATTTGCGTTCGAGTGCGCGGGTGAGTTTGAATTCGCGCAGCTTGCGGCGGATGGTCTTTTCGCCCGACAGGTGCGTGTTTTTCACGAGTTGCTGGGAGATGGTGGAAGCGCCTTCGCGGAAGGAGAGGCTCGCGAGGTTCTTCATCGCCGCCTTAGCGATGCGCCTGAAATCGAAGCCGTCATGCGAAAAGAAATTTTTGTCCTCGACGGCGACGAAGGCGCGCGGAAGATATTGCGGCATCTTCGCAAAGGCGATCGTTTCCCGCTCGGAGACGGCGGAGACTTCCTTGATGAGTTCGCCTTCTGCGTCGAGCACGGTCACGCACCCGTCGGACAGGGCGAGTTTGTCGGGAAAGAGCCGCGCGTCGGCGGTGACGACAAAATAATAAGTAAGGGCGGCGATGACGGCGATCGACAGCGCCGAGAATGCCGCCGCAAGTACGGTAAGAGCTCGTTTCATCGTTTTCAGTATCTGCAAGTGCGGGAAAATTTTGCGCGAACGCACCTTCTTTTGTTGAAAAAATACGCAGTTTATGGTATAATCTTAACTTGAAAGATTATGCGCTTCGGAGGGGAAGGATGACGCTTGCGGAAATCATTTCAAAGAGCAACAACATCGTCTTTTTCGGCGGTGCGGGGGTATCCACGGAGAGCGGGATCCCCGATTTCCGCTCGGAGGACGGGCTGTACCGCCAGAAATACGACGTTCCGCCCGAAGTCATGCTGAGCGCGGACTACTTTTATGCGCATACCGAGGACTTTTACCGCTTTTACCGCGAAAAGATGCTCCCGCTTTGGGCGAAGCCCAACGCCGCGCACCTGACGTTGGCGCGGTGGGAAAAAGAGGGAAAACTCTCCGCCGTCGTCACGCAGAACATCGACGGTCTGCATCAGGCGGCAGGGAGCGGGAAGGTATTCGAACTGCACGGGAGCATCCACCGCAACTACTGTCTGCGCTGCGGCGCGAGTTACGATGCGGCGTTCATCGCGAACGGCAAGGGCGTCCCGCACTGCTCCTGCGGCGGGCTGATCAAGCCCGACGTCGTCCTCTACGGCGAACCGCTGGACGGCGGGACGGTGGAAGGGGCGCTCGACGCGATCTCTTCCTGCGATTGCCTGATCGTGGCGGGCACGTCGCTCACCGTCTATCCCGCGGCGGGATTGGTCGATTATTTCCGCGGGAAATATCTCGTCCTCATCAACCGCGACAAAACGGCGCTGGATTCCCGCTGTTCGCTCGTCCTGCACGGCAAAGTCGGGGAGATCTTGTCGCAACTTTGACGGGTGCGCGCAGGCGAACGCGTCGCCCGTCGGTCAAACCGGCGCGGGGAAGGTTCCCGCCGAAGCATAAGGAAACAATCATGAATTATCACATCGTCACCTACGGCTGTCAGATGAACGTGCACGAATCGGAAAAGATCGCGGGCATTCTCCGCGAAAAAGGGTATGATACGGAAACGCCTCCCGAAGAGGCGGACATCATCGTCTTCAATACCTGCTGTATCCGCGAAAATGCGGAAAATCACGCGTTCGGCAACATCGGCGCCCTGAAAAAACTCAAAAAGAAGCGCAAAGATCTCATCATCGCGGTGGGCGGCTGTATGGCGCAGGAAGCGGGGAAAGCGCAGCTCCTGCGCGAGAAATTCCCGTTTATCGACATCGTGTTCGGCACGCACAATCTGCCCCGCCTGGGCGAATTCATCGACCGAAAGCGGGCGCAGAAAAAGGCGGTCGTGGAAGTCAGCGAGGCGCGCGAAGAGACGGAAGATCATATCGCGCCCGTCCGCACGAGCTATCCCAACGCGTGGGTGAACATCATGTACGGCTGCAACAACTTCTGCACCTACTGCATCGTGCCCTATGTGCGCGGAAGGGAGCGCTCCCGCCGCGCGGAGGACATCCTTTCGGAAGTGCGCGCGCTCGTCGCGGAAGGGTATAAAGAGATCACTCTTCTGGGGCAGAACGTCAATTCCTACAACAACGACGGCGGCGGGGGGATGAGTTTCCCCGAACTTCTGGACGCGGTCGCGTCCGTCGAGGGCAAGTTCCGCGTGCGCTTCATGACCTCGCATCCCAAGGACTTCACGGAAGAACTCGCCAAAGTGATGGCAAAACACGAAAAGATCTGCCGCCTTCTGCACCTTCCCGTGCAGTCGGGTTCAAATCGCATCCTTTCCCTGATGAACCGCCGCTATACGCGGGAGAAATATCTCTCCGAGATCGAGATGCTGCGACGGTATCTGCCCGAATGCGAAGTGACGACGGACATCATCGTCGGCTTCCCGTCGGAGACGGAAGAGGAGTTCGAGGAGACGGTCCGTCTCGTCAAGGAGGTGAAATTTGCCTCGGCGTTCACGTTTGTGTATTCCCGCCGCACGGGGACGAAGGCGGCGGAAATGCCCGATCAGATCTCCGAAGAGGTACAGAAAGAGCGCATCATGCGCCTGGTCGAAACGGTCAACGCGCAGACGCGCGAACTGAGCGCGAAATACGTCGGCAGGACGGTCGAGATCCTCTGCGAGGACTTTGACGAGAAGAAAGGACTGTATCTCGGCAGGGACGAATTCGGCAGGATGGGATATTTTGCGAGCGACCGCAACAGGATCGGGGAATTCGTCGATCTGCGCATTGTGCGGGCGAACGGGATCTCCCTGTTCGGGGAAGAAATAAAAACGCAAGGATAAGAGGGGTGTTATGGGACTTTCACCGATGATGCAACACTACCTTCAGATGAAGGAGAAATACAAGGACTGCGTGGTGTTCTACCGCCTGGGCGACTTTTACGAGATGTTCTTCGACGACGCCGTCCGCGTCTCCAAACTGCTTGATCTCACGCTGACGGGCAGGGATTGCGGGCTGGAAGAGCGCGCGCCCATGTGCGGCATTCCCTTCCACGCGGCGGATACCTACATTTCCCGCCTCGTGGCGATGGGCGAAAAGGTCGCCATCTGCGAACAGCTTTCCGATCCCAAGGAATGCAAGGGGATGGTCGATCGGGACGTCATCCGCGTCGTGTCCGCGGGGACGGTCATCGAGGACAATCTGCTCGACGAAAAGAAGAACAACTATCTCGCCTGCGCCTATCGCTCGGAGAAGGGATATGCGGTCGCGTGGGCGGACATCACGACGGGCGAATTCCGCGCGGCGGAGTTTCCCGATTCGGAAAAACTGCTCTCCTTCCTCGTCAATCTCTCGGTGGCGGAGGTCATCTGCAACAACGAGCTGTTGCTCGAAGTGAAGGACTGTTCGGAGATCGAACGGGGCGCTCTGCCGCGCTTTTCCTGTTATCTGCCCTGGGCGTTTCAGAAGGGCTCGGCGGAAAAGGCGCTCTTTTCTCAGCTCTCCGTCCGCTCGGCGGAGGCGTTGGGGCTCGACCGTCATCCCGCCGCCCTCATCGCCGCGGGCGCGCTCGTACAGTATCTGCTCGAAACGCAGAAACACTCCCTCAAAAACCTCAATTCGGTGCGCTATCAGGACAATTCCGCCTTCATGACGCTGGATTCCGTCGCGGTGCGCAATCTGGAACTGCTGAAAAACAACGCGGAGGGCAAGCGGTATGGTTCGCTCCTGTGGCTGCTCGACCGCACCAGGACGGGCATGGGCGCGCGTCAGCTTTCGTCCATGATCCTCTCGCCTCTGCACGACAAAGCGGGCATCGAAAGGCGGCTCGCGGCGGTGGACGAACTGTACCGCGCGACCGTCATCCGCATGGGGCTTTCGGATATGCTCTCGGGGATGCGCGACGTGGAGCGGCTTGCGGGCAGGATCTCCAACGGAAACCTGCAACCGCGCGACTGTCTTGCGCTGTCGCAGTCTCTCTCCGTCGTGCCTTCGCTCAAATTGCAGCTTGCGGGATTCTCCTGCAATCTGCTCAGAGAGATCTCTGCCGATCTCGTGGACACCAAACCCGTCTGCGATCTGCTCGACGCGGCGATCTCTCCCGACGCGCCCGCGACGACCAAGGACGGCGATTATATCCGCGAGGGATATAATTCCGAGCTGGACGAACTGCGCGCCGTCAAGAACGACAGCAAAAAGATCATCGCGGAAATGGAAGCGCGCGAACGCGAGGCGACGGGCATCCGCACGCTAAAGATCGGCTTCAACCGCGTATTCGGATATTACATCGAAGTCTCCAACTCCTTCAAAGACAAAGTGCCGTATTCCTATGTCCGCCGTCAGACGCTGACGACGGGCGAGCGGTATATCACGGAAGAGCTCAAAGCGCTGGAAAGCAAGATCTTCGGGAGCGAAGAGGGAGCGCTCAGGCTGGAATCCCGCCTGTATGCGGAGATCCTCGACGTGCTCGAACGCAACATCCCCGTATTACAGCAGATCTCCCGCGCGGTCGCCATGCTCGACGTGATCGTGTCCTTCGCGACGGTCGCCAAGGAAAACCGCTATTGCCGTCCCGAGATCGCGGAGGGCGGCGGAACGCTCACCGTCGAAGAGGGCAGGCATCCCGTCGTGGAAGCGATCTCGCGCGAGCGGTTCATCCCCAACGATTGCCTTTTGGACGGCGGCGAAAACCGCACGATGATCATTACGGGACCGAATATGGCGGGCAAGAGCACCTATCTGCGCCAGACTGCGCTCATCGTGCTCATGGCGCATATCGGCAGTTTCGTGCCGGCAAAGCGCGCCGTCGTTCCGCTCACCGACCGCATCTTCACGCGCATCGGCGCGAGCGACAATCTCATCCTCGACCGCAGTACTTTCATGGTGGAAATGACGGAAGTTGCGAACATCCTCCGCAACGCCACGCCCGAAAGCCTTCTCATCCTCGACGAAGTCGGGCGGGGGACGAGCACTTACGACGGGCTTTCCATCGCGTGGTCGGTCATCGAATATCTGACGGAAAAGGTGCGCGCAAAGACGCTGTTCGCGACCCATTACCACGAACTCACCGAACTCGAAGGCAAGCTGGAGGGCGTGAAGAACTATAAGATCAACGTGCGCGAGCTCAACGGCACGATCGTGTTTTTGCGCAAGATCGTCCGCGGCGGCGCCTCGCGCAGTTTCGGCGTGGAAGTCGCCGCGCTCGCGGGCGTGCCCGAAGAGGTCACATCCCGCGCCAAGCGCATCTTAAAATCGCTCGAAAAGAACGACCTGACGCGCGCTCAGGCGTCGGCGGCGGAAGAAGAGGAGCCGCAGAAAGAGGAGAAGGGACAATTCCTCATGAAAGAACTCAAAGAGCTGGATCCCGATTCGCTCACGCCCATGCAGGCGCTCATGCTCCTCAACGAATGGAAGAAAAAAGCGGAGGAATAAATGGCGCGGAAGCGCAGAAAAACCGCGACTGGCAACCTCAACGAATGGAAGAAAAAAGCGGAGGAATAAATGGCTAAGATCAATCTTTTGACGGCGGACGTCTACAACCGTATCGCGGCGGGCGAAGTGGTCGACCGCCCGTATTCGGTCGTGAAAGAGTTGGTGGAAAACGCGATCGACGCGGGCGCGAAGGAGATCGTCATCGAAGTGGAACAGGGCGGCAAAAAGCTCATCCGCGTGACGGACGACGGGAGCGGCATTTCCAAGGACGACCTCAAAAGCGCATATCTGCCGCACGCGACGAGCAAATTGAAGACGGCGGAAGATCTGGAACGCGTCATGACGCTCGGCTTTCGCGGCGAAGCGGTGGCTTCCATCGCTTCCGTGTCGCGCATGAAGATCGTCTCCAAGACGGCGGACGCGGACGCATTCGCGCTTTCCTGCACGGGCGGCGTGCTCGGCGAGATCGTCCCCGAAGGCGGCGCAAACGGCACCTGCGTGACGGTGGAAGATCTGTTTTTCAACACGCCCGCGCGGCTGAAATTCCTCAAATCGGACAGCGCGGAGGAGGGCGACATCGCCAATATGGTCTCCCGCTTCATTTTATCCCGTCCCGAGATCTGCTTTACCTATTATACCAACGGCAAAGTGAAATACCGCTCGTTCGGCGACGGGCTGACGGCGGCGCTCGCCGTCGTATACGGCGCGGACGCGCCCAAAAACTGCTATGAGATCCGCGCGGAAAAGCACGGCGTATCCCTGCGCGGGTTTATCGGCGATCAGAATTATTCCAAACCCAACCGCAGTTATCAGAGCCTGTTCGTCAACGGGAGATATGTCGTCAATCAGACGGTGAGCGCGGCGATCACCAACGCCTACGCCGCCTATCTCATGAAGCGGCAATATCCCTTCTATGTGCTTTTTCTGGACGTCCCGAGCGAGATCGTGGACGTCAACGTGCATCCCAACAAGGCGGACGTGCGCTTTGCGGACAATCAGGTCATCTACGGCTGCGTGTATTCCATCGTGTCTTCGGTGCTGGACGGAAATTCGCGCGCGCTCGAATATATCGTGCCCGACAGGCTGAGCTCGGAAGCGGAAGAGAAACCGCAGGCAGGGAACGCGGAAACGTCGCCCGCGGCGTCCTTTGCGGAAACGTCGCCCGTCGGAAGAGAGGCGTCTTTGCCCGACGGTCCTGCCGTAAAAGGCGCGGCTTCGTCGGAAAAGGCGTTCGGGGAACCCGCAGGGATGGCGGGACAGCGTTCGCCCCGCGCGGCGGAACCGTCCCGCGCTCCGTCGTATTCTCCCGCGCAAGGCGCTTTTTCCTCCCGTTCCGCGGGAAAAAGAAGCGAAGAGATGGGCAGACCCGCCGTTTCCGACCGGGAAATGACGGTGGAAGAGGCGAAGAAACAACTCGAATTTGAAATTCCCGTCACGGGCGGCAGATCGCCCGCGCCGCGCCCTTCGGCGTATCCCGTCGGGGAGGACGCGCCCAACGTCATGGAAGTGCGTCGCTCTGCGCCCGCGGAGAAAGAGGACGCATTCGAGGAAAATAAGCGCTATCTGGAAGAGCTTGCCCGCAAGGCGAAGCAGGAGCGCGTGGACGTCGCTTCCGCCGTGTTCAAAGGGGAACTCTTCCATACATATCTCATTTATGAAGCGGGCGACGACGCGTATCTCATCGACCAGCACGCGGCGCACGAGCGGCTCATTTACGACCGCCTGAAACGCAAATGCGAGGCGCGGGAAGTCGCGTCGCAGCCCATGCTCGTGCCGTATGTGTTCACGGTCAACGCGTTGGAAAACAGTTTTTTGGAGAGAAATCTCGAAAATATCCGCTCCCTCGGCTTCGAGATCGAGGAATTCGGCGGCATGAGTTATAAGGTGTCCGCCGTTCCGCTCGATCTGCAGGGGATCCGTCTTGAAGAATTCTTCGGCGAGATCCTGTCGCAGGCGGAGAGCCTTCGGGCGATCAGGCTGGACGAACTTCTCAAAGACAAGCTCGCGACGGCGGCGTGCAAAGCGGCGGTCAAGGGCGGCGAATCGCTGACGGCGGACGAAGTGCGTTCGCTCATGGAGCAGATGCAGGGAAATATGGGACTTCGGTGCCCGCACGGCAGGCCCGTCGCGGTCAGGCTCACGCGCACCGAGATCGAAAAAATGTTCAAGAGGATCGTATAACGTGAAACTGCTCGTTATCTGCGGCGCGACCGCATCGGGAAAGACGGCGCTCGCGGTGGAATGTGCGCGGCGATTGGGCGGGGAAGTCATCTCCGCCGATGCGTTTGCCGTCTACCGCGGGTTGGACATCGGCACGGCGAAGCCGACCGAAGAAGAACAGAGGGGCGTTCCGCATCACATGATTTCCGTCGCTGACCCCGCGCTCCCGTTTTCGGTGAGCGATTACGAGCGCATGGCGCTCCCCGTCGTCGAAGACCTGCTCGCGCGGGGGAAGGTCCCCGTCATCTGCGGCGGCACGGGTTTCTATATGAATGCGATCCTGTATCGCAGTTCCTTCGGTTCGGCGCCCGCCGACGGGAAGATCCGCGAAAAATACGAAGCGATCGGGCGGGAACAGGGCAGGGAAACCCTGCACGCGCTCCTGCGCGAAGCGGATCCCGCGAGCGCGGAAAAACTGCACCCCAACGATTTTAAGCGCGTCATCCGCGCCCTCGAAATCTATGAACTGACGGGAAAGCGGAAATCCGAACAGAACGATTCGCCTCTGCCTCGGTTTCCCTTCCGCGCCTATGCGTTCGATTATCCGCGCGAAGAGCTTTACCGCCGCATCGAAAAGAGGGTAGATCTCATGCTGGAAGCGGGATTGACGGAAGAGGTCAAGGGACTTCTGGCGCAGGGGATCTCCCCGACGGCGCAGTCCATGCAGGCGATCGGGTATAAAGAAGTGGTCGAAGCCCTGAAAAACGGCGATAATTTAAGTACTATGTCTGACATAATCAAGAAAAACACGCGCAATTATGCCAAAAGACAGCTGACTTTTTTCAAAAGGACGGAAAATCTGAAGTGGATCGCGCCCAAGAGCACGGAAGAAGCGGCGCGGGAGGTTTGTGAGGATTATGAACGTGAATGAGAGGATCCGCGCGGCGGAAGAACGCCTTCGCGGGATGTTTGACAAAATAGACGAGATCGCGCTCTTCAATCAGGAAAAGGTATTGAAGGCGTTTCAGGAGGAGCGCATCGCGCTCCGCCATTTTTTGCCGTCGACGGGTTACGGCTACGGCGACGAGGGACGGGATACGCTCGGGCGGGTGTACGCCCGCGCGTTCGGCGCGGAGAGGGCGATCGTATCTCCCGCGCTTCTCAGCGGCACGCACGCGCTCACCGTCGCGCTGTTCGGCGTACTTCGCCCGAACGATCGCGTGCTGTGCATCACGGGGATGCCGTACGATACCATCCGCGGCGTCATTTGGGGCGAGAACAACGGTTCGCTCAAAGAATTTGGCGTTTCTTTCGACATGATCGGGCTCAACGCGGACGATAAAGCGGATTTTTCCGCGATCGGACGCGCGTTGTCCGAAACAAATTACCGCATGATCTACATCCAGCGTTCGCGCGGATATGAACTTCGCGACGCGTTCACGGTGGACGAGATTGGCGAGATGTGCGCGTTTGTGCGCGAAAACGGCTTTGAGGGCTGTATTTTCGTGGACAACTGCTACGGCGAATTTGTCGAAACGCGCGAGCCGACGGAAGTCGGCGCCGACCTCATCGTCGGTTCGCTCATCAAAAACCCCGGGGGCGGCATTGCGCCGACGGGCGGCTATATCGCGGGAAAGGGGGAGTACATCGGACAGGTGGAATACCGTCTGACCGCGCCTTCCGTGGGCGGGGAGATCGGCTCTTACGCCTACGGGTATCAGCAATTCTATCAGGGATTTTTCCTCGCGCCGCACGTCGTGGCACAGGCGGTCAAGGGTGGGCTCCTCATCGGCGTCTGCCTGGAAGAGCTGGGATACCGCAACTTCCCTTCGGCGGACAAACTTCCCTCCGACATCACGCGCGCGGTTCGTTTCGATACCGAAAAACAGCTCACCGATTTTATCCAATCGGTGCAGGATTGCTCTCCCGTGGACAGCTTCGTTCACCTGGAAGCGTGGGATATGCCGGGGTACGATTGCAAAGTCATCATGGCGGCAGGCTGTTTCGTGCAGGGCGCGAGCATCGAACTTTCGGCGGACGCGCCCATCCGCGAGCCGTACACGGCGTATTTCCAGGGCGGGCTTACCTATGAACACTGCAAGATCGCGCTCAAAAAGGTGCTTTCCCGCCTGCTCGGCGAGTGATTTGCTGTCGTAAGCGGATTTATAGCTAATTTTTTTTGATTGCTTTGAGCGCTGTCAAATTTTTATCCGGTATAAAACAGGGGGCGCGCCTGATATTTTAAGCGTCGACGTATTTTTGTCAGTAAGGCATAGCGAGGTATGATAAGTGGGAGTGTTTGAAAAAATCCGATTCCGTGGGGGTTTTCGTTCCTATCAGCAGGAAGTGCTCGATCGTGCGGATGAATTTCTGGCGGATAAAAAAATACACATCGTCGCCGCGCCGGGTGCGGGGAAAACGGTGCTCGGGCTGGAACTCATTCGCAGGATCGGAAAGAACGCGCTCATCCTTTCCCCGACGGTCACCATCCGCCATCAGTGGAGCGAGCGCTTTGCGAGACAGTTTATTTCAGATGGCGGAAATGCGGAAGATTATGTATCCGAAAGCGTTTATTGTCCGCGCTCGATCGTTTCTGTGACCTATCAGACGATTTACTGCGCCTTTCGCGGGCTTTCCGACAAGGAAAGCGATGAGTTGACGGGAAAAACGGAGGATGTGGACTATAAGACCTTTGATCTGCGCGCGTTTATGCGGGAGAACGGGATCGGAACGATTTGTCTGGACGAGGCGCATCATCTGCACAGCGAGTGGTATAAGGCTTTAAGCGATCTTTTGAAGGACTTGGACGTGACGGTGATCGCGCTGACCGCGACTCCGCCGTATGACGAGGATGAAAACGGATGGCAGAAATACACCGATCTTTGCGGTGAGATCGATTTTGAGATCATTGCACCCGAATTGGTGCAGGACGGCGTTTTATGTCCGCATCAGGATTACGTCTGTTTCAATTATCCGACGCAGGACGAACTGAATATCTTGAAGGAGTTTGACCGTGCGGTGGAAGGGGCGATCACCGAGCTTTCCGAAACCGATCTTCCCGAGAGAATGCGCGATCGCCTTCTGCACATGAGCGAAGAGGATTTGTTTCGATATGCGCAGGAAAATATCTTGCTCTGTTCGGCGCTTTCTCTGCTCGGGGCGCCGTTACCCCGCCGTTTTTGCCGTATACTGACTCTGCACGGAAGGTTGCCTGCGCCGAAGCGCGCGGCGGTGGAAGAGGCGATCTGTTATGTCGTCGCGCATCCCGAATTGTTCGGGGAGGAGTGCGCGAAAGGCATTGCGGAGATCTTCCGAAAAGCGGGGTTATGGGAGCGCGGCCGCGTGAAGATCTTGCGCTCTGAGCGCGTTTCCCGTATGCTTGCGTCTTCGCTGGGGAAACTCAATTCCGTCGCCGAGATCGCCAAAGCGGAGAGCGGTTCCGAAGGGGAGAATTTGCGAATGCTTATTCTTACCGACTATGTGCGAAAACAGACGCTTCCCGTCATCGGGACTTCGGAAGAACTCAAAGAGATGAGTATCGTCAGTGTGTTTGAAAGCGTTCGGCGAGAAAAGGAAGCGGATCGTGCGATCGGTGCGCTTAGCGGCGCTCTCGTCATTTTGCCCCGCTCTTGTTCGGCGCGGCTGGAAGAATTGTGCAGACAAGAAGGAGTGTCCGTTTCCCGAAAACCGCTCGGGGATCTCGAATACGAACAAGCGGAGTTTTCCGGAGGGAATGTACATAAAGTTCGCATCGTTACCCGCCTTTTGGAAGAGGGGCAGATCCGTATTCTCGTCGGCACGAAATCGTTGCTCGGTGAAGGGTGGGATTCTCCATGTATCGATACGCTCGTGCTTGCAAGCTGTGTGGGAAGTTATATTCTTTCCAATCAGATGCGCGGACGCGCCATTCGCACGGACGGAAACCGACCTCAAAAGGTGGCGAATATCTGGCATTTGGCGACGGTGGAGCCTTACGGCGTGTTCGGCGAAAAGTTTTCGGATCGGAGAAGGGAAAAGCGGGCAGGGAACAAAGATGGCTTTGTTTCTGCCGACTACGATACGCTGGAACGTCGGTTCAAGGCGTTTTGGGGGCCCGCCTATTCCCGTTCCGTGGTCACCAACGGAATTGGGCGTGCAGACATCATAAAGCCTCCGTTTGATCGGGAAGGGTTTGAAAGAATCAACGAGGAGATGTTCCGAAGGGCGAAGGACCGCGCTTCCGTTGCGGAGAGTTGGAAGAATTCATTGGGCAACGAAGCGCTCTCCGTGACGTCGGAAGCGCGCGTCCCCGAGCGAAAGAAATATCTGCCGCAACAGGTCGTGTTTGTAAATTATGCGCTTTTGTTTCTCTGTCCGACCTTATGCGGCGGTGTTTATGTAAATGTGTACTCGGCCCGTGCCGATGAAAATCCGTTGACTTTTTTCCTGATCAGCATTTTGGCGATCGCTATCTGTCTTGTTTTGGAATATTGGATTGTTCGTTTTCTCATTTCGGTGTTGACCCCGACTAAAATTGTCAGAAATCTGAGCGAAAGCCTGTTCGAGACGTTGCAGGGAACGGGAAAAATATCGTCTCCGACGGCGACGCTGTCCGTGGAAGTCCCCAAAGGGTTTCCCGGGATGAGCGTGGAGCTGAAATATTCGACCGATCGCGAACGCGAGGTGTTTGCGGGCGCGTTGAACGAAATGCTCTCTCCTGTACAATCGCCTGCGTTTATTATCGTTCGGAACATCGGAAAAAGGAAATGTTTTCGGCTTTCCTTTGCCTGTCCCGCCGCCTTGGATACGCAGGAAGCGCGGAAATTGTTTTTACAATGCCTGAAAGCGCGCGGCTGGGATTGCGACGCGGTCTATACGCGCAATACGGAAGGGCGCAGGGCGCTCGTTCAGGCGCGGAAGCATTCCTTCGTCAATGTAAACGATCCCGAGCGCATTATGATCGGCAAGCGTGTGGACAAATCCAACAAGGCGGAATACCGTTGAGCATATTTTTTGAATTGTCGACAGGGGGAAAGGGCTTTTCGGGGAACTGTTTCCATTTTACTCAAATGGAATAATTTCTTTCGACGGCGAAAGTCGAAAAAGGACATAAACGAATTATCTGCTATTCTGCCAAATTCCCGCCTTCCGATCAGGATCGCGGGAATTCGTTATCCGCTGATTTCATAATTTACAGATTTATGATTGACAATGGCGTTATGATATGATATAATTATAATATCAAAATAATATCACATCGGGAGGATGGATATGGAAAAAGAATTGATGGAAAAAAAGGCGCATGAAGTGAGCGGCTGGCCGATGCTCGCCTTGACGGTGCTCATGCTGGTCGGCGCATTCGTGCTGATCTCGCTCGGCGCGGTCAGGGAGTCGGGCGTGTTGCTCGGGCTCGGCGTGGCGGCGATCGTGATCTTTATGTTCCTGGTGGCGGGGTTCCGCACGTTGCAACCCAACGAATCGTATGTCCTTACGCTGTTCGGAAAATATTACGGCACGCTCAAGCGCGACGGGTTTTTCTGGATCCTGCCTTTTTGCGTTGCGGTAAATCCCGCGACCTTCGGATTGGTGGGCGGCAAGAAACTTTCGCTGAAAGCGATGACGCTCAACAACGAAAAACAGAAAGTCAACGATGAAGAGGGCAATCCCATCGAGATTTCCGTCGTCGTCATCTGGCGTATCGTGAACACGGCGCGCGCCGTCTTCAACGTCGAGAATTATATGCAGTACATCTCCACGCAGTGCGACGCGGCGATCCGTCAGGTCGCGCGGCAGTATCCTTACGACGTTTCCTCGAACGGCGACGAGAAATCGCTTCGCGGTTCGGCGCAGGAGGTCGCGGACATTCTCAAACAGGAGATCCAGGTACGCGTGGATATGGCGGGGATCGAGATCCTGGAGGCGCGCATTTCTCACCTTGCATACGCGCCCGAGATCGCCGCGGCGATGTTACAGCGCCAGCAGGCTTCCGCGATCATCGCGGCGAGACAGAAGATCGTCGAAGGCGCGGTCTCCATGGTGAAGATGGCGCTCGATAAGCTCTCGGACGAATCCATCGTCGAGCTGGACGACGAACGCAAGGCGGCAATGGTCTCCAATCTGCTCGTGGTGCTCTGCGGCAATAAAGACGCACAGCCGATCGTGAACAGCGGCAGCATCTATTGAGACCGCGCAGATCATGCGCAAGTCTCTTTCGTGAACGGGAAAAGGGGGACGGAAATTGGAAAAGAATACAGAAAACAAGACGAAAAAGCAAATTCCGCTCCGCCTGTCGCCCTCGCTGTATGCGGAGTTGATGCAATGGGCGGAAGACGATTTCCGCTCTCTGAACGGGCAGATCGAATACCTTCTCACCGAATGCGTGAGGGAGCGCAAAAAATCGTCTGCGGTTGCAGGTCTCGGCGAACGCAACGAGGAAAGCAAGCGCTGAAAACAGAAAAAACAAACGCAGTCCGTTTTTCGGACTGCGTTTGTTTTTGTGTGAAAGTCATCCTGTCCGCCGTGACGCAGTCAAGCGTGCTCAGGCGTTTTTCGGTGCAAGGCGGAGTTTCCAAGCCTTATCGCAAAATCGACGCGAAGGGGACGGAAGAAGAAAAGCTGCCGATTCCGTATCCGCTCTTTCTGCGCGGGCGGCTTGGGAGAATGCGTACGCCGCGAAGTCAAAGCACGAAAGCGCAAAGGGCAAAGTCAATGGTACGGGCGCAAAAAAACGGATCGTTCGATCCGTTTTTTAGTTGTTAATCGTGGCGATAGGGCTTTTGATCGACGAGTTCATAGCCTTTTTTCGGTTTTCTGCGGAACCAATCGATCTTTCCGCCGAATTTGAACAAAAGCACGAATGCGGCGATCCCGACCACGCCGACGCAAATAACTGCGATCGCCCAGGCGTCGAGCTGAGAACCCTTGACCTTCGTCCACAATTCGTTGATGCGCTCGTTTGCGTCGTCGTCAAAGTAGTCCATGACGGCGCAGCGGTGCATGACTTCTTCGGTGGGGTATTGCCCGTAAAGCTGGCGCTCGAGCTGATCTTCATAGGTGAGCAGGACGGTCTCCTTGCCGAAGAAATAGCTCAGATCGTACTTGACGGCGTCTTCCTCGTCGCCTTCCTCCACGCCGTAGGTATATTCGACGTATTCATACACTTCGTCCGCCGCGATGACGGGCGTATAGCCGATGTAATACATATTGCGGACGGCATTGTCGGGGCGGGAGAGGAAGTTGATGAACGCCTGCGCCGCCTCTACCTGCGCGCCCTTGGGCATCACCCAGCCGTCGAACCAGAGGTTTGCGCACTCTTCGGGGATGAAGTAGTTGAGATAGACCGCGTCTTCTTCGGAGAGCTCTTCGTCGCCTTCGCCGTATTCCGCGAGGTCGATCGCATAGACGGCATCGCCGCTCCACGCAAAGTTGAGCCAGATGATGCCTTTGACCATATCCGATTTACCCGTATCTGTCTCAAAGCCGTAGATGTTTTCTTTCATTTCCAGCAGGATCTCCTGCACCTTGGAAACGGTCTCTTCGTCCGTGCGGTTCATGATCTCGGTCACGCCCTGATTGTAAGCTGCGTCGTCCATCTCGCCGTTTTCATAGCGGTCGCGCAGGTCGAGCAGTTCGTCCTGATAGAGGATCGCCGTACCGACGAAATAGCTGTCGCGGACGTTGTCTTTGGTGGTGACTTTGTTCGCATACGCGGAATCGATCATCGCGTCCCAATAGTCCAGCTCGTCGGGGGAGACGTATTCGGGATTATAGATGAATCCCGTCGTTCCCCACATATAACCCGCCGCATACTCGCTCCACGAATGCTTTTCGCCCGTCGATTTGAGCGTGACGGTGTTGGAATCGAATACGTCTTTGATGTACGGCGAGAGGTTGGCGATGTAGTAGTTGAGCTCGTTTTTCGCGTCGAAGAAATCCTCGGTGAACGGTTCGAGCATATCTTCCGCCGCCAGCTTCATGATCATGTAGTCGGAAGGGCAGATGAGGTCGTACTGATCTCCCAACTTTAACTGGTTATACATATCCTCATTGGTGCCGAAGGTGGAATATTCCACGGTGATGGGCGTATCGTACGTCTCTTCGTACCAGATCTCGAAATCGTAGATGAGCGACTGTGCGTCCTCGTTTTCCTCGATGTCGTACTGATAAGAGCCTTCGCCGCCCTCGTCGATGTATTCTTCCCAGTTATACACGCGCAGGCGGATGGGCTTGTCTTCGCCGCAGCCCGTCAGCGTGAGCAGGGAAGAGAAGGCGAACGCCGCCGCGAGCGCGGTCGCCGTGATGCGTTTTGCGTTCATTCGTGCGCCTCCTTCTTTTTGTTTTTGAGTCCCGTGATGTTCGCGAAGAGCACGACGGCGAGGATGATGACGAAGATGATGGTCGTCAGCGCCCAGAAGGACGAGAGAGTGACGGCGGTATGCGCGTTGCCCTTGGTCGTCGCGTTGTAGACGTAGGTAGAAATGGTGTTGAATGTGCTCGGCTTGGTATAGCTCGTGATGATGTAATCGTCCAGCGAGAGGGTGATCGCGAGCATAAAGCCGGAGACGATGCCGGGGACGATCTGCGGCAGGACGACCTTGAAGAGCGCTTTTGCGGGCGACGCGCCGAGATCGAGCGCCGCTTCATAGAGACTGTTGTCCATCTGCTTGAGCTTTGGCATGACGGAAAGCACGACGAAGGGGGTGCAGATGACCATATGTCCCATGAGCAAAGTAAAGAAGGATTTTTCCAGTCCGACCGCCACGAAGGTGATCGCGAGCGCGAGCGCGGTGACGATTTCCGCGTTGATGATAGGGATTTGATTTGCGCCGTTCATCAGCGTTTTCGCCTTTTTGCGGCTGTAATAGATGCCCATTGCGCCCGCCGTCCCCAAAATGGTGGAAAGGATCGCCGCCGAAACCGCGAGAACGACGGTATTTCCGATCATTTCAAGGATCGCCTCGTCGGTGAAGAGTTTGATGTAGTGGGTGAACGAGAAGGAACCCCACGTCCCGATCGTGTTGACCGAGTTGAAGCTGTAGACCGCGAGCAGGAGGATAGGCGCGTACAGAAGGAGAAGGATGAGCCCGATGTAAAAGGCTTTGAGACATTTCTTGATCATAAATTCGTCCCCCTTACGTTATCTTCCGATTTGAATCCGCCCGAGAGCAGGGTGGAGACAAACACGACGATGAGCAGGATGAGCGCGATCATCGAACCCATGTGCCAGTCGCTGCCGAAATAAGTTTCAATGAATTTGCCGATGATGGTGACTTTCGAATTCCCCAACATATCGGAGACGACGTAGTTGGTCATCGAGGGAAGGAATACCATCGTGATGCCGCTCATGATGCCGGGCATGGAGAGGGGTATGGTCACGCGCGTGAAGGTGGTGAAGGAATTGCCGCCCAGATCCGCGCTCGCTTCGTACAGACTCTCGTCGATCTTGAGGAGAGTGGTATAGAGAGGCAGGATCATGAAGGGCAGAAAATCGTAGACCATACCGATGATGGTGTTGAGATAATTCGCTTCGCCGAGCAGTCCGATCCAGTTGAGCAGTTCGCGGATGGCGTTGACGCGCAGGACGAAGTTGATCCACATCGGCGTGATGAAGAGCATCAGGATGACGTATTTCTGTTTCATCTTGCTCCGCGCGAGGATATACGCGACGGGATAGGCGATGACAAGACATACGGCGGTGGTGATCAGCGCGATCACGAGGGAGTAGACGATCGTGCTCAGTTTGGTCGGATCGGAAAAGAAATTGATGAAATTCACAAAGGAGATGTGATTGTTCTTATCCGTGAACGCGTAGAACACGATGACCAGCATGGGGATGATGACGAAAAAGACGAGGAATACCGCATAGGGGATCCCGAGCGACTTTCTCGTGAAACGAAGCGGCTTTATCATGCGGCTTTTTCCTCCGTGTGTTTGAGCGTGAGCTTGATCTTATCCTTGGGGATGATGACGGAAACGTAGTCGTTCTCGTTCCAGAGATCGTCCGTCGCAAAGACGAAGTCCTCCTCGCTTTCGTCCGTACGGACGATGACGCGGTAGTGGTCGCCCTTGTAGATGATGGAGATGATGTGTCCCTGCGCGCCGCCCGCTTCCGCGTCGTCGCTGATGGAAATATCTTCCAATCCCACTTCCACGGTGACTTCCGTGCCCGTGAGGTCGATCTTTTCGCCCTGCGCGGTGACGAGATATTCTTCCTCGTCGAGGTGGCTCCCGGGATAGAGCTGCGTGACGTCGCATTCGAATTCGCCGTCGGCGAACTCCACGGTATTGCGCTTGGTGATGACGCCGTCGTAGATGTTGGACGTATATTTGCGCTTCATGATGTGGATCTCCTGCGCGGGGATGTTCATGCCGATCGTCTCGCCCACTTCGCGGCGCTCCGTGCTCTGGATGACTACTTCGTATCTGCCCACCTGCACGGTGATCTCGTAATGAATGCCCTTGAAGACGACGGAGATGACCTTTCCTTTGAGCATTCCCAGCTCGGGTTCGCACATGACGATGTCCTCGGGACGGACGACGACGTCGACCATCTCGTTTTTCTCGAAATCGTCCACGCAGTCGAAGGTCTTTCCGCAGAAGCGCACCTTGCGCTTGCCCGTCACCGTGCCGCTGAAAATGTTGCTTTCGCCGATGAAGTCGGCGACGAAAGTATTCGCGGGCTCGTTGTAGACGTCGGTGGGGGTGCCGATCTGCTGAACGACGCCGTCCGCCATGACGACGACGGTGTCCGACATGGTGAGCGCTTCTTCCTGGTCGTGCGTGACGTAGATGAAGGTGATGCCGAGACGGCGGTGCATCGCTTTGAGTTCGATCTGCATTTCCTTGCGCATTTTCAGATCGAGCGCGCCGAGCGGCTCGTCGAGGAGCAGGATCTCGGGCTCGTTGACGATCGCGCGCGCGATCGCCACGCGCTGCTGCTGACCGCCCGAAAGCGTGGAGATCTCGCGCTTTTCAAAGCCCTCGAGATCGACCATTTCCAGCGCCTTTTTCACCTTCGCGGCGATCTCCGCCTTGGTGAGTTTTTCCGTGCGCGTATATTCTTCGCCCTTGGGATTGCGGTAGGTGTTGACCACGCGCTTCATGCGCAGACCGAAGGCGATATTATCGAAAACGTTGAGATGAGGGAAGAGCGCATAGCGCTGAAAGACCGTATTGACGGGGCGTTTGTTGGGCGGAAGCAGGGAAATATCCTTTCCGTTGAGCAGGATCTGTCCGCTCGTGGGCAGATCGAACCCTGCGATCATGCGCAGAGTGGTCGTCTTGCCGCAGCCCGACGGGCCGAGCAGGGTGACGAATTCGCCCTTCCGCACGGAAAGGCTGACGTGATCGATGACGAGCGTGTCGTCAAAGCTCTTGACCACGTCTTTGAGCTCGATGATGCAGTTGCTTGCGTTTTCCGACATAGCATTTGTCTCCTTACGTTAAAATATAAAATTAAAAGTTGGGAGGGGTGGAAATCCAGAGGAATTTCGCTTTGCTCTTGCCTTTGTTCACGATGTAATGTTCCTTGTCCGCGGTAAAATAGAAACTTTCTCCCTTTTTGCAGAGGTGCGCCTTGTCCGCGCGGACCACGGCGATCCTGCCTTCCAGTACGAAGCCGAATTCTTCGCCTTCGTGGGGGAAGTCGACGGGCGACGCGGCGCCTGCGTCCAGTTCGACCAGCACGGGCTCCATGCTGTTTTTCTGCGCGTTGGGGATCACCCAGCTCCACAGCATCCCGTCCGACTGCTTGTCGATGAACTCGTCTTCGGTAAAGACGATCTTTTCTTCCGTTTCTTCGTGGAAAAATTCGCTCAGATTGCTGCCGAGCGCGTTGAGAATGTCGCACAACGTGGCGATCGAAGGGCTTGTCAGGTCGTTTTCCAGTTGCGAGATGTAGCCTTTGGTCAGTTCACAGCGGTCGGCGAGTTCTTCCTGCGTCAGATTTTTCTGCTGTCGCATATCTCTGATCTTTGCGCCGAGTTCCATACTTTCACCTTCCTTACCATATTATAATACGGTCAGCCCGCCGCCTTTTCAAGCGGCGTTTCGCGCGTCCGCTCGTTTACCAAAAATAAACTTTTCGTTCGATAAAACATGACAAACAATAAAAATAAACAAAAAGTTTAGCAATAATAAACTCACAAAACGCGAATATTATAGAAGATTTGCGCGCGGTTGTCAATCATATTACACACATTTTTCACATATAAATAAAATATTTTTACAGGATACGACAAAAAAACGCCCCGAACGCGTCGGGGCGGCGAAAAGGGGATGCGGAAAGAGGGTTCTCGCGGCGGGATGAAGGGCTGTCGGGGGCGGGAGAGCGCGGTCTGCGCCATGGATGCGCAGAGGAACAGCCGTGCATGAATCGCTCACCGATCGCGACATTCCGAAGGCAAGAGCGGCGGAAAAAGTGAGAAAAAGAGTCGAACTGTCGTTTCGGAGCGTCAATGCGCCATAAAACAGGGCGGCGCGAGGGGAACGGTCGGGCGGCTAAGGAGGGGAAAAAGCGCAAAGGGCGAAAAAAGCGCGGAAAAAAGCGTCCGCACAGGTGCGGACGCTTCCGTTTCGGCGTTTGCAGGATTACGCGTTGAGAGCGGCGAGCTTCTTTGCGAGTTTCGCCTTCTTGTTGTTCGCGTTGTTCTTTTTGAGGATCCCTTTGGTCACCGCGGAATCGATGTCGGAAACGGTCTGAGGATAGAGGGCGTTGGCGGTCTCCTTGTCGCCTGCGCTGACCGCAGCGAGAAACTTCTTGATGGAAGTCTTCAACGCGGATTTGATCGCTTTATTCTGTTCGCTCTTTTTCTCGGTCACCAGAACGCGTTTTTTCGCAGATTTAATGTTCGGCACGATATTATCTCCTTTCAATTACGTTTTCAGTCTTTCAAAAGCCTTTGTTATTTTAGCATAAAACAAAATGCTTGTAAACTGTTTTTTGCGGAAAAGATACAAAAAAATCACAAATTTTCTTTTTCGCGGAGTGAAAAGCGGAGGTGTTCCTTGAAAAAATATCTCGTCGGCGTGTTCGACAGCGGGATCGGCGGTCTGACCGTGCTTTCCGAATGCGTGCGCCGTCTTCCCGATTGCGATTATCTCTATTTCGGCGACAACGCGCACGCCCCGTACGGGAGCCGTTCGCCCGAGGAGATCACCTCGCTGGTTCGCACCGCCCTGCGCGTGTTCGACGCTTACGGCGCAGATGCCGCCGTTCTCGCCTGCAACACCGCGACTGCGGTCTGCGCCCGCGCGATGCGCGAGGAGTTTTCTTTTCCCGTCGTCGGCACCGAGCCCGCCGTCAAGCCCGCGGCGTTCCGTTGCGCCCAAGCGCTCGTCCTCGCCACGCCCCGCACCGTACGGAGCGAGCGGCTCAGCCGCCTCGTCGGGAACTTCCCACAATGCTCCTTCACGCTGTTCGCGCCCGTCGGTCTCGCGGGCGCGATCGAACGGGCGGAAGGGCAGGCGGGGGCGATCGACCTGAAAGAACATCTGCCGCGCGGCAAATATGACGGCGTCGTGCTCGGCTGTACGCATTATATCTATCTCCGCAAAGAGATCTCCGCGTTTTACCGCGCGCCCGTGTTCGACGGGAACCGCGGCACCGCGGAACGGCTCGCTGCCGTGCTCGGCGTTGCGGCGGCGCGGGAAGAAGAGGCAATAAGTTCGGGCGCGGCGTCGGGCGCCCGTTTCCCCGAACGGGAAGAAAAAGAGGCGTTTTTCGCGGGGGAGACGGGGATCGTCGGCGGCGGTTTGGGAAAAACAGGGACGGCTGACCACCGCGCGCAAGCGGAGGAGAAAACGGTCGCATTTTGCTCCGAAACAGGGATGACTGACCACCGTTTGCAAAAAACAGGGACGGCTGACCACAAAAGGGGCTCAGAAGGGGCGGATCCGCCTGCGGAACGACGAGAGGAAAACGGGGAAAATAAGAACAAATGTTTTTATAAAATCGGCAAAAATGGCAAAAAATCGGGCGAAAAATGGCAAAAAACGTCGATTTTTTATCTCGGAAGCGGAAAAAACCTCAATAAAAGGCTATACGAACAAATGTTCGCTAACAAACAATAAGACCGAGTCGCAAAAAGGGCTCGTTTAGGGATGTTTTTTTGATTTTTTTTGCATTTTTATAAAAAAAGTGGTCAATGGTGGTTGACAGGCAAAATAAAGTGTGTTACAATGTTGTCAACAGTTTGACAAGGAGGAGTCTATGCGTTATTTCAGCGGGACCGTGAGCCACCAGCTCGACGGCAAAAACAGAATCAGAATCCCCGCGAAATTCCGCACGGACCTCGGGAGCGAGTTCTACTTCATGGCGGGCGCGCAGGGATCCATCTACGTCCTTCCCAAAGAGGCGCTCGAAGAGAGGCTGGAAGCGCTCAGGAGCGTGAAATCCTCCGATCCCGTCAAAATGCAGGCAAAGCGCAAGATCCAGAGTTCGGTCGAGAAGGTGACGGAAGACGAGCAGAACAGAACGTTGCTTTCCGCATTTCTCCGCGAACACGCTCACATTCAGAAAGATATCGTGACGATCGGCATGGGCGACTATTTGGAGATCTGGGCGAAAGAACGCTTTGAGGCATACAGCGCGCAGATGAGTTACGACGACGCTTATGCGCTGGTAGATTTCTGATATGGCTGAGTTTTATCACAAGCCCGTCATGTTGCAGGAAGTGATCGAAGGGCTGAACGTGCGCGAGGGCGGGATTTATTTTGACGGCACCGTCGGCGGCGGGGGACATTCTTACGCGATCCTCGCGGCAAAACCCGACGTCAGGCTGATCGCCACGGACAAAGACGAAGAGGCGATCGCGGCGGCGACCGAACGGCTCGCTCCCTTTGCGGGAAGGTTCTCCATCCGTCATTCCGATTATAAGGACTACGCGGAAGTGCTCAGGGAAGAGGGTGCGGAGAAACTGGACGGCGTGTTGCTCGACTTCGGGATCTCCTCCCATCAGATCGACGAAGGCGAGCGCGGGTTCTCCTATCTCAAAGCGGACGCTCCGCTGGATATGAGAATGGACCGTCGGGCGGAACTGACCGCCGAAATGGTCGTCAACGAATACACGGAAGAAAAACTGCGCCGTATCCTCAGGGAATACGGGGAAGAGAGATTTGCGGCGAGCATCGCGCGGAACATCGTGAAAGCTCGGGCGAAGGGCAGGATCACCACCTGCGGCGAACTCGCGAAGATCACGGAAGAGAGCATCCCCGTCAGGTTCCGTTTTTCGGGGCCTTGCGCGAGGCAGACGTTCCAGGCGATCCGCATCGAAGTGAACGGAGAGCTGGACGGACTGAGAGAATGCGTAACGGGACTTGCCCGCAGGCTGAAAAAGGACGGCAGGATCGCGATCCTAACCTTTCATTCCCTGGAAGACAGGATCGTCAAGCAGGCGTTCGCCGAACTGAGCAGCGGCTGTACCTGTCCGAAGGACTTTCCCGTCTGCGTATGCGGAAAGAAGCAGGAACTGGAACTCGTGAACAAAAAGCCGATCACGGCAAGCGAAGAGGAAATGAAGGAAAACTCGCGCAGCAAATGCGCAAAATTGCGCGTCGCCCGAAAATTATAGCATGAACGGACGGCGGCAGGAATAGATTAGGAAGGAGCAAGACGATGGCGATCGCTGTACTGGAAAGAGAAATCTCCAAACTCGAAGAAGAAAAGAGAACGAGCAAAGCCACTGCGGAGGCGCAGAAGGCGTTCGATTTCAACAGAAGAATTTCCGGGAATTATGAAAAGCTCATGCGGGCGGACGGAAAAGCGCTGACCGCGGAGATCCTCGGCGAGCCTGTCGTTGCGGAAAAGGCGGCTACGCTCACGCTGGAAAGAAGCGTGGCGGCGCCTGCGGAGGAGCGCGTATCCGTGCGTCGCGAAAGCGCCGCGCAGACGCCCGTTTCCCGCACCCCGGTCATGACGCCGACATACGAAGCGCCCGCAAGCGGCCGCAAGATCCTGTTTGCAGGACTTTCCTATAAGGACGGAGAGATCATCGACGCGTCCGCTCCTGCGGTTGCGCCCGTCAAGGCGCCCGAAGAAACGCCCGCGTATCGTCCCGCATACCGGCCGGCTCCCGCGCCCGTCGCGGTTCCCGAAAGAGAGAACGAAGACGCACTCCCGACCCGTCGCACGATGGATACGCTCCGCCGCGAGGCGACGGCGTCCGTCGCAACGGAAGCGACTTCGACTTTTCAGATCTCGGCGAAAGCGAAGGCGGTCATTGCGGTGCTCGTGCTCGCGATCGTCGTCGCCATCGCGGTCATCTGCGCGAATACGGCGATCATCAATACGCTGAACGCGGAGATCTCGTCCATCGAATCTGCGTCCGCTCAACTGGAGAGCCGGGTCGCGGGATTGCAGGAACAGATCGCGGAAGTGCGGAGCGAAGAGAACGTCATCCAATTTGCCGAAGAGATGGGAATGGTGCTCCGTCCCTGAGCGCGGCGTTCCCCCGCGGGGAGGTAAAATCAAATAAAACCGACGGATTTTTCCTTATCTGTCTTACGAAAGAGGTTATTTGCCATATTTCTGGCGATAACCTTTCTTTTTTGCCTTTTTACGGGCAGATTCTTCTATATCCAGGCGATCTGGGAGGACGATCTGCATTATCTCGCGCTCGATCAGTGGACGCGCGAGATCCCCGTGGTCGCCTCCCGCGGAAAGATATTCGACCGCAACGGCGAACTGCTCGCGGGCAATTCCACCGCTTACAGCGTATTTGCGCGCCCGAACGCCGTGCAAGACAAGGCGTATACGGCGCAGTTCCTCGCCGCCGCGCTCGACGTGTCGTACGAACAGATCTACGAAAAACTCACGGGGAGCAAGAGCTCGGAGATCACCGTCGTTCGTCAGGCGGAAAAATCGGTCGCCGAGCGCATCGCGGGATCGGGGCTTTCGGGCGTGTATTATGCCCGCGACAACAAGCGCATTTATCCCTACGGCGACCTTGCCTGTCAGGTGCTCGGGTTCACATCCGTCGACCAGCGCGGGACGACGGGGTTGGAACTTTATTACGACAAATATCTCGCGGGCGAGAACGGGGAGATCTTATACGAGACCGATCTCGTCGGCGTGGAGCTGGAAGGGGCGACGGCGGCGTATCTCCCCGCGACGGACGGGCTCAATCTTCGGCTCACCCTCGACTACCGCATCCAGGCGATCGCGGAAGAGACGATGGCGCGCGTTCTGGAAAGTTCTCATGCGAAGGCGGCGCAGTGCATCGTGCTCGATCTCTCCGACTTCGGCATCCTCGCGATGGTGAATCTTCCCTCATACGACCTCAACGACGTTCCGCGCGACGATCTCGACGCACTCAACGCGCTCTCGCGCAACAGCCTCGTGTGCGATATTTACGAACCGGGTTCCACCTTCAAGATCGTGACCGCCGCGGCGGACATCGAGGAATATCTTCAAGGCAATCCCGCCGCGTTTTCCCCGCAATACGTCTTTTCCAGTTCTCGCACGCGCTCGGTGGACGGGACGACCATCCGCTGCTGGAGCGATCATGCGAACGGAAAACATTCCAATCAGACGCTCGCCGAAGCGCTCAACAACAGCTGCAACCCGTGTTTTGTGGACATCGCTCTTTCGCTCGGGACGGATACCTTTTACGACTATCTGGAAGCCTTCCGTTTCGGCAAGGCGACGGGCGTCGACTATTCGGGCGAAACGCCGGGGATGCTCGTGCCGGAAAGCGCCGTGCGCGACTGCGATCTCGCGCGGATCGGATTCGGGCAGACGATCGCCGTGTCGCCGCTTCAACTCGCCTGCGCCGCCGCCGCGGCGGTCAACGGCGGATATTATTATACGCCGCACCTCGTTTCCGAGATCTTTTCGGACGACGGTTCCGTCCGCGAAAAGACGGGCGGAGCGCTCGCGGGGCGGACGGTGAGCGAAGAGGCTTCGCGTATCCTATCCTCCATGCTCGAAGGCGTGGTTCGGGACGGGAGCGGAAAGCATGCCTACATCGAAGGCTACCGCGTGGCGGGCAAGACGGGAACGGCGCAAAAATACGAAAACGGACATATCGCGCAAGGGAAATACGTATCGTCTTTCGTGGGGTATTTCCCCGCGGACGATCCGCAGTATCTCGCGCTCGTCATCGTGGACGAACCGCAGGGCTCTTATTACGGGAGCACGGTTGCGGCGCCCTGCGCGGGAGAGATCTTCCGCGGCATCATCGAAGTCAACGACATTCAGCCGTATGAATAAGGGGGATATATGAAACTCAGTCAACTGTTGGAAGAAATGCCCGACGCGTACTGTGCGGGCGGGGCGGATCGCGAGATAACCTCGCTTTGCACGGACAGCCGCGTGGCGGGCGACGGGGAACTCTTTTTCTGTATCCGCGGCACGAGGGTGGATTCGCATGAATTTGCCAAAGACGCGGAACGGCGCGGCGCGGCGGCGGTGGTGTGCGAGCGGGATCTCGGGCTTTCCTGTCCGCAGGTGCTCGTCAGAGACGGAAGAGAGGCGATGGCGCGGATGAGCGCGGCGTTTTACGGGCATCCCGAACGCACGATGAAGGTGATCGGCGTGACGGGGACGAACGGAAAGACGACCGTGTCGCACATGATCCGCTCCATCCTCGTTGCGGCGGGCGTGAAGGCGGGGGTGATCGGCACGCTCGGCGCCAGATATGCCGATCGCTCGGTCGCGCCCGTCCTCACCACGCCCGATCCCGTTTCCCTGTTTTCTCTGCTTTCCGACATGAAAAAGGCGGGGACCGAAGCGGTCGTGTGCGAAGTGTCCGCGCACGCGCTCACGCTCAACAAGGAATGCCCGCTCTCTTACGAGGCGGCGGTGTTCACCAACCTCACGCACGATCATCTCGACTTTTTCCCCGATATGGACTCTTACGGCAGGGCGAAAGCGAAGATGTTCGATCCCGCTCGGTGCAAGTACGCCGTGCTCAATTTCGACGACAAATTCGGGCGCAGGCTCTCGGAAAACGGCACGCCGTTTTGCAGTTTTGCGCTGGATACGCCCGCCGACGCGTTCGCGCTCGTGGAGAGCGAAACGCTGAAAGAGACGCGGATGATGCTCAATCTCTGCGACGAACTGTGCGAGACGACCATCCGCATGACGGGGCGGCACAACGTCTCCAACGCGCTTGCGGCGGCGATGACCGCGCGGCGGTTCGGGGCGGGCACGGAAGAGATCTCAAAGGGGCTTTCCGCGCTGCCCGGCGTGGACGGACGGCTGGAATGGGCAGCGTCCTTCCGCGGCGCGGACGTGTTCGTGGACTTCGCGCACACGCCCGACGGATTGGAAAAATCCCTTTCCGCATTGCGGGCGCACTGCGCGGGGCGGCTCGTGTGCCTGTTCGGGTGCGGCGGCAACCGCGACGCGGGCAAGCGTGCGCCCATGGGCGAAACGGTCGCGCGGCTGTGCGATTTTGCCGTCATCACTTCGGATAATCCGCGCTATGAGGATCCCTGCGAGATCATCGCGCAGGTGGAGCAGGGCTTCCGCCGCGCCTCGAACGCATACGTCTGCGTGCAGGAGCGGGAAAAGGCGACGGAATACGCGCTCAATCTCCTGGGCGAGGGGGATATATTGCTCGTCGCGGGCAAGGGCGGAGAGTACTATCAGGAGATCATGGGAATAAAATACAGCTATAACGACAAGAATGTCATTAAGACCGCCATCGAAAAATTGGGGGAATGATGCGTACTTATATCGTCGTCCTGCTGTGCGCGTTCGCGCTCTCGCTCGCACTCTGCGCCGCCGCCGTCCCGCTCCTCAGAAGGTTGGGCGCGGGACAGAACATCCTCGGATATGTCAAAGAACACGAAAAGAAGGGGGGAACGCCCACGATGGGCGGGCTCGCCTTTCTTTCCGCCGCGATCGCCGTCGCGCTCGCGGCATACGGCGGCGCGGACAAGCCCTTCCTCGTCGCGCTCGCCGTGGGAGCGGGCTATCTCGCCGTCGGCTTTCTCGACGACCTGCTCAAAAAAAAGCGGGCGCGAAACGAGGGACTCACGCCGCGACAGAAGATCGCCTTTCAGGCATCGGTCGCCTTCATCGCTTCTTTGTATTGCTGTCTGAACGGTCTGACCGAGATCGCGATCCCTTTCACGCGCCTGCGTTATGACATCGGCTGGTGGATGTTCCCGCTCGCCGCGTTCGTGTTCGTCGCCGCCGTCAACAGCGTCAATCTGACGGACGGACTGGACGGGCTTGCGGGTTCGGTGAGCGCGGCGTTTTTCTTCTTTTCCGGCACGCTCATCGCCTTGCAGGGCGGTGCGGACAGCCTTTCGGGGCTGTGTTTCGCCTTAACCGGCGCGCTTTTCGGGTTTCTGGTGTTCAATACCAACCGCGCGAGCCTGTTCATGGGGGATAGCGGTTCGCTTTCGCTGGGCGGATTCGCCGCCTGCGTCGCGCTCTTTTCGGGCAACGCGCTCGCGCTTCCCGTCGTCGGGATGATGTTCGTCCTTTCAAGCATATCCGTCATCGTTCAGGTAATATACTATAAAAAAACGGGCAAACGCGTCTTTCTGATGGCGCCCGTTCACCATCACTTTCAGGAGAAGGGGTATGCCGAATGCAAGATCGCGTTCGCCTATTCCGCCGTGACGGTGATGGCGGGCGCGGCGCTCTTGCTGCCGTTTGCATAAGGAGCGGATATGCTGTTTTCGTTACAGACGTTTCTCGTCGCGGGGATCTCGCGTTCGGGCGTTTCCGCGGCGGAATATCTCCGTGCGCGGGGCGCGAAAGTGTATTTATACGACGATGTGGAGGACGGCGCGGTCGACGAAGCGGCGCGGCGCCTGGAAGCGCTCGGCTGCGAGCGGCTGAGCGGAGAAGAACGGCTCAAAGAGGGGATGCGCGATTGCGACGTGCTCGTGCTCAGCCCCGGCATCCCCGTCGATCATCCGCTCCCCGTCGCCTTCCGCCATGCGGGAAAGCGGGTAATCGGGGAGCTCGAACTGGGTGCGCTCGCCCTGCGCGCGCCCGCCGTCGCCGTCACGGGCACCAACGGAAAGACGACGACGGTCACGCTCATCGACGAGATCCTCCGCGCGGACGGAAAGAAGAGCGTCGCCTGCGGAAACATCGGCAAGCCGCTCACCTCCTGCGCGGAAGAGCTGGGGACGGACGGGATCGCCGTCGTGGAAGTTTCCTCCTTTCAGTTGGAAACGCTCTGTTCTCTCAGACCGCATGTCGCCGTCGTTCTGAATATCACGGAAGATCATCTCAACCGTCATTACAACATGGAAAATTACGTCTATCTCAAATCGCGCCTTCTGAAAAACAGCGCGGAGAGCGAATACGCGGTGCTCAATTACGACGACGAGCGCGTCCGCGCGTTTGCGGAAAAGACGAAGGCGAAAGCGGTATATTTTTCCCTGAAAGAGCGGGTGAACGGCGGAAACATATCGGGCGGGAATCTCTGTTACGGCGGCGAGATCGTCATGCCCGCCGAACAGCTCCCGCTTCGGGGAGACCATAATCTCGCGGACGCGCTCGCGGCGATCTGCGCCGCAAAGCTGATGGGCGCGGGGAACGAGGCGATCGTATCCGCTCTCGCCGCGTTCCGCGGGGTAAAGCACAGATTGGAGCGGGTGGGGGAACTCAACGGCGTGACCTTTCTCGACGATTCCAAGGCGACCAACGTGGATGCGGCGGTCAAGGCGGTCGAAAGCGTGCGCGGAGAGACGGTCATCCTGCTCGGCGGCAAGGATAAGGGCTATTCCTACGAGCCGCTCTTCGCCGCGATCCGCGATTCGGGCGTGGTGCACGCGGTCATCTACGGAGAAAACTGCTTCCGCGTGCTCAATGCCGCACTGAAAAGCGGGTTCACCGCCGTCACCCTCTGCCGCCCGTTCGATCTCGCGGTGCGCGTGGCGTATCTGACGGCGAAAAAGGGACAGAACGTGCTCCTGAGTCCCGCTTCCGCCAGCTTCGACGCGTTCGCCAATTATGAGGAGCGAGGAGACCGCTTTGCGCAGATCTTCGCCGCGCTCACGGAGGAATATGCGGACGGCAGCGGCGAAGCGTAAACGTGAGTTATCCCCGTGCGGAAAAGGCGACGTCGCGCTGTTCGTCTGCGTCGTCCTTCTCGCGGCTTACGGCGTCGTCTGCGTGTATTCGGCGAGCTGTTACAACGCGGAAGTGCAATACGGGGATTCTCTCTACTTCTTCAAAAAACAACTTGTCGGTTTTCTCCTCGGGCTGGGCGCGATGGTGGGGACGGGGCTGTTCGATTACCGTCGGCTGAGAAAGTTCGGGCTGCCCGCGCTCGGATTTGCGCTCGTCCTGCTCGCGCTCGTCTTCGTGCCGGGCGTGGGGAAGAGCAATTATGGGGCGACGCGCTGGATCGGCATCGGCTCTCTCACCGTACAGCCTTCCGAACTGGCAAAATTCGCGTATGTGATGTTCGCGGCGGGATATGTGGCGAAAGATCCCGCGCGCGTCGGGAGCTTCCGCGGCATCCTGCCGCTGCTCGGCGGAGGATTGGGGATCTGCGTGCTCATCATGCTCGAACCGAATATGTCGGTGACGATGTGCGTGGGTGCGCTCATGCTCGGCATGATCTTTCTGAGCGGCACGCCGTGGAAAAACGTGGCGATCCTCTGCGTTCCCGTCCTGTTCGCCGTGCCCGCGCTCATCCTAGCCGCGCCTTACCGCCTGCAACGCCTGAGCGCGTTTCTCGATCCGTGGGCGTCGCCAAAGGACGAAGGGTATCAGCTCATCCAATCTCTGTACGCGCTCGCCAACGGCAATCTCTTCGGCGTGGGGCTGTTCCGCTCGCGGCAGAAATATCGCTTCCTCCCGTTTGCGGAGAGCGATTTCATTCTCGCCGTCATCGGGGAGGAGACGGGATTTTTCGGCGTGCTCGCGCTGTTTGCCGTCATCGGCTTCGTCGTGTGGCGGGGCTTCCGCATCGCCAACCGATGCGACAATCTCTACGGATACCTGCTCGCTTCGGGGATCACGCTCGCGTTCGCGGTGCAGTCCGCGCTCAACGCGCTCGTGGTCAGCGGGAGCATCCCGCCGACGGGACTGCCGCTCCCGCTCATCAGCGCGGGGAACACCTCGCTCATCATCACGATGGCGGGGATGGGCGTGCTGTATAACATTTCAAGGCACAACGTCAGATGAGCGTTTCATAAGATGTACTATGGAAAATAAGGAGTGACTTATGGATAAACTCATCATAGACGGGGGGAGGCGGCTTTGCGGCAGCGTGGAGATCCAATCTGCCAAAAATGCCGTCCTGCCTCTTTTTGCCGCGGCGGTCCTGACCGATCAGCCCGTCACCATCCGCGACGCGCCCGCCATTACCGACGCGCTCTGCATGGCGCAGATCCTGCGGGAACTGGGGGCGGAAGTGCGTTTCCACGGCGCGGACGTGACCGTCGACAGTTCGGACGCCCATTCTCATGAAATTTCCTCCGCGCTGACGGGGGAACTTCGTTCTTCCGTCTTTATGCTCGGTTCGCTCCTCACCCGTTTCCGCCGCGCGCGCATCGCCTATCCCGGCGGATGCGACATCGGACTGCGTCCCATCGACCTGCACCTGAGCGCGCTCAAACGGATGGGGGTAGAGATCGCCGAGCGGGACGGATACATCCTCTGCACCTGCGACCGCCTTCGCGGTGCGGAGATCCTGCTCGATTTCCCCAGCGTGGGAGCGACGGAGAACATCCTGCTCGCCGCCGTCAAAGCGGAGGGCACGACCGTCCTTTCGGGGGCGGCGAAAGAGCCGGAGATCGTCGATCTGCAGAACTTCCTCAACGCGATGGGCGCGAAGGTGAGGGGCGCGGGCACGGACGTCGTCACCGTCGAAGGGGTAAAGGAGCTTTCGGGCGTAGATTATCGGCCGATGAAAGACCGCATCGAAGCGGGGACGTATCTCATCGCCTGCGCCATTTGCGGCGGGGAGATCGAGGTGCGCGGCGTGCGCGGGGAAAATATCGGCTCGCTTTTGCATAAACTTCGCGAAAACGGTTGCAAAATACATAGCAAAAATGATAAAATATACTTGGAAAGCCGCAGTCGCCTGCGGTGTAACCGCAGGATCGAGACGATGCCGTTCCCCGGATTTCCAACCGATCTGCAAGCGCAGACCACGGCGCTCAACTGCACCTGCGAGGGCTGTGCGGTGATCGTGGAAAACCTGTTCGAGACGCGCTTCAAGCACGTTCCCGAATTGCAGAAGATGGGGGCGGACATCGAGGTAAAGGGGCGCACGGCGATCGTGCGCGGCGTTCCCCGTCTGCACGGGGCGCGCATCGTGGCGGGGGATCTGCGCGGCGGCGCCGCGCTCGTGCTCGCCGCTCTCGGCGCGGAAGGAACGAGCGAAGTGCTCGACCTTTCCCACATTGACCGCGGATATTCCGATTTGCAATACAAGCTGAAAAATCTGGGTGCGGAGGTGCGCCGCGTGCGCGTATAGCTCCCGCGCCTTGGGAGATGCCGATGAAAAAGAGAGTCGTTCTTGTCAGTATATTATCCGTCCTCGTTCTCCTCGCCGTGATCGCGGTGGGGCTGAACGCCGTGTTTTCCGTGGGAACGGTCAAGGTCAACTACAACCTGTTTTCCGAAAACGCGCGAGCGGAATCGGCGAACTTGCAGAAAGACCTCGACCGTTTCGTCGGTTCCAGCACGGCGTTTCTCGATCTGAAAGAGATCGAGGATACGGTCGCGGAATATCCCTATTTCCGTTTGGACTCGGTGGAGAAACAGTATCCGCAGACGATCGTCGTCAGTGTGACGGAACGGCAGGAAAAGTTTGCCGTCGGAGAGGACGGAACGTATCGCATCCTCGACGACGAGGGGTTCTGCCTGGCGGACGGCGCGACCGCCTCCAACCGCGCAGACGGCGCGCCCAATATCCTTTTGACGGGGTTCGAACTGACCGCTTCGGTCGGCGCGGCGGCGCAGGGGGAATACCTCGCCGAATGGCTGGCGATCTATGACGAGTGGGAGGCCGCGCTCGGCAACGTGCGCATGAACGTGGCGTCCGTCGCGCTGGAATGCCCGACCACGTCGTCGGCGGACGATTATTTTACCGTCATCATGAGCGAGGGCGTCAAAGTGACCATCAAAAATCCCGCTTCGGCGACGGCGGAAAAGGCGCGGGCGGCGCTTGCGAAGTATCTCGAACTGCTCGACGAGGATAAGATGTTCGGCGAGATCTACGTCAGCGAGAGCATCCAGACGGGCGAAGTGACGGCGACGTACACGCCCAGAAACCTCGGCGACGGCTGATCGGGACTTGATCTCATCCAAAATATGTCAAAAAATGCGTTTCCGCCGCGGCGGGGCGCATTTTTTTGCGGGCAGACGGGGCGCAAAGGGGAAAATTTCGCGCAATAGCGTTGACTTTTATACCGTCTTCTGTTATAATAAGGAAAGAATACAGCGGGGATCAGGTTATGAAGCGCAGAAGTGTTGCGGTATTGGACGTCCGCTCGGCAGAGGTCACGGTACTTCTCGGCGAACGCGGCGTCAATCATACGTTCGTCTTCAAGGCGAGTAAAACGGAGCCGTACGATGGGTACGAGGACGGCGCCTTTTACGATACTTCCAATCTCAAAGAAGCCGTATCGCGGGCGCTTGCTTCCGTCGAACAGACGTGCGGCGAACGCGTTTCCCGCATTTTCGTGGGCGTGCCCGGGGAATTTACCGAGGTCGTGCCCAAAGAGCGGGACATCGGCTTTCCTTCCGCCCGCAGGATCGGGCAGCGGGAGCTGAATATGCTCTTCGAGAGCGGTCGGGAAGAGCTCGAAGGCGCGACGTTCATGCGCGCGGCGAGCATGATCTACGTTACGGCGGACAACCGTCGCGTGGTCAATCCCGTCGGGCTGGTCACATCGGGACTGTCCGCCGCCCTGACGTATTTTTATTGCAAGGATTATTTCCGCGAAACGGTGGGCGGCATCCTCACCGATTGCGGGGTAGCCGAGGTGCATTATATCCCTGCCGAGTATTCGCAGGCGATGTACCTCATTTCTTCGGAAACGCGCGACGAATATGCGCTGTTTCTGGACGTGGGCAGCCTTTCGTCCACCGTCTGCGTTGTGCTGGGCAACGGCATCCTCGCACAGCAGACGTTCTGGGCGGGAAAAGGGCAGATCGCCGTGCGGCTCATGGAGCGGTTCTCGCTCCCTTACGACGCCGCCGTCGCGTTGCTCGCCAAGGCGAACCTGTTCCGTCGGAGCGAAACGCCCGATACGGAATTTAACTTCCGCAACCATTCGTACGAGGTGGATTCGGACGCGCTGATCGACGAGATCAAGTGCGGGCTGGACGAGATCTGCGAAGGGGTGAGCGCATTTTTGGAAGAATGCCGCGGAAAAGAACTTGACTATAAGCCGTTGTATGTGACGGGCGAAGGGCTCTGCGAGATCCGCGGCGCGCTGGAACACGTTTCCAAGCGTCTCAACCGCGTTTCCGAGCAGGTCGCGCCCAATTTGCCGTATTACAACAAACCGTCTGTCAGTTCGCGCATCGCGCTTGCCGATATGGCATACGAGGACAACCGCAAAAGCGGATTTTTGTACCGGTTATTAAACGGTTTCGGAGGTTAAACAAGAATTATGTTTGGGATCGAGAATATGGAAGGCACCGAGATTTCCGGCGCCGCAAAGATCAAAGTCATCGGCGTCGGCGGCGCGGGCAACAATGCCGTCAACCGCATGATCGAAGCGGGTATTTCGAGCGCGGATTACGTCGCGGTCAATACCGACGCGCAGATCCTCGCCTGCTCCAAGGCAGAGGTGAAGATCCAGATCGGCAGACAGCTTACCAAAGGGCTGGGTGCGGGCGCGGATCCCGAGATCGGCAGAGCGGCCGCCGAAGAGAGCAAAGAAGAGCTCATGAACGCCGTCCGCGGGACCGATCTGCTCTTCATCACCGCGGGTATGGGCGGCGGCACGGGTACGGGCGCGGCGCCCGTCATCGCGAAGATCGCGAAGGACATGAAGATCCTCACGGTCGCGGTCGTCACCGAACCGTTCATGTTCGAGGGCAAGCGCAGAATGGACAACACCATGAAAGGGCTGGACAACCTGCGTAAATACGTCGACACGCTCATCATCATCCCGAACGACAAGATCAGTTCCGTCGTTCCCAAGAATACGCCCATGAAGGAAGCGCTCCGCGTAGCGGACGAGATCTTAAAGCAGGGCATCCGCGGCATCGCCGATCTCATCGTGACGCCCGCGCTCATCAATCTCGACTTCGCAGACGTCCGCACCATCCTCAAAGACAGAGGGCTCGCGCACATGGGCGTCGGCGTGGCGAAGGGGGAAAGCCGCATCGTCGAGGCAGTCCGCCTCGCGGTCAACTGCCCGCTGCTCGATACGACCATCGAAGGCGCGACGGGCGTCATCCTCAACGTCGTCGGCGGCAACGATCTTACCTTCGAAGAGGTGAAAACGGCGGCGACGCTCGTCCAGAGCGTGGTCGACTATTCCGCGAACATCATCTTCGGCGCGTGCATCGACGAAAACATCAACGACGAAGTGGAAGTCACCGTCATTGCGACGGGATTCCCTTCGACGGAGAGCAATTTCCGTCCCGAAGGAGAGGCGGCGAAGGCGAGCGACGCATTTTTCGGCGGCCGTCCCGTCCGTACCGCGCCCCCGCTCGTGCGCACGCCCGAGGGGAATACCATGAACCGCGACATCTATCGTCCCGCGACGATGGCATACGACGACCGTCAGCGCGGCTATGAAGCGCCTGCGGCATACGAAGAACCTGCGCCTGCGCCCGCGCCCGAAGCGGCAGCGCCTGCGCCCGTCCGCGAACCCGAACCCGAAGAGGATCGCGGGAACGACCGCAAACTTCCTCCGTTCGTGCAGAGACTGCTCGGCAAGAAGAAGTGATCGGTTCGCCCGTCTGCGCTTTTACGCAGGCGTTCGGCGATGATTGTTTGCATAAAACGATAGTTGCATCATTCAGGAGCTTCCCGACGCGGTCGGGAAGCTCTTCGCGCGTTTTTGTGATTTTTTTGCGTACGGGACTAATTTTTGCGTTACGGCTTGACAAGCGGGGGGGTGATATAATAAGCATGGGAAAAGGAGGTCTGATCATGAAAGCAAGAACGGGAACAGTCAGGGGCGGCATTGCAAGACATATTTTTGCGGTCGGCGCTTGTCTTATAGCGTTACTCTGCTCTGCGGGCATTTTCGGCGGTTGCGAAGCGGGTAAGGACAGAGAGGATCCTTTGGATGGCAAGGAACTGTATTCTTTGAAAGAAGCGTATGAGGGCGGCGTGATCTCCCGCGAAGCGCTGATGAGCATCGCCTATTATCATAACGGGGGCAGGGAATATAACGAAGCGATCATGGGGAAAGATTATCAGCCGATCGAAAAAGTGCCCGCGCAACTGAGCGAGCGGGAAGAAAACGACATCAAAGCGGTCTTTGCGCAAGCGGAAACCGAAAACAACAAAGGCGAGGTTACGCGCGCGGAGGATATTGAGCTGGTGTGCTATTACGGAGTATACGACGGATGCTATGCGTTCATCGCGGACAACACGTTGTTTCAACATCCTGCGGTAGAGGTGGACGAGACCGATCGGATCGGAGATGTGAACATCCATTATACCGATTTCGAGCGCATCATGATCTGGGATCCGCAGGCGTGAAAACGAGGCGCGGACGTTTGGTCGGCAATTCTGAGTCAATGCTCTGCATGAGCCGATTTTTCCCGTCCCGCACGGAGATCTGCGGGGAAAGGTAAAGGGAAAACAGATAAAAACAGGGACGGCAAAGAAATTTGCCGTCCCTGTTTTTTGCTTGAAATTCCGATTGCGGATCAATACATTCCGCCCATATCGCCGCCGCCCATAGGCGCCGCGGGTGTGGGAGGAGTGGGGATGTCGGTCACCACCGATTCCGTGGTGAGCAGAGTGGAAGCGACGGACGCCGCATTCTGCAAGACCGAACGGGTGACCTTGGTAGGATCGATGATGCCCGCTTCGACCATATCCACATACGCGTTGTTGAGCGCGTCGAAGCCGAAGTTGGGTTTGTTCTTGGAAAGGATCTTATCGACGATCACGGAGCCGTCGAGTCCCGCGTTCTTCGCGATCTGGCGGACAGGTTCTTCCACCGCTTTGAGGATGATCGCCGCGCCCGTCTTTTCGTCGCCGTCCAGAGACGCGACCAGCTTTTTGAGGGCGGGAACGGTGGAGAGCAGAGCGCTTCCGCCGCCGGGCACGTATCCTTCTTCGACTGCCGCGCGGGTCGCCGCGAGTGCGTCGTCGATGCGCAGTTTCTTTTCCTTCATTTCGACTTCGGTCGCCGCGCCGACGTTGATGACCGCCACGCCGCCCGCGAGTTTCGCAAGGCGCTCTTGCAATTTCTCTCTGTCGTAATCGGAAGTGGTGACCTCGATCTGCGCTTTGATGGAAGCGACTCTCGCCTTGATCGCGTCGGAAGAACCCGCGCCGTTGATGATGGTGGTGTTGTCCTTGTCGACCTTGACCTGATTGGCTCTGCCGAGCATATCCATCGTGACGTCCTTGAACTCATAGCCGAGGTCGGAGGAGACGACGGTGCCGCCCGTCAGGACCGCGATGTCTTCGAGCATCGCCTTTCTTCTGTCGCCGAAGCCGGGCGCCTTGACCGCAACGCAGTTGAACACGCCTTTGAGCTTGTTGACGATGAGCGCCGCGAGCGCGTCGCCTTCGACGTCTTCCGCGATGATGAGGAGTCTTGCGCCCTGCTGTGCGAGGGGCTCGACGATGGGCAGGATCTCCTGAAGGTTGGAGATCTTCTTGTCGGTGATGAGGATGTAAGGGTTATCGAGGACGGCTTCCATCTTGTCGGTATTGGTGACCATGTAAGCGGAAGCATAGCCTCTGTCGAACTGCATTCCTTCGACGGTGGTCAACTCGGTCGTCATGGACTTGCCTTCCTCGACGGTGATGACGCCGTCTTTTCCGACGATCTCCATCGCGCTCGCGATGAGTTCGCCGACCGTCTCGTCGCCAGCGGAAATGGAAGCGACCTGCGAGATCGCCTTCTTGCCGTCGACGGGCTTGGAGATCTCCTTGACCTTATCGACCGCGACCGCGACCGCGCGGTCGATGCCTTTTTTGAGGATGATGGGGTTCGCGCCCGCCGCGAGGTTTTTGAGCCCTTCGCGGATGATCGCCTGCGCGAGCACGACCGCGGTGGTGGTGCCGTCGCCTGCGACGTCGTTCGTCTTGGTGGAAACTTCCTTGACGAGCTGTGCGCCCATGTTTTCAAAAGGATCGGGAAGTTCAACTTCCTTTGCGATGGTCACGCCGTCGTTGGTGATGAGGGGAGCGCCGAACTTCTTGTCGAGGACGACGTTTCTGCCCTTGGGACCGAGCGTGATTTTGACCGTATCTGCGAGGGCGTTCACGCCTTTTTCCAACGCCTTTCTCGCTTCGTCTCCGTATTTGATCTGTTTAGCCATGATTGAATGCTCCTTTTAATTTATTCTACGATTGCCAGAATGTCGCTCTGTTTGATGATGGTGAATTCTTTTCCGTCCACCTTGAAATCGGTTCCCGCGTATTTGGAGCAGAGGACCTTATCGCCGACTTTCACCTGCATGACGATCTCTTTCCCGTCCACGATCCCGCCGGGGCCGACGGCAACGACGACGCACGTCTGCGGCTTTTCCTGCGCGGAAGAGGGAAGGAAGAACCCGCTCTTCGTCTTTTCCTCGACGGTGACGGCTTCCACGACCACCTTGTCGAACAACGGTCTGATATTCATAAAACAAAACCTCCTGAGATTTACCTTAAAATTAGCACTGTTTTAAAAGCTCTGCTAAATTCCTTTATATTATAAACATATTAGGCGCGTTGTCAAACACTTATCCGTAAAAAAATACGCTTATTTTTTCACCTCGGGCGGGCGCGGGAAAACAGAAAGATTGACAGCCAAGGCGGCGCTGTGTTATAATATGTTTCAGCGAGGTAATTTATGGATAAATGGGAGCAACGGTTTATGCACCTGACCGAAGAGATCGCGGGGTGTTGTATTAGTAACCTCCGCCGGATAGGCGCGGTGGTCGTACGCGAAAAGCGGGTGATGACGACGGGTTATAACGGTGCGCCCGCGGGGATCCGCTCCTGCGTCGAGCGGGGCGAATGCCTGCGCGAGAAGAAAAAAATTCCGAGCGGTACGCACGCGGAACTGTGCTATGCCGCGCATGCCGAGCAGAACGCCATCATTCAGGCGGCGCGTTACGGGATCAACATCAACGGCGCCACGCTTTACTGCACGCATCAGCCGTGCGTGATCTGCGCGAAGATGATCATCAACGCGGGGATCGCTCGCGTCGTCTATAAAGAAGGATACCCCGACGATTTCTCCATGCGGCTGTTCGCCGAAGCGGGAACGAGGGTGGAAAAATATACGGAGGAATGATTATGAATCCCATCGTTACGTTTGAAATGCAGGACGGAAAGACGTTCAAAGCGGAGCTTTATCCTGACGTCGCGCCCAATACCGTCAATAACTTCCTTTCGCTCGTCAAAAAGGGATTTTACGACGGCGTGATCTTTCACCGCGTCATCGCGGGCTTTATGATCCAGGGCGGCGATCCCAAGGGGATCGGCACGGGCGGACCCGGATATTGCATCCGCGGCGAGTTCACGTCCAACGGCTTCAAAAACACGCTTGCCCACAAGCGCGGCGTGCTCTCCATGGCGCGCGCGATGAATCCGAATTCCGCGGGATCGCAGTTTTTCGTCATGCACGCGGACGCGCCCTACCTTGACGGGCAGTATGCGGCGTTCGGTAAGGTGATCGAGGGAATGGAGGTCGTGGACGCGATCGCAAATACAAAGACGGATTTCCGCGACAAGCCCGTCAGCGAACAGAAGATGAAAAAGGTCACAGCGGAGACGTTCGGAACGGAGTATCCCGCGCCCGGGACCGTCTGATACAGGAGAGAGAGATGACAGACAACAGCGTATATGTAAACCCGTTGAACACCCGTTACGCGAGCCGCGAGATGCAGGAAAATTTTGGCGACGACAAGCGGTTCCGCCTGTGGAGAAAGCTGTGGATCGCGCTTGCGGAATCGGAAAAGGAGCTGGGACTTCCCATCACCGACGAGCAGATCGGCGAGATGAAGGCGCACGCCGACGACATCGACTATGAAAAGGCGGAGGCGTACGAGCGGCAGGTCCGCCACGACGTCATGGCGCACGTCAAGACGTTCGGCGAAGCCGCGCCCGCCGCAATGCCCATCATCCACCTGGGCGCGACGAGCTGTTTCGTCGATTGCAATTCCGAACTCATCATCATGCGCGACGGGCTGGACATCATTTTGCGTAAGCTGGTCAACGTGATGGAAAAGCTGAAAAATTTCGCCCTCAGGTATAAGGACGTTCCCACGCTCGGCTTCACGCACTTACAGCCCGCGCAGCTCACGACGGTCGGCAAGCGCGCCACGCTCTGGCTGGACGATCTTCAGATGGACTACGAGAACCTCATCGATCTCATCTCACATTTCAAACTGCGCGGCGTAAAGGGCACGACGGGCACGCAGGCGAGCTTTCTGGAACTGTTCGACGGCGACGACGAGAAGGTCAAAGAGCTCGAACGCCGCGTGGTCGCGAAGCTCGGTTACGACAAGGTGTACGGCGTGACGGGGCAGACGTATCCGAGAAAATTCGACTATAACGTGTTGTGCGTCCTTTCGCAGATCGCGCAGAGCGCGTACAAATTCTCCAACGACATCCGCATCCTGCAAAACATGAAAGAAGTGGAGGAACCGTTCGAAAAGAGCCAGATCGGCTCTTCGGCGATGGCGTACAAGCGCAATCCGATGCGCTGCGAGCGCATGGGTTCTCTCGCGCGGTATATGCTCTCCCTGCCCGTGAACAGCGCGATCACCGCTTCCACGCAGTGGTTTGAGCGCACGCTGGACGATTCCGCGAACCGCCGCATCGTTAACGCGCAGGCGTTCCTGACAGTGGACGCGGTGCTCAATATCTATATGAACGTCGCGGAAAATCTCGTCGTTTACGAAAAAGTCATCGCCAAGCACATCGCGGCGGAACTTCCCTTCATGGCGACGGAAAACATCATGATGGAGTGCGTGAAGGCGGGCGGGAACCGTCAGGAACTGCACGAACGCATCCGCGTGCTGTCCATGGAAGCGGGCAGGAACGTCAAGCAGGAGGGCAAAGAGAACAACCTCATCGAGCTTATCCGCGCCGACAAGATGTTCGCGCCCGTACACGATAAATTGGACGAGATTCTCGACGCGAAGAAATTCGTCGGCCGCGCTCCCAAGCAGACGGTTGAGTTCATCGCGGCGGAAATTCAGCCCATTCTCGACAGACATAAAGATCTTCTCGGCGAGACGGGAAGCGTCAAGGTATAAGAAAATACATCGAAAAACGCGGCAGTAAGCCGCGTTTTTTCCGTAAAAATGGCAGTTATGACGTAAATTTTGCTTGATTTATGCTAAAATTGAGTTATCCTGGAACTATATTACGGAGGTACTCAATGCCGCAGACAATTACGATCGCCGTCGGGGAAAAGATCGCCTCGACGGACTTTAAGGAGGTAGTCTCGTTCAACAGCGACTACCTTCTGCATTTTATTTTCGACGGCGAATGGGAGGAGTTTTCCAATCGCGTTGCCGTCGCCATTTGGGCGGACGGTTGTGCGGAAACTCACTTTGAAGGAAGCGACTGCGCGCTTCCGTTCATCTCATCGCCCGACGCAGAGAGCGTGCTCGTCGGCGTGTATGCGACGAGCGAAACGAAAAAGATCGCTTCCACATTCGTAAGGCTCAGATGCCGCGCGGGTGCGCACGCCGTTCCCGCAGAAAAAACATCCTCTACGCTTCATGAACAGATCTTATCCTTTCTCAACGAAAAAGACTGGTCGGTTTTCAAGGATAAGGTCGCAGAGGGCGTCTATTCCGCCGTCCGCGTGAACACCAAAGGGCTGGTGGTCGAGGGAAGGCAGATCATCGAGGTCGGGGAGGCGGGGCAGGAATCCCCCGCGAGCCGCCTTGCGGAAGGAGGGCTTTTTATCCGTCGGCGCGACGACGGATGCGTGGAGATCCGTCACCTCGACAAGAAGGGGCTTGCATTGCTGACGATCGCCGAAAGCGGGCACGCTTTGAGCGCGGACGAGGCGGAACACGCGACAAACGCGGATAACGCGACGTATGCGACGACGGCGGGAAGCGCGACTACGGCAGACAGCGCGACGTTCGCGACGACGGCGGGCACGGCGGAAAAAGCGGT
>CALVLH010000011.1 GCA_944336975.1 uncultured Clostridia bacterium
CGTCAGGTCGGCGTGCCTTACATCGACGTGTTGATGAACAAGTGCGATCAGGTGGACGATCCCGAGCTTCTCGAGCTCGTCGAGATGGAGATCAGAGAGCTCCTTTCCTCTTACGAATTCCCCGGCGAGGATATTCCCATCGTCAAGGGCTCCGCGCTTCTTGCGCTTCAGAAGGCTACTTCCGGCGCTTCCAACGAAGAGATCCTTGCTGCTCCCGAATGCCAGTGCATCCTCGAGCTCATGGACACCATCGACGAGTATATCCCCACGCCTACGCGTGAGGACAGCAAGCCTTTCCTGCTTCCCGTCGAGGACGTCTTCACGATCTCCGGCCGCGGCACGGTCGCTACGGGCAGAGTGGAGCGCGGTGTTGCGCACGTTGGCGATCCTGCAGAGATCGTCGGTCTGATCGACAAACCCAAGACCACCACGATCACCGGTCTCGAAATGTTCCACAAGCAGCTCGACGAAGCGATGGCGGGCGATAACGTCGGTGCTTTGCTCCGCGGTATCAACAGAACGGACGTCGAAAAGGGCCAGGTCATCGCGAAACCCGGTTCCGTTCCCACGGCAACCTCTTTCGCTGCTCAGGTCTACGTCCTGACCAAGGATGAAGGCGGCCGTCACACGGCATTCTTCAACCACTATCGTCCTCAGTTCTTCATCAGAACGACCGACGTTACCGGTTCCATCGAGCTTCCCGAAGGAGTCGAGATGGTCATGCCCGGCGACCACGTCAACCTGAAGGTTGAACTCATCAAACCCGTCGCAATCGAAGAAGGTCTCCGCTTCGCTATCCGTGAAGGCGGCAGAACGGTCGGCTCCGGCGTCGTTTCCAAGATCCTGAAATAAGTTTTTCGGATATAGTAAAAAGCACAGCTTCGGCTGTGCTTTTTTCATGTCGAAAATTTCGCCTTACCGTCGGTCCGAGCGGTATCACGGCGGAAAGAGAAAGGGAAGTGACGTTTAGAGGAGACTGCGAACGTAATTTGCGGCAATAGGGCGGCGGCATGCTGCGCGAGGGAAGGCAACGGCCAACTTACTCAAAGTCTAATGTTCAAGGGAAGCCGCGCCCAAGAGGGAGGAGAAAACGCGCGGCTGAAAACGGACAATCGAGAGTTTGGGAAAAAATCAAAAGTGATGGGAAGAGCGAGAGAAGAGGATCAAGCTTCGTAAGACGGGCAGACATAGGCGACAAAAAAGTTTCGCGCCGATTTTTTCAGAAATATTACGCCCGAAATCGATTTTTTGGACCCAATATGGAGGTCTTCGTAAGATAATTACCTGCGCTTGCGCCATAATAAAATAAGTATAGCTTATATTTTCGTCTGAACCTGTCTCTTTTTTTGCCGCCGAAAAAAAATAACGGGAAAATCATTTTATGTAGTTGATATTATTGAAAAATTTTCAGAAAATGGACTTTTTTTAAGATATGACGGCAAGAAATTGACTCGGGCAGGCAGAAAAAGATTGCTTCGGCGCATAGAGCGGGCGAAGGAACGCTTCAAAGAGAAAAAATTTGTCTGTCGGGCGCGTTTTTTCGCGAAAAAAATCGAAACTATATGAATTTATTATACTTGTATCAAAAAGCGATAATTTGACAAATGGCGCTCCGAGAGATATAATAGATGAAATGATATAAAAATACTTTTCTTCCTCGCGAAGCGAAGAAAGGAGGTCACATGATTACGGGCAACTTACTTGCGGAAGAAGGCGACATCGGCGAGATGATGCAGGAAGCGCTCTTTCCCGACAACGTCGAGTTTTTGGGCATGAGCATCAATCCGAGTCTGCGCACGGCATTCCTTCTCACCGCCGCCGTCATCGTGATCGGGCTCATCCTGCGACTGTTCGTCATTCCGCGTTTCAAGACCGTGCCCGGCAGATTTCAGTGCCTGCTGGAGAAGGCGTGCGAATTTGTGGAGAATATCGCAAAGGAAAACAGTCCGCACAGTTACGGGTTTGTCGGTTGCGTTTGTTTCGGCGCGGTCATCTACATTTCGATGGGCACGCTGTGCGAGCTTTTGGGCATCCGCGCGATCCTGGTCGATCTGAACGCCTGCCTTGCGCTGGCGGTCACGGCATATTCGATCATGCTCGCGGGCGGCATCAAGTTCAACAAACTGCGGGGGGCGGGCAGCGTCCTTAAAGATTTCTCACTGTTGCTCTCGATGAGTTTCCGTCTCTTTGGCAGCATGATCGGCGGGCTGATGATGACGGAACTGGTTTATTCCGTTCTCTTCCTCTCCATCGGACTTCCCGTGTTGGTGGGCGTGGTGTTCACGATCTTCCATGCGGTCATTCAGTCGTATGTCTACATCCTGCTTCTGACGATGTTCTACGGCGAGGCGGCGGAACCGAGAATGCTTAACGGCGAGAAGGCGAACAAAAAAGAAAAAAAGAACAAAAAAAATAAAAACAATATCGATCAGACGATCGAAAGGAGTTATGTATGAACATGATTACGGCATTATTGGCAGATACGGCGGAAGCCGCGGCAAATTTCAGCGATAAGGCGCTGATCGCGATCGCGGCGGCTGTGGCGATCCTCGTCGCGGCGGCGGCGGCGATTGCAATGGGCATGGCGGTCAGCAAGGCGCTGGAAGCCATCGCGCGTCAGCCCGAAGCGGACAAGAAGATCTCCAAATCGCTCATCCTCGGGCTTGTCTTCATCGAGACGTGTATCATTTACGCGCTCGTCGTGGCGATCCTCATCATCTTCGTAATGTAATCTGAAAAGGAAAAAAACATGATGAACTATGCGGCATTATTGGCAGAATCCTCGGGCGGTCTCCTCGGACTGAGCTGGACGGATTTTCTGCTCCATTTGCTCAATTTCGCCATTCTGATCACGGTGGCGGCGTTTCTCATCTATAAACCCGTGACCAAGTTCATGCGGGAACGCAGAGAAAGCATCCGGAAGCAGATCGACGAAAACAAGCAGAAATCGGAAGAGGCTGACCGCCTGAAAGAGGAGTATTCCGAACGCCTGACGCAGGCGGACCGGGAGATTTCCGAGAAAAACAAGCTCGCCGACGAACGCATCGCGGCGCGTACGGGAGAGATGCTCGACGAAGGCAAGCGCCGCGCCGAGCAGATCGTCCGCCGCGCGGAAGAAGAGGCGAAGGCGGAGCGCGCAAAGGCGATGAACGCCGTCAAGGACGACGTCGCCGAAGCGGCGGTCATGATCGCGTCCGGCATCCTCGAGCGCGAGATCACGCCCGAAGAAAACGACAAGATCATAGACGAATGTCTGAAGGAATGGGCAGACAATGATTAAGTTTACCGTAACCACGCGGGAAGAACTCAGCGACGCCGAAAAACGCGAGCTGGAAGCGAAATTCCGCGCGGAATACCGAGACGAAGTCGAAGTGGACTATCATACCGACGCCGTATTGGTCGGCAATATGGTCATTTTCGACGGTAAAAAGGAGAAGAGCGTCGTCAAACTTACGGTGACGACGAGTCTCCCGCTCACCGACGAGCAGAAGCGCAAGGTGGAGGCGACGTTCGCGCCCAAATACAGCGAGGAACTGTTCACGGAGTATTTCGTGGACGATACCCTGTTGGGCGGGATCATCGTCTTTGACGGCAAGACGGTCTACGACGGTTCGGTAAAGAGCAAACTCGACAAAATCAGGGAAACCATCGGCAATGGAAAAGCATGAATTTTCGTTTATAACGGACGAACTCAAAGAACAGATCCGTTCGTTCAGATTCGATAACGGCATGAAGGACGCGGGGCGCCTGGTCGCCTGCGGCGACGGCGTGCTGACCATCGAAGGGCTGACGAACGTCAAGAACGGCGAGCTCATCTACATCAACGGCGGGAAATACGCGCTCGCGATGAACCTCGAAGAAAAACAGGTGGGCGCGATCCTTCTCACCAACGCGTACGACCTTTCGGAGGGCGATCTCGCCTATTCGACGGGGCGCATCGTCAGCGTGCCCGTGGGCGACGAGCTGCTCGGGCGCGTAGTCAATCCGCTGGGACTTCCGTTGGACGGCGGGAAACCCATCCCCGGGGAAAAACTGCGCAACATCGAGGCGCCCGCTCCCGCGATCTTCGACCGCGCGAAGGTGGACGAGCCGCTGTATACGGGCATCATGGCGCTCGATTCCATGATCCCCATCGGCAAGGGGCAGCGTGAACTCATCATCGGCGACCGTCAGACGGGCAAGACCGCGATCGCGGTGGACGCCATCCTCAATCAGAAGGGGAAGGACGTCATCTGCGTCTATGTCGCGATCGGGCAGAAGATCGCTTCCGTCAACAGCGTCATCCAGACGCTGAAAGCGCACGACGCGATGGACTATACGGTGGTCGTGTGTTCGACGGCGAGCGAAACGGCGCCCCTGCAATATCTCGCGCCCTATACGGGCACGGCGATCGCGGAAGAGTTCATGTACTCGGGCAAGGACGTGCTCATCGTCTACGACGATCTGTCCAAGCACGCGGTGGCGTACCGTACCATCTCCCTGCTCTTGAAACGCCCTTCGGGACGCGAGGCGTATCCGGGCGATATTTTCTATATCCATTCCCGTCTGCTCGAACGCAGCGCGAAGCTGAGCGAGAAGATGGGCGGCGGATCTCTGACCGCGCTTCCCATCATCGAAACGCTGGCAGGCGATATTTCCGCTTACATCCCGACCAACGTCATTTCCATTACGGACGGTCAGATCTATCTGGAAAGCGAGCTCTTCCATTCGGGCATCCGCCCCGCGGTAAACGTGGGGCTTTCCGTCTCGCGCGTCGGCGGTTCGGCGCAGTGCAAGGCGATGAAGAAGGTGAGCGGACAGGTGCGTCTCGACCTCGCGCATTATCGCGAAATGGCGCAGTTCTCGCAGTTCGGCGCCGATCTCGATCTGGCGACGATGGCGGTATTGGGCAAGGGCGCGAGACTGACCGAGAGCCTCAAACAAAACCAATGCGCGCCCAAAAAGATGTGCGACATGGTCGTATCCCTCGTCATCACGATGAAGGACTGGCTCTCGGACATCGCCGTGAAGGACGTCAATCCCTTCCTGGACGGGTTCCTGCGCGACCTTCATCTCAATCATCCGGAACTCACCGACCGTCTGGAACGGGAGCAGACTTTCTCGGACGAAGACGCAGACAAGATCAAGGAATACCTTACGCAATATAAGGAATCGAGAAAAGCATGAATACGCAGGACATCAAGCACCGTATCGCGAGCGTCGGGGACACGGTGAAGATCACGCAGGCAATGCAGATGATCTCCGCGTCCAAAATGCACAAGACGCAGCTCAAATGCGAAACGAGCCGCCGATACCTTTCCGAGCTGGAACAGGCGCTTTCCCGCGTGCCACGCGCCGCGTTGGAAGCGCATCCTTTCGTCCGTCAGAACGAGGGGAAAAAGATCGGGCTCATCGTCGTCGCAGGCGACAAAGGGCTGTGCGGCGATTACAATCACCGCGTTCTTTCCTTTGCGGACAGCGAGATCGCTCGGCTCGGCGCCACGCAGATCTTCGCCGTCGGGCAGGAAGCGCGCGACTATTTCCGCAGAAAGCAGATCCCGCTCAACAGCTTTTATGCGCATATGGCGCAGGAACCGCACGGTTTCGACGCGATCGCCGTCACAAACGATCTGCTCGATCTTTACCGCACGGGCGAATACGGCGCGATCTATCTCATCTACACGCGCGTGGATACGCTTGCTTCCCAACAGCCCGCGCTCAAACGGCTGTTGCCCGTCGTATTGCCCGAAGCGGGAGAGGAACTTCCGTTCGAGCCGAGCGACGAGGCGGCGTTCACCAATTTCATCGCGCAGTACATCATGGCGCAGATCTACAGCGCCCTCGCCGACAGCGCGCTGGCGATCAACTATAAGAGAATGATCTCCATGCAGGAATCGACGAAGAACGGCAACAAACTCATTGAGGAACTCGTTTCCGAATACAACCATAAGCGGCAGGAAGGGATCACCAACGAGCTCATGAATGCGAGCGTGAGCTCTTCCAGAGGCGGTAATTTATGAAAAAGCAATACATCGGAAAAATCATACAGATCATCGGCTCGATCGTCGACGTAAAGTTCGACAACCATCTTCCCAATCAGAACGAGCTTTTGCACGTTCTCGACGGGGACAGAATGGTTGACGTCGAAGTACTCGCGCACCGTCCCGGCGGCGTGTGCCGTTGTATCGCGCTGGAACCTACGGAAGGGCTTTCGCGCGGGTTGCAGGTCGAGACGACGGGGACGAGCATCACCGTGCCCGTCGGCGAGCAGGTGGTAGGGCGCGTCGTCAACGCGCTCGGCAAGCCGGTGGACGGAAAAGGGGAGATGACGGGCGAATATCACAGCATCTACCGCGAACCGCCTTCCCTTATCGAACAGAGCCCCGCGACCGAGATCTTTGAAACGGGAATTAAGGTCATCGACCTGCTCACGCCGTACGCGAAGGGCGGCAAGATAGGGCTCTTCGGCGGCGCTGGCGTGGGGAAGACCGTCCTCATCCAGGAACTCATCTCTTCCATCGCGACCAAGCACAACGGGCGTTCCGTCTTCATCGGCGTCGGCGAGCGAAGCAGAGAGGGCTACGAGATGATCGAGGAGATGACGCAGTCAGGCGTCCTCCAGAACACCTCGCTCGTCTTCGGACAGATGAACGAATCGCCCGGCGCGAGAATGCGCGCGGCGTTCACGGGGCTCACCATGGCGGAATATTTCCGCGACGTCAACCGTCAGGACGTCCTGCTCTTCATCGACAATATCTTCCGTTACGTTCAGGCGGGCTCGGAGATCTCCGCGCTGCTCGGCAGAATGCCTTCGGCGGTCGGCTATCAGCCCACCCTTTCCAACGAACTCGGACAGCTCGAAGAGCGCATCACGTCCACCAAGCAGGGTTCGATCACGTCCATTCAGGCGATCTACGTCCCTGCGGACGATTTGACCGACCCCGCGCCTGCGACCATCTTCTCGCATCTCGACGCGACGACCGTCCTTTCGCGTAAGGTCGTGGAGCAGGGCATCTACCCCGCGGTGGATCCCCTCGAATCGAGCAGCCGCATCCTGGAACCGCACATCGTCGGCGAACTGCATTACAATACCGCAAAACGCGCCGTGGAGACGTTGCAGCGTTATAAGGAATTGCAGGACATCATCGCCATCCTCGGCATGGACGAACTCAACGCGGAGGATAAACTCCTCGTCTACCGTGCGAGAAAGTTGCAGAGGTTCTTCTCTCAGCCTTTCGCGGTCGCAAGCGTGTATACGGGCTTCGAGGGTAAGTATGTTCCGCTCGAAAAGACGATCGAAAGCGTCAACGCCATTCTCGACGGCAAGTGCGACGATATTCCCGAGAGCAAGTTCTACTTTATCGGCGATCTGAGCGATCTGGAGGAATACAAGGGATGAGCACCTTTCATCTGATCATGCTCCGTCCCGACAAGACCTTCTTCGACGGCGAGATCGTTTCGGTGGACGTGGGACTTCCCGAAGGGCGGGAAACGCTGCTCCGCGGTCATATGCCCATGATCTTCAATCTCACCACGGCGATGGCGAAACTCGTGTTCGAGGACAAGAGCGAACGGCTTTTCGCGCACGGAGAGGGGATCCTCACCGTTTATCCCGACAGGGCGGTCCTGCAAAGCGATTTTCTTGCCTGGGAAGAGCGCATGGCGGCGGCGATCGAACGCCGCGAAAAGGCGATGGAACAGGAAAAACTCCGCCGCAAGCAGAGCTATATGGAATATCGCCTCAATAAGCTGGAAATGGCAAAGACCTTCATCAATCTGGAAAAACATCGTTAAGAGAAACGCCCCGCGGCTTGCAAAGCCGCGGGGCGTTGTGTTCGGCGTATATCGGAAATTCCTTTTCACAAGTGGCCCGAGATGTTATGATCTGTGCGAGCGTATTGCAAAATTTGTCGCCCGCGAGCGCGGCGGCGCCCGTTACGGGGCTTTGCCCGACGCAGGTGCGGACGAATACGGGACAGAACACGTTGACGAGCTGTGCAAAAAAGGAGGGGATCGTCAGCCCCAGCACGACTTTCAGCGGATTGGCTTCGGCGAGGTAACGCTCGCCGTGTTTTTTGGGATGAAAATGAGGGCGTTTGATCGGGTTCATGACGTTCACCGATAGTACGGTTTCATATTATAGCCATTTTTTCGGAAAAGGCAACCGATCGGATGAGAAAATATGTCTTTCCGTTTAGATCGTATCATTTTGTGGTATATATCAAATAATACTGATATTCGGTATAAAATCAAAATAAGGAGTTAGTATGGACGGACAGGACGGGAACAGTCGCGTGCCTTGGCACGCGAAGACGTCGGAGGAAGTGCTGAGCGCGCTCAACGCGACCGAAGAGGGATTAAGCGATGCCGAGGCGGCGAAACGGCTCTCGGAGCATGGCAGGAACGTATTGAAAGAAAAAAAAGCGAAAAGCATCTGGAAGATGCTGTGGGAGCAGATCAGGGACGTCATGGTCCTTATCCTCATCGCCGCGGCAGTTGTGTCCATGATCTTTTCCGAATGGGCGGAAGCGGTCGTCATTCTCGTGATCGTCGTGCTCGACGCGGTGATCGGTATCGTACAGGAGAAAAAAGCGGCGAACGCATTGCGCTCATTGATGGAACTGAGCGCGCCGACGGCGCGCGTGTTGCGTGAGGGCGAAGAGAGCATCGTCCCCGCCGAACAGCTTGTTCCGGGCGACATCGTCTATCTCGAAGACGGTTGCGTCGTCCCTGCGGACCTGCGCCTGTTGCAGGAATCCAATCTCAAGATACAGGAAGCGTCTCTGACGGGCGAAAGCGTGCCCGTCGATAAGGACGCGACGGTCGCTCTGCCCGAGGAAGCGGCACTGGGCGATCGCATCAATATGGCGTATTCTTCCTCCGTCGTCATGTACGGCACGGGCGTCGGCGTCGTCGTGGATACCGGTATGCGCACGCAGGTGGGCAGCATTGCGGGGATGCTCGACAATCAGGACGAACTGGACACGCCGCTCAAAAAGAAACTCAACAGCGTCGGCAAGATCCTGAGCATCGTCGGGCTCATCATCGGCGTGCTCATCTTTGCGATCGGGCTGGCATACGGCAGGAACTGGCTTCCGCTCCTCATGACGGCGGTCTCGCTTGCCATCTCCATCATCCCCGAAGGGCTTCCCGCGACGGCGACCGTCGTCATGGCGCTCAGCGTACAGCGCATGGCGAAGCAACAGGCGCTCGTGCGCTCGTTGCCCGCGGTGGAAACGCTCGGCAGCGCGACGGTCATCTGTTGCGACAAGACGGGTACGCTCACGCAGAACCGCATGACCGTCACTCATTTCGCGGTGGACGGGGATTTTGTCAGCGGCGTGCCTACGCCGCTCACGGACGAAGCGTCCGCCAAGGCGGAACGCTATCGCGAACTGCTCTACGCTTCCGCGCTCTGCAACAATGCGGCGAAGGATCCCGACCGTCCCGGCGAGACGCTGGGCGATCCCACCGAAGGCGCGCTCCTCTATTTTGCCGACAGATTCGGCGTGGATAACGAGGCGCTGGAAGACGATTGTCCCCGCGTCTATGAACAGCCGTTCGACTCGGACAGAAAGAGGATGTCTACGGTCAACCGCACGCAAGCGGGACTGACCGTCTACACCAAGGGCGCGGTGGACGAACTTCTGCCGCTGTGCACCCGCTTCCTCGACGACGACGGGATACGACCGATCACGGACGAGGACAAAGAGCGCATCCTTTCGCTCAGCAATCAGATGTCCGAACAGGCGCTTCGCGTGCTCGGTTATGCGACGAAGCAGATCGGCGAAGTTCCCGAAGACGGTACGGATATTGAATACGACCTGACCTTTATCGGACTCACTGGGATGATCGACCCGCCCCGCACGGAGGTCATCAAGGCGGTGGAGACCTGCCATACGGCGGGCATCCGCGTCGTCATGATCACGGGCGACCACAAGACGACGGCGGTCGCGATCGCGCGGCAGTTAAAGATCTACAGAAAGGGGAACACGGTCATTTCCGGTCCCGAACTGGACGAGATGACGGACGAACAGCTCGACGCGGCGGTGCGCACGACCACGGTGTTCGCGCGCGTGTCGCCTTCGGATAAACTGCGCATCGTGCAATCGCTCCAAAGAACGGGCGAAGTGGTATCCATGACCGGGGACGGCGTCAACGACTCTCCCGCGTTGAAGGCGGCTGACATCGGCGTTGCGATGGGGGCAGGTACGGACGTCGCGAAGGGCGCCTCGGACATGGTCCTCATGGACAACAACTTCACGACCATCGAATACGCGGTGCGCGAAGGCAGAAGGGTATACAGGAACATCCAGAAGGTCATTCAGTTCCTCCTCGCGGGCAACATCGCGGAGATCATCGTGCTGTTCCTCGCGACGCTGTTCAACTGGGAAGCGCCCATTCTCGCGGTACACGTCCTCCTCATCAACCTCGCAACGGATACGCTCCCCGCGCTCGCGCTGGGCGTCGATCCCGCGAGCAAGAACATCATGAAGCATCCGCCCGTCAAATCGGGTACGCTGTTCGAACGCGGACTCATCATCCGCGTATGCACGCACGGTGCGATCATCGGCGCGGCGACGCTCGCGGCTTACTTCATCGGACTTACCGACAACCATACGGTCGGCATGACGATGGCGTTCACCGTGCTCGCGCTCTCGCAGCTCATCCACGCGCTCAATCAGCGTTCCAATACCGAGTCGGTATTCGCCAAGGGCAACGGGCATAACCCTTATCTGTTTGTCGCAATGGCGGCTTCCGCCGTCATCCTCGCGCTGGTACTGTTCGTGCCGCCTATTCAGGCGTTTTTCAGCCTTACCTTCCTCACGTGGAAAGAATATCTCATCACTGCGGCGCTCTCGCTGGCGCCCATCGTCCTCGTCGAGATCATCAAGGCGATCAAAAGAGCGGTCAACCGCAAGAAGAATATTGTGGAAGAAGAATAACGAGAATAAAAAGAACAGCCCTTCCCGAACGGGAAGGGCTGTTCTTCTGTAAGAAATTAAGAAACCAGGATATTACTTTTTGAAGACGAGGCGAAGCAGTTCGCACGCCGCCGCGATCAGGGAGAATACTCCGCACAGGATCGCGCCGACCATGAGGCTGGCACTGATCTGAACCCAATCGCTGCCGATGACGGTAGCGGGGAAGGTCGTTGTCATAAGGAAAGCGAATACGCCTGCGACCGCAAAGATCGCACAGGAGATAAGGGAGAGCAGTTTGGATTTGATCCCGACGAGTGCGACGACGATCCCCGCGACGGGAAGCAGGTAAGCGAGCATTGCCAGAACGTTCGGGGAGAGGATCTCGGTCTTGATGGGACCGAGGGATTCAGTGTATCCGAACGCGGTCTGCACGCCCGTATAAACCGTCCCGAGCGCCGTTTCGATCGCGTCGAGGAACATCATGCACACGGCGGCGATGCCCATGATGCAGGCGATCCCCGTCAGGAGAGTCCCGATCGGAAGCGAGGATTTCTTTCTTCTTTTTGCCATAGCTAACTCCTTAACAAGTTTTATGATGCTATTATACGGCATATCGGGCGATCTGTCAAGATGCGCGGAAAAAAAAGTGCATAAAGGATATTTGATGACTGACGACAGTTCTGCCTCCGTATTGATCCGTTTGCGCGGAATTTGCCATTGCATCGCAGGGAGAAAGCGATTATGTCGAACGGATAACGAGTTGTTCCGGGACCTTGAAGCACCGCGGCGCGCCGTCGGGGCGGAGAATGAGTTCGCAGATATTTTCCACCAACTGAGAAGTGCCTTGTCTTACTGCGGTGATGCCGTAGCAATCGAACCAACTGTTATCGTCGAACGAGACGAAACGAAAATCAAATTTTTTGTTGTGGAGGAGCGTGGCGAGATATTGTCCCGTCTTTCCGATCCCTGCGATGACGCCGTCGGGAGAGTATTCGGTCAGGATCTTTTTCAGCGCATCCACGGCGTTTTCGGAATAAGGGTCGTAATTGACGACGATCTTTTCCGCCGTGCCGCCGCTTCGTTTCATTCCCGCCTGTCGGCTGGGGGAAACGTTTGCCGGGTTGAAATTCTTGTAAGGTGCGTCGAGAAGCAATATTTTTTTGCACCCCTGTTCCGCGAGATGCTCGGCGGCAAGCGCGGCGCCTTGCTCGTCGTCGTTGATGACGGTATCCAGATTTTCGTACGCTCTGACAAAAAGCTGAATGACGTTGATGTCGTTTTTCTTTGCCAGCGAAAGCACGTATTGCTGTTGTTCGGAAGCGGGGACAAACAGGATCGTCGACACGCGGTTGCTGATGAGGTAGCGGAAGTTCTTTTCCTCTTCTTCGAATTTTGCTGAACTGTAAAGCACGAGAATGCGGTAGCGGTGGGGAAGCAGCTTTTCGTTCAGTTGCGCGATCACTTTCAGGAAATAATCATTGGTCGATTCCGATATGATGATCCCGACGGTTTTTTCCGCGCTTGCGGAACGGATCTGCTGCGCGCTGTAATTTGCGACGTAGCCCAATTCTTCCGCCGCTTTCAGAACGTTGTTCCGTACTTCTTCGCTGATATAGCCGACGTTTCGCAATGCTCTCGAAGCCGTGCCGACGGATACGCTTGCGCGTTCTGCCACATCCTTGACCGATGCCATCGTTCCCTCCTTGTTTTCGATGTAAAATCGTTTTCGTACAGATTATAATATATTTTCGGATAAAATTCAAGTGGTAAATTCAAAAAATTTCCATTATTTTTGAAATAAAGGAAAAATCTGCCGGAGATGAAAATTTCGTTTGAAATAGACAAAATATGTTACATTAAAAAATGTAAAAACGATTTTATAAAAAACTATTGACAAAATTTGCAAAGTGGTATATAGTGATTACAGAAATAAGAAAACGTTTTTACATGAGAGGGAAAGATGTTTTACAGGCCAAAAGGGAAAGCCGTCTGCGCAGACGTCATACCGTTTTATGAAGACGGGGAATTCAAGCTCTTTTATCTGAAAGATTATCGCGACATCGGGCGTTACGGCGAAGGGTGCGATTGGAATCTGCTCACAACGCGCGATCTGGTGCATTATGCCGATCACGGCGCGGTGTTGAAAAGAGGGACGAGCGAGGAACAGGATCTGTACGTTTATACAGGCTGTTGCAACCGTTGCGGCGACGATTACTTTATCTATTATACGGGACACAATCCGTACATGAAGGAAAAAGGCGAGCCCGTACAGAAGATCCTGCGGGCAAAAAGCCGCGATCTGTTTCATTGGGAAAAGGACGCGTCTTTTTCCATGCAGGCGCCTGCTTGGCTGGAAGCGGACGATTTCAGAGATCCCTATATCTTTTACGACGACGAGTCTGCAAGATATGTGATGCTTCTCGCGGGCAGACTGAAAAACGGCGATCCCGAGAACTGCAAAGGCGTCACGCTTGCGGCATACTCAAAGGATTTCCTGACCTGGGAAGTGAGCGACGCGCCGTTCTTTGCGCCGTCTGCCTATTTCACGCACGAATGTCCCGATCTGTTCCGCATGGGCGATTGGTGGTATCTCGTGTTCAGCGAATTTACCGACCGTTTTGTCACGACGTATCGCATGAGCAGGAGTCTATCGGGTCCTTGGGTCACGCCCGAGGTGAATACGTTCGACGGGCACGCGTTCTATGCGGCGAAGAGCGTTTCCGACGGAAAGCGCCGCATCCTGTTCGGGTGGAATCCCATCAAGGAGGGCGAAAGCGATCTTGCGCCCTGGCAATGGGGCGGCTCGATCGTCGCGCATGAGATTGTGCAGAACGCGGACGGAACACTGAGCGTCAGATGTCCCGACGAGGTTCGGTCCAATTACGGCGCGCCCCGCATTCCCGAAAAGACCTTTACCATGGGAAGCGTTGCGCGGTCGGAAAACGTCTTCACGGTCGGGAACGAATACGGCAGGAGCATCCTCATGTTCGGGGAACAGCCCCGTCGCTGTAAGATCGAAGCGGATTTTATCCTCGGAGGGAAAACGGGAGATTTCGGTCTGTTGCTCGGTGCCGATTTTTCAGAAAATCAGTTTTATACGCTGCGTTTGGAACCGTCTTTCCGTCGGATGACGTTGGACAGGTGGCCGCGGAAAGATCTTTTCTGTCATTCTCCGACGGATACCGAGCGTAACGTCCGCCTGAAAGCGGGGGAACGTCATCGACTCACCGTTCTCATCGAGGACAGCGTTCTCGAGGTCTATCTCGACGACAGCGTCGCGATGGGGGCGCGGATGTTCGATCTCAGAGGCGAGTGGGGCGTTTATGCGATGAGCGCCGTCGTGCGCTTTGAAAATATCACCGTCAGCGAGGCAAAAGATGAGAAATAAGGGCAAAGCGGCGGTTTTGACGTTATCGCTGATCATGGTTTTAGGAAATGCGGGTTGCGGGGATACGACGATGAACGAAACGGAAAACGGAGTATACAAGAGCAAAGCGGAGATCTATTTTTCCTTTGAAAGCACGGATCTGCTCAGAGAGGAGATCTCGGGAAGCGAATATCCGCTCCGCTATATCTTTTCCGAGGCGAAATACAAATCGTCGCAGAATGCCGCCAATCCCGACGGGGTGCGCGGAAAGAGCGCGCTGTTTGACGGATACAGCACCTGTTCGGATACCTGCCAAACGCGGGAATATGAAACGATGACGGTGAGCGTATGGGTAGCGCCGCGCGCGTTTGATACGCGCACGGACGGAAAACCGATCGGGATCCTCTCCTGTTTTGACGGGAGCGGCGGATTCGAACTCGGCATATACAATTACGGGACGTGGGGCTTCAAAGCGGCTACGGATATGGGGACGTTTCAGGTCCGCTGCGAGGAGTCGCCCGTCGATCTTTATTGCTGGAACTATCTTACGGCGGTCTTCGACGGAAAAAATCATAAGATGTCCCTATATAAAAACGGAGAAAAGGTCGCCGAAAGCAGCTTGCCGGGCGGAAAGATCTTCGCTTCCGCGAAAGCGTTGCGCGTCGGCGGCATTTACGGCGGCGCCGTCGCGGAGAATGTGTTCGACTGCAACATCTTTTCGGGACTGATGGATGAGCTGGAAATTTACGGTTCGGCGCTGAGCGAGAAGCAGATCGCGGAGAAGTTCGCTTCTCTGAAGGATGAATGCGGGCTAGACGTGTACGGCGATCTTTGGCTGGATCCCGATCTCCTTGCGGATGACCGCTATGCGCCGCAATACCACCTGCGCACGGCGCAGAACTGGCAGAACGAAACGTACGGCTTTTTCTATTACAACGGGTATTATCATGCGTTCTGTCAGCAGAACGCCCTGGCGCCCTATTATACGGACGGGCAGCGCTGGGGGCACTTTATCAGCAAGGATCTCGTTACCTGGGAGGAACTCGTCCCCGCGCTGATCCCCGAACAGAACGGGATCGACGACAATCATGTCTTTTCGGGCGGCGCGGCGCTGGACGCGGACGGGAATCCCGTCCTCTTCTACACGGGCGTGAATTACGGCAATGCCTATCTCAATCTGATCTCGTCGGCGCGCCCTGCCGATCTTTCGGACAAAACGCTGGAAAAGTGGACGAAGTCGGGGAAGATCGTCGCAGAGCAGGGAGATCTCAGCACGCGGGACAACTTCCGCGATCCGTTCATCTATCGGGAAAACGGAGAGTATTTCATGTTCATCGGCGGAACGGACAGGGAAAGCGGCAACGGCGCCGTCTATTGCTACAAGGCGACGGACGGAACGCTGGAGCATTGGGAGTATCTCTCCTGTCTGTACAGCGGAGACAGGAGCAGATATCCGTATCTGGGGACCTGTTACGAATTGCCCAATCTCTTCCGCCTGGAAAACGAGGACAAGACGCTTTCGAAGTATATGCTCATGCTCTCGCCTATCGGCGGGACGGTCAACGGCGTATATTACCTTCTGGGCGATTTCGACGCGGCGACGGGGAAATTCACGCCCGAGCGGGAGGAACCGTACCGCTACGATCTGGGGCCCGTGTCACAGGTACTCTGCCCGAGCGGATTTTACGACGAGCGGACGGACAGGAATCTCTTCCTTACCATGTCGAGGACGGGCATGACGGCGCAGGACCGGCTGGAAAGCGGCTGGACGAACGTGATGACGCTGTTCAAAGAGATCTTTCTGGACGACGAAGGGAACGTCTGCTTTGCTCCGATCCGGGAATATCAGCTGTTATACGACGATTGCCTGATCGATACGGGCGGAGAATATACCGTCGCGCAGGCGAACGATCTTTTGAGCACGGTCGAAGGCGATCTGCTGAAGATCTGTATAGAAATCGATCCCGCCGAAGACAGCGAGGTGGGGCTGTATGTCAAATGCGAACTCAGCGGCGGCGAATATGTGGAGATCTCGTACGACTGTACGGAGCAGTATTTCTATACCAGCGCGGCGCGGAGCAGCACGGCGATGCGCAACAACGGCGCGGGCGGCGGGACGGTTTCCGTGGAGGGAAATCTCGTATTTACCGTCTATGTCGACCGCGCGATGGTGGAAACTTATCTCAACGGAAAAAATCAGTCTACGGTGTTCGGATATAACCAGTCGCCGACCGCAAACGGCGTCAAAGTGTTTTCGTCGGGGAAAACGGCGAAGATCAGAAAAATCACGGTGTACCGTATGAACAGTGCGCACGGAGACACCGTCCCCGCATATTGGGGTTAAAGAAGGATAAGGAGGGGTTATTTATGGATAAAAGAAAAGCGGCGGTTTCCGTATTGCTGGCGGGTGCGATTGCCCTGTCCGTACCCGTATCGCTGACGGGCTGCGGCGGAGGTGCAAACAACGACGAACTCGTCTATGTGCATTCCTGGACGGAGGAGGGACTCGGCGGGCATTACTATTCGGGCGCGTCTATGGGCCCCGTCTCCTGGTTTGTCGTAGAGGGGCTGGGCGATTTCCTGCGCACGCAGGACTATGTCTATTATACGACGGCGGAGAGCATCGGGCATACCGCCGAAGTGAGCACCGTAAAACTGCGCTCCGACGTGACTTGGCAGGGAACGGGCGATAAATTTACGGCGATGGACGTCGTGAGTTTCTACTATCTCAACAATACGTCGCTGACCAAGTATGTGACGAAGATCGAGGCGGACGGCGAAGAGACGGTCAGGATCTTCTGGAACGACGATTATCAGCTGACCGACGAGATCAAGACGTTGCTGCTCGTCACGGACAGAGTCGCGTGCGTTCCCTATAACGTCTTCAAGACGTTTGCGGATACGGCGATCTCCATCTATGACAATGCCGCGGAATCGACGAGCGGAAAAATGGAGACGTTCGGGAAAGAACTCACGATCGAGGAATCCATGCAGCTTGCCGAAAATTACAGCAACTATCAGGCATTCGTTCCCGAATATTTCCCCGCGACGGGGCCGTACACGATCGCAAATTACGACGCGAACGAGATGATCCTCGTCAAAAACGAGAATTGGTACGACAAGGATAAAGTGGGTTTTCAGCGGATCCGCCTCATCAACAGCGTCGGGGACGCGTCGCTGTTCGCGAGCATGCTGATCAACAATCAGATCGACTTATGGCTGAATACGCCTGCAAAGCCCATCGTGGAGAGCATTCTCTCTTCCAACGAGGACATCGTGTTTTATAAAGTCCCGTCGCCTTACGCGCACGGCGTGAAGTTCAATATGCAGAAGCGGGATACGCTCTGGACGGACAAAGTTCGCGAAGCGATGCAATACGTCTTCGATCGCGACGAGGTGCGCGCGCTCGCCTGCTATTATGCGGTCACGAGCTATACGCCGATGACGGGCATGACGGATACCGATATGGAGAGCTGGATGTCGGACGGCGCTTACGGCGAACTGTCCGAGCAGTATACCTATTCTTACGACTGGACGAAGGCGGAAGAACTGCTCAAAGAGGCGGGGTGGTCGCGCAAGAGCGGAAAATGGTACGACGCGAGCGGAAACAAAGTGGAGATCGTCATCGGATACGACGGTTCCAACACCGTCCCGTCCACCGTCGCCGAGGCGATCCAGGCGCAACTCGTCAATTTCGGGATGTCGGCGAGCCTGAAACGCGCTTCCGGCTATGCGGAGTTCTATGCGCTCGCCACGCAGGAAAACAGCCCTTACGATCTGGTGTGCGACAATACCTCTTACAATGCGTCCTATAACTATCCTTCGGCTTGTTTCAACGAATTTTACAATTCGGGCGTAGGCGCGACCGCCAATCTCAAATACCTCAAAGACGAAACGCTTTCGGGTTATAACGGGCATTCCTTCAAACCGTCCGATTATATAGATAATCTGCTCACATACAGCGGCGAGACGCTGACTTCGGCGGTGGACGATCTCGTCCTCGGAGTGGCGAAACTCAACGTCGGCATCACCATGTTCCAGGAATGCTCGGGCGGACTTTACAATTCCGCAAAGATCGGCGGATTGCCTTTCCCCGAGGAGATCGAGAAAAATCACGACATCCAATACATTCCCGAAAGCGGAACGGAAGATCATATCGCGCTCTTGTATACGATCCTGTTCTACGATCACGGAGCGGCGCTCTATAACGGGATGTTGTACCCCGCAAACTGATACGGGAAGGGTAAAGATATGACCATTGCGCTTGGGAAGATAAAGAGTTTCTTCTATAAGACAAAATACTTCTGGACAAAATTGCTCGTCACGCTGCTGACGCTGTTCATCGTGGCGGTGCTGTCCTTCGTGCTCATCAAGAGCCTGCCCGGCGACGTCGTGCATAACTATGCCGTCAATTTGCAGAACACGCTCAAAGTCTCCTATGAGGAGGCGTACGAGACGGCGACGCGTCTGCTCAATTACGATCCCGAGCAGAACATCGCGGCGGCGTTCGTGAGCTATCTCGGCGGGCTGTTCCGCGGAAATCTCGGACAGAGCATGTATATGGACAACGTGACCGCCAACACGATCATCCGCGACTATCTGCCGTGGACGTTGCTCGTGTCCAGCGTTTCGCTCTTTTTCAGCTTTCTGATCGGAACGGCGATGGGGGTACGGATGGCGCGCAACCGCAACGGCGCGACGGATACCGTCTGCACGGGCATCATCACCGTGACGAGTTCCATTCCCGACTACCTGCTCGGCGTCATCCTGCTCATGTTCTTCGGCTCCGTGCTCGGCATCTTCCCGACGTACGGCGCGTATGATCTCGCGACGAAAGGGGATACCTGGAAATTTATCCTGAGCGTGCTCCATCACGCCGCTCTGCCCATCATCACTTATACGATCTCGCAGATCGGCGGCTGGGCGCTGATGGCGAAAGGCTCGGCGGTCTCCGTCCTCGGCGACGATTATGTCAACGCCGCCGTCATGCGCGGACTGCCGCCGCGGCTGATCGAGCGGAAATATCTCAAACGCAACGCGATGCTGCCGCTCGTGACCTCGCTGGTCATCAGCCTGGCGTACCTGTTCGGAGGTTCGGCGGTCATGGAAAGCGTGTTCGCTTATCCCGGGATCGGCAGGGCGTTCACCACCTATATCGGGAAACGCGATTATTTTGTCATTCAGGGGTTGTTTCTCTTCCTCAGTTTCTTCATCATAATCGCCAATCTCGTGGCGGACGTCCTGTGCGGGTTGCTCGATCCGCGCATCAGAGAGAGGTGATACCGTGAAAGAGAAAATCATGAAGCCGTTGAAGGCGGCGGGGAGTTTTTTTGCCGATCTGTGGAAGAGTTTCAGGACGTTCTGTTCCATGATCTATTCCAACAAAAAGGCGTTTGCGGGCGCGATCATCCTGCTCGTGTTTGTCTTTCTCGCCCTGTTCGGGCGGCTGATCTTCCCGTACGACGATACCACGTCGTTTGCCGATATGTACAAACAGCCGTCCTGGGAGCATTGGCTCGGGACGGACGGCATGGGCAGAGATCTGTTCGATATGATCATCTACGGCACCCGCGACGTTATGACGATCGCCTTTCTGACGGCGCTCATCACCGTCAGCATCGGCGTCATCGTGGGCATGGTGGCGGGATACGCAGGGGGATGGACGGATAAGATCATCGGCATGGTCACCAACGTATTCATGTCGTTGCCGACCTTTCCCATTCTGCTCATCCTCTCCATGTTCATCACGATCAAGGATAACTTCACGCTCGCCGTCATTCTGAGCGTGTTCAGCTGGCCGGGGCTCGCCCGCGCGGTGCGTTCGCAGATCATTTCGCTCAAAGAGCGGGACTTCATTCAGATCTGCAAGGTCATGGGCGTGGGAAGAGGGCATATCGTCTTTTCCGAGCTCATGCCCAACATCATGTCCTTCATTGCCATCAATTTTATCAGCAGCATGAAGAACGCGATCACCGCCAGCGTGGGCATGATGACGCTCGGGCTCGCTCTGTTCGAGCCGACCAACTGGGGCGGCATCATCGTCAGCGCGCGCAACAGCGGCGCGTTCGCGATCCCCGCGGCGCAGCTCAGCATCGTCGCGCCCGTCGTGACGATCATGATCTTTCAGATCGGCGCGATTCTCTTTTCGAACGGCCTTGACGAGGCGTTCAATCCACGGCTGAGGAAGAATTGATTATGGAAAATGAAAACATCGTCACATTCGACAACGTCACCATCGATTATGTGATGAAAAAGTACAATTTACGGGCGGTCACCGATTTTACCCTGAATATCAGGCGCGGCGGCATCACGGCGTTCGTGGGCGAAAGCGGAAGCGGCAAGACCACGGCGGTCAGCGCGCTGTTGCAGGCGATCTCTTCTCCCGGGAAGATCACGCAGGGGAAAGTCGTCTTTCACGGCGACGAGGACGTGGACGTTTCGGAGCTGAAAGGGGAAGAATTGCGGCGTTTCCGCTGGGAACAGGTATCCATGGTGTTTCAGGCGTCGCAGAGCACGCTCAATCCACTCATGACCATATACGATCAGTTTTATGAAACGGCGTTCTATCACGGCGCGGTCGCTTCCAAAGAGGCGTTTGCCGAGCGGCTGGACGAGCTGTTCGATATGGTCAAACTGGACGCGAGGCGGGTGCTCAAAGCATATCCGCATCAGATGTCGGGGGGAATGAAACAGCGCGTGATGATCGCGTTCGCGCTTCTGCTCCGCCCGAGCCTCGTCATTCTGGACGAACCGACGACGGCGCTCGACGTGATCACGCAGAAATATATCTTCAATCAGCTCATCGAGATTAACCGCAAACTCAACACGACGTTTCTTCTGCTGACGCACGACATCGGGATCGTCGCAAAAGCCGCCGATTACGTCGCGGTCATGTATGCGGGCAGTATCATGGAATACGCGGACGTCTATACCCTGTTCGGCGAGAAACTGCATCCGTATACGCGCGGGCTCATCAATTCGACGCCGTCGCTCATCCGCGATGCAGGGGAGATCAAGCCCATTCCCGGGGCGCCTCCCGATATTCGCAGCCTTCCCGAAGGCTGTCCCTTCCATCCTCGCTGTGAATTCTGCACGGAACGCTGTAAGACGCAGAAACCAAAACTTATCCGCCGCGGGGAACATCATTGGATCGCGTGTCATTTGTACGGACAGGACGGGGGAGAACATGAAAATTCTTGAAATCGAAAAACTCAACATGGTGTTTTCTTCCCGCGGACTCAACGGGACGGAGCGGGTACACGTTCTGCGCGACATCGACCTGGACATCGAAGAGGGCGAGATCATGGCGCTCGTCGGGGAATCGGGCTGCGGCAAGACGACGCTCGGCAAGATCGTGACGGGGCTTCTCGACGCGACTTCGGGGAGCGTCCGATTTGAAGGGAACGACATCGTGCGGTGCGGAAAAAAGGAGAAGAAGGAATACCGCAAGAGCGTCCAATTTATTCAACAGGACAGCTATGCCGCGCTCAATCCCGTCAAGACCGTTTACAGCTCCATGTTCGCCCCTGTCAGGGCAAACAACCGCAAGATGCCAAAAGCGGAGATCGACCGCATGATCGCGGACTATCTCGAAATGGTAGGTCTGACGCCCGCATCGCTCTTTTTGGGGAAGTATCCGCATCAGCTTTCGGGCGGACAGCGGCAGAGAGTGCTCATCGCGCGGGTGCTTTCGCTCAAACCGCGGCTGATCGTCGCGGACGAGCCCATTTCCATGATCGACGTTTCCCTCCGCTTGTCCATCCTGCAACTGCTGTCCGAACTCAACAAAAAACTCGATCTTACCATCGTCTATATCACGCACGATCTTTCGACGGTGCGGTATGTGGTGGGCGAAGGGAGAATGGCGGTGATGTATCTCGGCGAGATCGTGGAATTCGGAAAGGTGAAAGAAGTGATCGGCAATCCCGTACATCCTTATACGCAGGCGCTGATCTCCTCGGTGTCCATTCCCGATCCCGTCGTCGAGCGATCGAAGCCTGCCATACAGCTCAGGAGCATGGAGGTGCCCGACATCCGCCGCCGTTGCGACGGCTGCGGGTTCTCCGATCGGTGTCTGTATGCCGACTCAGAATGCAGCGGGTGGAAACTGAAAAACACGAACACGCGGGAACACGCGGTCAAATGCAAAAACATCGCGGCGGTGCCGCGGTATGACGTTTTCGGAGAACGATATGGGAAAGAAAATCATTCTTGATACGGATCTCGGCGACGATATTGACGACGCGCTCGCATTGCTCCTTTTGCTGAAAACGGACGCGGAACTCATCGGCGTGACGACGGTGTTCCGCAATACGCCACTCCGCGCGCGGCTGGCAAAGCGGATCCTCTCCCTTGCGGGGAGAGAGGACATCCCCGTTTATGCGGGATACGGAAAACCGCTCGCAGCGGACGCCGATGAAAACGCGACGTTCGTGCAATACACTCCCGAGCTGGAAGAGAAAAAATACGCTCCCGATAACCGTGACGAACGGGACGGAGCGGAAGCGGCGGAGTTTCTGCTCCGTGCGGCGCGAAAGTACGGAGGACAACTGACCGTCCTCGCCATCGGGCCGTATACCAATCTCGCGAAGGCGTATCTTGCCGATCCCGAGGCGTTTTCCGAGTGCAACATCGTCCTGATGGGCGGGTGTTTTTACGAGCAGTTCATCGAATACAATGCTGCCATGGATCCCGAAGCGTGCGACGTACTGATCCGCTCGGAACTTCCGCTCAAATTTATCGGAGCGGACGTGACGTGGAAAGCGCAGCTCGACGACGGACAGACTGCCGCCGTGCTCGCGCTCGAATCTCCCGACCTGAAAGGGTATTGCGCTCAGCTCGTGCGGCTGTGGAAAAAGGGATGCTGGTTCAATCCCGTGTTGCACGATCCGCTCGCCGCATATTTCGCGACGGACGAGACGATCTGCGAGATGGAGGAAGTATGGGCGGAAGTCGAACTGAAAGGGGAACATACGCGCGGCATGACGGCGAACATGGATCACTTTTATAAGTATCTGGAACACAAGACGGAGGGAAAGCGGCGCGTGCTTTGCGCGAAAAGCGTGGATGAAAAGCGGTTTATCCGTATCTTCCTCGAAAAGACGTTCGGATTTTGACAAGATTCCGCGGATACGCGGGGAAAAAGGATAAGGGACATTTCCGGGGATACCCGGACGCAAATAAAAACACAGGAGAAAAATGATGAGAAGAAAGTTATTGGTGTTGCTGACATGCGCATTGGTGGTCTTCGGCGGGGCGAGCATCGCCGCCTGCGCGAACGATCCGCCTCCCGAAGAACCTGTTGCCGTACTGAAAACGGAAGAAAACAAAGCGGGGATCGACATCTATTCGGTCACTTACGTCGCGATCGACCTTCCCGCGCTGTTCGAAAAACTGCCCGAAGGCGCGGCATTTCAGGCGACGTCCGCTTCGGAACATCTCACCGTGAGCAACGTGAGTTCGGCGGGAAAGCTCAACGTCATTTCCGACGGAACCACGGGCGAGTACAAGGTCACGGTCAAGGTGAAGGTCGATGGGGAAGAGGTCTTTTCGTTCGATATTGCCGTTTCCGTGACGGACAGCGCTCCCGCGCCCGAGGTGAAGAAAGAACTGGAAGACGTGACTTTCGACGCGCCCGTCTTCCCCGATTCGGATGCGACGTATATCGAGTATTCCCTCGATCTGTCCGAATACTTCGAAGCGGCGGACAACGTCACCTATACGCTGACGTCGGACGATTCCGTCACCATGACGGCGAGCGAAGGGGATCCCTATCTCGTCACGCTTGCGTTCACGGGGTTCGGCGAGAAACAGGTCAGGATCGGCGCCGTGCAGAAGGGAACGGAAAAGGCTTTCTCCGAATTTACCGCAACGGTGACGGCGGCGACGCCCGCACAGCTCATCAACGGCGGGTTTGAGCAGGATTACACGGGCTGGAATCTCGATTCGTGGGCGAAAGCGGCTTACAGCATCTATGACAGCAACGTGGACATCTGGGGCAACGGCGTGGATAACGACGGGAAATATCTGTACGGATATTACAACGAAAGCGGAACGTGCGAGTTTACTTCGTCCGTCTTTGTCGCGGGAGGAAGCGGATACATCACCTGGAAGATGGCGGGCAACTGCACCGAACGCCTGCAATTCGTCCTTATGCAATACAACGAAGGGGGAGAAGACGTCGAGATCGCCAAGTTTAACAACTGGTATTACGGTGTATATGCGGGTTCGGGATTTATTTTCCGCGAATATTATTACGAGATCCCTCAGGAATATCTGGGCAGTAAGTGTTATTTCAAAGTGGTCGACGAGGCGTCCGCCGAGGAAACGGGATTTTCGTTCATCAATCTCGACAGCATCGTGACCTATTACGAATCCGCGCCCGCGACGGGCGAAATGTATCCCGCGGGATACTGCGTGAGCCCCGAGGGCGGAGAACTGGATATGTCGGATACCTCGCAGGACGCGTTCCCGACCGATCTTTCCGCCGTGCCTTATCAGCTGGTCAACGGGGATTTCGAAAGCGGTTATACGGGTTGGTATATGACGACGGAGGAGAAGAACGCTTACGCGATCTACGGCTCAAAGACGGATATTTGGAACAACCCCGTCAATGCGACGAACAACTATCTGTACGGTTATGCCAACGAAGGCTTTGCCGCGGCGAATTTCCATTCCTCGCTTTTTAAGGCGGGCGGAAGCGGCATGATCACCTGGAAGATGGCGGGCAACAGCACGGCTGATCTGCAGTTCGTCCTCATGCAATATAATCCCGAAGGGGAAGACGCCGTCGTTGCCACCTTCAACAACTGGTATTTCCCCATTTCGCAGGAATCGGGATTCATCTTCCGCAATTACTATTATCAGCTGGATATGCAGACGTACGGGGACAGCTATCTGTACTTCGTGGTCAAAGACTACAAGGCGGCCGATTTCGGGTTCATCTGCCTTGACGATATTGTCACTTACTACGAAACCGCTCCTTCTCTCGGAGAAGGTTGGTTCAAAGCGGGTTATGTCACCGATCCCGACGCCGCATCCCCCACGGCGTGACGGAAATACGGAAAATGCCATCTTCCCGTACGGGAAGATGGCAAATTTATTCGGGAGGATACACGATGGCACGGCATGGCAATCAAGCGAAAACGATAAAAGCGGCGGTGTGCGCGCTCGCTTTGATGATGTTCGGCGCCTGCGCGCCGACTGATCCGACGAAAGGTGAGGAAGAAAAACCGAAGTTTCGGATCGACCTCTGCGTCGGGGACAGTTATGACTTTTACGCGATGGGGTATATCGTGGACGAAGTACAGGAGGGCGTCCTTTCGCAGCGGCGCGACGTCGTCTGCGCGGAAGAGGCGGGGATCGGACTGGTTCGCGTGACCGACATCAAAACGGGCGGGAGCGCGACGGTCGAAGTGGCGGCGTATGCGACGTCTGCGGAATTGGGAGACAGGTTTCCGGTGGACAAAGGGCTGTTCAAAGGGAAAAACGTCATCGCGTTCGGCGACAGCATTACCGACGGCTGTCTGCTCGATCCGAGCGCACCGAACACGCTTCCGAACGGGTTCAATTATGAAGATACTTATTTTGCGAAATTCTGCCGCGAACTGGAAACGGGGAGCGATCCGACCGATTTGAAAAACAGCAATCTTGCCTGCGGCGGAACGACGCTCGTCTACGGTTATGCTCAGGCTTACGGTATAAGCGGCGCGGAACGCGTGATCGCGGAACAGCCCGTCTATGACGCAGGGCGCGAACGGGATGTCCCGTCCGCGATCGCAACGGCCGATCTGTGCGTGATCTTTTACGGAACGAACGATTTCGGTTACGGTGTGCCCGTCGCCGCAGACGGGGAGAACGGATACAGCGATTACCCCAATCGCCTTTCCGACGTCAGGACGTACAAAGGCGGATTGTATTTCATGATCGCTCAACTTCGTCTGCGCAATCCTGCGATCAAGATCATCGTGCTTCCCATGCTGTTCCGACGGGCGGGCGGGAATCTCGTTTATTCCGAAGACCGTACGGATGTCATCAATGCCGATGCGGGAATTCGTTGGAGCGAATATTGTGCGGCGGCGAAGGAAGTTTCGCAAATGTTCGGCGCAAAGTTTCTCGATTGGAGCGGGACCTTTCATTATGAAAATTTCGGCACGTCGAACAAATACTCCGCAGACGGGCTTCATCCCAATGCCGCAGGACATGAGCTGATGTTCAGAGCTTTGACGGATCTCCTCGGCGGCGCGAATAAATGAATGCATACGCCGAAGAAAAGAAGACAAACCGATTGTGATTTGTCAGAAAATATGGTAAGATTGTCTTATGAACAGAAATACGGTGCTGATCATTTTACGCTTTTCTATCGTCATCGCATTGTTGGCGTTGGTGTTGTTTTTCATCGTGGACGTGAACGCTCCCGAATTTATCGCGCTGTGCCTGACGCTGCTTTTCTGCACGCTCGTGTATTTTTTCGGGATCTGTCGGTTGTCTCGCGATGAATTTCGCTCGCTCGGAAAAAAAGGCGCGGCAATGGCGATAGGTATTTATCTTGCGGTGTTGCTTGTCTGCGTCGCGGTCAGGCTTTTGACGATATTCCTGTGAAGTTCAGGAAAACGTCTGCCGTTCGGCAGGGCGCCGCGAGGGGAAAGTTTCGGTTAAAATTAAACGGACGGGTGTTGCTCGTCCGTTTTTTCTTTAAGAAAACCGCCATATTCGTCCTGCCGTAAACCCTTTCCCCGACTTTTACGGTGTGCTCGGGTGCTTTTTCAGCGGAGAGAACGGTTCAGACTTTTTTCGCCGCCTTTCTGTATTTGTGCGGAGTTGTGTCGAATGTCTTGCAAAAAATACGGTAAAAATAGCTTTGGTTTTCGTAACCGACCGCGCGGATGATCTCTTCCACGCTGAGAGAGGTGGAGAGGAGCAGTTTTTCTGCCGCACACAGTCGCTTTCCCTGCAAGAGTTCTTGGAAGGTCGCGTGAAAGACGGCGTGAATGCGCCGCGACAGATGCGCTTGCGTATAGCCGAGCGAATCGGCAAGCTCTTTCAGCGTCGCGGTGGGGTAATTGCGTTCCAGATAGGAAACCACGCCGCGCTTTAGCTTTGCGTCGGGCGACGCGACGCGCAGGGCGTTCACGAGCGTGTCGCTGTAATAGGCGAGATAGCCGAAGATGAGCGATACGAGCCCCGCATACATTTCCTGAGAGCGGTTGACGACGGCATAAATGAGATTATCCATCAGATTGCGGATCGGGAAGCAGTCCTTGGTGCGGAAAAACAGATATTCGGGTTCTCCCATATCGTCGAAATTATTGGCGAGAAATTCGCTCATCACGGGATTGTTCTGCACCTGCGGGAAAATCGCCCGCAAAAAGGGATTCGAGAGAATGAAGTTTATGCCGATGTCGTCGCGGGATGCTCGCTTGACGGAGTGGCGCGCGTGGCGGTTGAGGAAAATGACGTCCCCCCGTTCCAAAACGACCGTCTCTTTCTCGATGACGTGAGATATGCGCCCCGCATAGACGTACATGATTTCCATGTAATCGTGCCCGTGCTCGGGAAAGTCGACGAAGCGCGTATGCGGGCGAAGGGCGAGCGTCTGATCGCCCAAAAGTTTTGCGCTGTTGACGATAAAACGCTCGGAAGAGGAATAGTCCCCGCGTTTTACGTCCTGCCCTTGCAGGATGTCCCGCTCTTCGTCGGTGAGTTTCGTCAGATGTTCAATGATCTTCGCGTCCATGTCATCATTCTATCACAGCCGCAAAAGAAAGTCAAATTAAGATAGTATTTATCAAAAATAACGTCCTTGTTTAATTTTTAATCGGGGCTATAATGAAATCAGGGAGGACAAAAAGATGAAATACTATTTAGCGATCGACATCGGAGCCTCCTCAGGGAGGCACATCGTCGGTTGGGAAAAGGAGGGACGCTTTCAAACGGAAGAGGTCTATCGCTTTCCCAACGGAACAAAAGAAGAATGCGGACATCTTGTCTGGGATGTCGCCGCGCTGTTCGCGCACGTCAAGGCGGGGATCGCGGCGGCATTCGGGAAATATCCGCGCATCGAGAGCCTTGCCATCGACACCTGGGCGGTGGATTACGTTCTCATGGGCGGCGAAGAGGAGATCTTGCCCTGTTATGCCTATCGCGACGGGCGCACGCAGGGGGCGATCGCTGTCGTGCACGAGAAGATCCCGTTCGAGCGGCTTTATGAAAAGACGGGCATTCAGTTTCAACCCTTCAATACCGTCTATCAGCTTTGCGACGACATGGCGCGGGGGAGGTTGGACGGGGCGACCGATTTCCTGATGATCCCCGAATACCTCACCTATAAGTTGACGGGCGTGAAGGCGCACGAATATACCAACGCGACGACTACGGGCATGGTGAATGCCGCGAGCGGGGAATATGACGCGGAGATCGTCTCGGCGTTGGGACTTCCCGTGCGGCTGTTCCGTCCGCTGTCGTCGCCCGGAAGCGCGGTCGGGCAACTCTTGCCCGAGATCGCGGCGGAAACGGGAGGAAATACGCAGGTAGTGCTTTGCGCTTCGCACGATACGGCGAGTGCGGTGGAAGGGATACCCATGTCCGAGGCGGCATACCTTTCGAGCGGGACATGGTCGCTTCTGGGCGTCAGGTTGCCGAAGGCGATCTGCTCGGACGCGGCGCGCCGCGCCAACTTCACCAACGAGGGAGGCGTGGGATATGTCCGTTTTCTCAAAAATATCATGGGTATGTGGGTCATCAACCGATTGAAGGCAGAGATTTCCCCCGATCTCTCCTTTGACGAAGCGATGAATGCGGGAAAAGGAAGCGGTTTTGAAGGCACGGTAGACGTGAACGACGAGCGCTTCCTTGCTCCCGCAAGTATGAAGCAGGCGTTTGACAGTTGTTTCGCGGAAGGTCAGGGGCCCAAAGAGGCAGGGGATTACTTCCGTTGCGCGCATCGCAGTCTGGCGCTCGGATACAAGGCGGCGCTCGCCCGATTGGAAGAATGCACGGGCAGAACGATCGATACGCTCTGTATCGTAGGCGGCGGCGCAAAAAACGTATGGCTCAACGAACTGACCGCCGAGGCGACCGGCAAGCGCGTGGTGGCGCTTCCCGTCGAGGCGACCGCGTTGGGAAATCTGGCGGTACAGATGAAGAGGTGAATGCGAGCGGTTTCTTTTTCGGCGCAAAACGGCGTTGCGGGAAGAGCGAGGCATGACAAAATAACGATACGATAAACAAAACATGGAGGGAACATGAGTTATCAGGAAGCAAAAAGATCTTATGCGGCGATCGGGGTAAATTCCGATGCGGCGATCGAAACTTTGAAAAAAGTCCCCGTCTCGGTGCATTGCTGGCAGGGGGACGATGTTCTCGGCTTCGAAGGCGCGGAAAGCCTTTCGGGAGGGATACAGACGACGGGAAACTATCCCGGCCGTGCGCGTACGCCCGAAGAGCTGATGGCGGACTACGCCTATGCGCTTTCGTTGATGCCCGGGAGCAAACGCATCAACATCCACGCGAGTTATGCGTTCCTCGGCGCGGACAAAGGCAAGATCGACCGTGACGCCTATCGTCCCGAGCATTTTGCGCCCTGGGTGAAATTCGCGAAGGAACACGCGATCGAAGGCATCGATTTCAATCCGACTTTCTTTGCGCATCCCAAGATGAAAGACGGGCTGACGCTTTCATCTCCAGATGAGGGGATCCGCGCCTTTTGGGTGGAGCACGGAAAGCGGTGCATGGAGATCGCGGCGTACCTGGGCAAAGAGATGAACAGTCCTTGCCTCGTCAACATCTGGATCCCCGACGGATATAAAGACATTCCCGCCGACCGCCTTTCGCCTCGCCTGCGATATGCGAAATCGCTGGACGAGATCCTGAAGGAGTATGACAGACAGTGGGTGATCCCCGCAGTCGAAAGCAAGGTGTTCGGGATCGGCGTGGAGAGCTATACGGTGGGGTCGGGTGAGTTTTGTCAGAATTATGCCGCGACGCGCGGGATCTGCTCTCTGCTGGATAACGGACATTATCATCCGACGGAAGTCGTGTCGGATAAGATCCCGTCCATGCTCGTTTTCCATGATAAGGTCGCTTTGCACGTTTCCCGTCCTGTCCGTTGGGACAGCGATCACGTCGTCATTTTCGAGGACGAACTCAAAGAGATTATGAAAGAGGTCGTCCGCAACGACGCGCTCGGCAAAGTCAAGATCGCGCTCGATTATTTCGATGCGTCCATCAACCGCGTATTTGCATGGGTGACGGGACAGCGGTCGGTGGAGAAGGCGCTTTTATATGCGCTGCTTCTTCCCGACGCGGAACTCAAAGCGGCGCAGGAACAGGGGCAATTCACTCGTCTTATGTATTTGCAGGAACGCGTCAAGACGCTTCCCTTCGGCGAAGTCTGGGCGCAGTATCTCAAAGAAAACGGGATGGACGAGGATTATTTTACACCCGTCGCGGAATATGAAGAGAAAGTCATGAAGGGAAGGGCGTGAAGTCCGTCTCGCGGAGCTTGCCGCGTTCCGTTTTTTTCGTTCCGCCGCTTTCCCCGCGATGCCCTTCGAAGGAGATGTGCGATGAAACGCTCTCGCAAGTCACGCTTGATTTGCGGCGCGGGATGTGCTATGATGAAGATGAAATCAATGATAAGGAGATACTGTTATGAACCGTTTTGTATTGAATGAGACCAGCTACCACGGCAAGGGCGCGATCCGCGAGATCGCGACGGAAGTCAGGGGCAGGGGATTCCGGAAGTGCTTCGTCTGCTCCGATCCCGACCTTCTGAAGTTCGGCGTCACCAAAAAGGTCACCGATGTTCTGGATGAGGCGGGGATCGATTACGAGATCTATTCGCAGATCAAGCCCAATCCCACCATCGAGAACGTGCAGACGGGCGTTGCCGCGTTCAAGAAGAGCGGAGCGGATTGCATCGTCGCCATCGGCGGCGGCTCGTCCATGGATACGGCAAAGGCGATCGGCATCATCATCGCCAATCCCGAATTTGCGGACGTACGTTCGCTGGAAGGCGTCGCGCCTACGCGCAACAAGTGCGTTCCCATCATCGCCGTCCCTACGACCGCGGGCACGGCGGCGGAAGTCACCATCAATTATGTCATCACCGACGTCGAAAAAAACCGCAAGATGGTCTGCGTGGACGTACACGATATTCCCGTGGTCGCCGTCGTCGATCCCGATATGATGAGCAGTATGCCAAAGGGACTGACTGCCGCGACGGGGATGGACGCGCTCACGCATGCGATCGAGGGTTACATCACCAAGGGAGCATGGGCGATGAGCGATATGTTCCATCTCAAGGCGATCGAGATCATTGCCAAAAATCTGCGCGGCGCAGTCGCGAACACGCCCGAAGGCAGAGAGGGGATGGCGCTCGGACAGTATGTCGCGGGCATGGGCTTCTCCAATGTGGGACTCGGTATCGTTCATTCCATGGCGCACCCGCTCGGCGCATTGTACGATACGCCGCACGGCGTTGCGAACGCGATCCTGCTTCCCACCGTCATGGAGTATAACGCAGAAGCGACGGGCGAGAAATATCGCGACATCGCAAAGGCGATGGGGGTTGCGGACGTGGAAAAGATGACGCTCGACGAGGCGAGAAAAGCCGCCGTTGCCGCTGTGAAACAGCTTTCCGCGGACGTGGGGATCCCGAAGGATCTTAAAGGGATCGTCAAGGAAAAGGACATCGAGTTCCTCGCACAGTCGGCGATGGACGACGCATGCCGTCCGGGCAATCCCAAAGATCCGACGAAAGAGGACATCATCGCGCTCTACCGTTCTCTTTTGTAACTTGCGCGCAAACTTGCACGTTGCGACAATTGATCGGATTTGAGATCGCGCACAAGTCGCGATCCGGACATGAACAGCGCCCACAAAGTCAAACAGACTTTGTGGGCGCTTTTTCAGCAACGAAACTGTTCAGATCATATCGCCGTACTTTCAGAAAAAAAGCTATCCGAACGGAAAAGGTTCGGATAGCTTTCGCATTTGGTGACCTTGCCGGGAATCGAACCCGGGATTGCGCCGTGAGAGGGCGCCGTCTTAACCGCTTGACCACAAGGCCGTCTTTCAAAACGCTTAACGATTATATCATAAAAAATATGTTCTTGCAACTTTTTTTCGGTGTTAATTCCGAATTTTTTTGCAAGAACATCGATTTTTCAAAAGAGGACATCCGCCTGTGCCGCAAAACGAAAAAGGTTAACCCGCTTCTCGCAGGTGGGTGCGCGGCGCTTCCGCATCAGTCTTTCCGTTTTTCAACAGACCTTGCCTATCGAAAACGACTTACGCTCCCGAATATACTTTGTGGATTACGCATTGTCCGTATCCCGTACACCGCAGGTGTCGATCTTATTATATCAGAGTATGTGCAAAAATGCAACCGTGAGAAAGAAAAAAATCGGGACGAAATTTGCCGTGCGGCAGTTTCGTCCCTTCGTTATTGGAAAAAGATGAAAAATTAGGCGGAATTTTCCGTAATGAATGGCTTTTCCGCCCGAAACGGGCAACGCGGCGAATTATTTTTTGAGCAGTACGGAAAGATCTTCCAGGAAGGGCAGAAGCTCTTTTTCGTAATTGAGCCCGTACTTGCGGTCTTTGACTTCGCGTTCCGAGCGCGCGATGGAACGGTAACAGAAGTCGGAAGTCACGCGCAGGGCGTCTTCGAGGGCGATTCCGTTTGCGATACAGCCGCAGAACGCCGAAGCGAACACGTCGCCCGCACCGTGAAAATTGCCGTCGATCTTTTTGAGCGGGATCCGCTTTTCGCCTTCGTCGTAATAATAGAGGAAGTATCCGTCCTTGTCGTTCGCGCCTGTGATGACGGGGTGCGGGCAGAAGGATGCCAGCGTTTTGAGCGCGGCAGAAAAATTGCGTTCGTCCGTCAGAAGATAGCTCTCCGTCTCGTTGGGCAGAATGTAGTCCGCTTCGCGGCAGAGAGAGACCATCTCCTGCGCGAATTGAGCGTCGAATCCCTTATAAAACGTGAAGTTATCGCCGAGGACGGGATCGACGACGAATACGCCGTTTTCTTTGAGGAGGCGGCGTTTGACGTCTTTGACGAACTCGATCTGACTGCGGCTTCCGAGGTATCCGCTGCAAATAAGGTCGAACTGAAGGCCGAACGTTTCCCAATGCGCGCAGATCTTTTCCATTTCCGAGGAAAGATCGAGGAAGGTGTATCCCGTGAATCCGCCCGTATGCGTGGAGAGCAGGGCGGTGGGCAGGATGTCGCAGGTCGCGCCGCACGCAGAGATCACGGGCATGGCGACGGTCAGAGAGCATTTTCCGACGCAGGAAATATCGTTGATGGCAAGAACGCGCATAAAGCCTCCGCAGCCGTCTTTCGGACGGCGATTTTGAGCGTTATTATACGCGCTCGCGCGGTAAAAGTCAATCGTTGCGGCGGCACGTACGGACAAAAAATGTAAAAGGCTTGCAATTTTGCGCAAAAGTGATACAATACAGGTATGAAAAAGGTCATCGAAGTAGAGGGGATGTGTTGTGCGCGGTGCGCGGAACGCGCGGAGAAGAAACTGCGCCTGCTCGAAGGCGTATCGGGCGCAAAGGCAAATTACAGGAAGAAACTCATCTTTGTGGAGAGCGATCTTCCCGACGCGGCGCTCGCGGAATGCGTGACGGAAGCGGGCTTCGAGGTGAAGAATGTCCGTCCGCGCAAGGGGATCTTCGGCTGAGAAGCCGCTTTGCACGTCGGGCGGATAAGGCGCGGTCGGACACGGCGGCGGAGAAGCGCCGCCCGAAATTCTCCAAATACGGCGAAAACGCTTTACAAGCGCGCGGAAAACGGTTATAATATAGAAAAAAAGGGCGCTTATAAAGGACGCGTCCGCCGTGCGTTCGGTTTTCAGAGAGCTTTCGGTCGGTGTGAGAAAGCAGCCTGTCGCGGCGGGTATCACCTTTCAGCCCACGGGGCGAGATCTGTCTTGCAGAGCGTAGCTTCGTGCGCGGTATCCTTTCCGCGTTATCAAAAGAGGCGTATGTTTGTATGTTTTGGTGGTTATAAGTCATCGTATTTGATCCAAAATACGGTGATTTTTTTATTGCCGGGTCTGCGGCGATCTCAGAAAATACGTTACATCCCCGCGGCGGCGGGAAAGGAGCGGTCATGTACAAGAAGGTAGACACATCCCTCAACTTCGTGGAGAGGGAAAAAGAGGTCATCGAGTTCTGGAAGAAGAACGGCGTCTTTGAAAAGAGCATCAGCAAGAACGAGGGCGGGGAGGAATTTTCCTTCTTCGACGGCCCTCCCACGGCGAACGGTAAGCCGCACATCGGGCATATCCTCACGCGCGTCATGAAGGACATCATCCCCCGCTATCAGACGATGAAGGGCAAGCACGTCCTCCGCAAGGCGGGCTGGGATACGCACGGCCTTCCCGTCGAGCTGGAAGTGGAAAAATCGCTCGGCATGGACGGAAAACAGGATATTGAAAAATACGGCATCGAGCCGTTCATCAAACAGTGCAAAAAGTCCGTCTGGAAGTATCAGAGCGAGTGGGAAAAGATGTCCGACCGCGTCGGCTACTGGGTGGATATGGAGCACCCGTACGTCACCTATCACGACGATTATATCGAATCGGAATGGTGGGCGCTCAAAGAGATCTGGAAGAAAGGGCTGCTCTACAAGGGGCACAAGATCGTTCCCTATTGCCCGCGCTGCGGCACGGCGCTCTCCTCGCACGAGGTCGCGCAGGGCTATAAGGACGTGAAGGAGACGTCCGTTGTTGCGCGCTTCAAGGTGAAGGGAAGAGATAATTGCTATATTCTTGCCTGGACGACGACGCCCTGGACGCTTCCCTCCAACGTCACGCTGTGTATGAACCCCGACGAGACGTACGTCGAGATCGAGGCGGACGGCGTGCGCTACATCCTCGCCGAGGCGCTCGTTCCCAACTTCTTCGAACAGTATGAGGTGAAGGAAAGAAGAACGGGCAAGGAGTACGAGGGGACGGAGTATGAGCCGCTCTTCCCGTATGCCGTCGGCACCTTCCGCGAAAAGGCGTTCTATGTGGTCAACGATACCTACGTCACGCTGACCGACGGTACCGGCGTCGTTCACATCGCGCCCGCGTTCGGCGAAGACGACTATAAAGTGGGCAAGAAATACAACCTTCCCGTCGTGCAGATGGTCAACGAGCGCGGCTGTTTCGACGCGCGCTGTCCCGAACTGGACGGGTTGTTCGCCAAGAAGGCGGATAAGGTCATTCTCGATATGCTGGAAGAGAAGGGGCTTTTGTTCCGCAAAATTCTGTTCGAGCACAGCTATCCGCACTGCTGGCGCTGCGATACGCCTCTCCTTTACTATGCGCGTTCGAGCTGGTTCGTGGAGGTGACCAAGGTGAAAGACCGCCTGATCGCCGCCAACCGTTCGGTCAACTGGATGCCCGAGACCATCAAGGAAGGGCGTATGGGCAACTTCCTCGAAAACGTCATCGACTGGGGACTTTCCCGCGACCGCTATTGGGGAACACCGCTTCCCGTCTGGGTATGCCCCGACTGCGGCGAGATCCTCGTCATCGGCTCCAAAGCGGAACTCAAAGAGCGCTGCGGAGTGGAAGGAGACATCGAACTTCACCGCCCGTATCTCGACGATCTGACCTGCGCCTGCCCCAAGTGCGGCGGAAAGATGAAGCGCACGCCCGAGGTCATCGACTGCTGGTTCGACTCGGGGTCCATGCCTTTCGCGCAATATCACTATCCGTTTGAAAACGCGGATCTCTTCCAAGAGACCTTCCCCGCAGACTTCATCTCCGAGGCGGTCGATCAGACGCGCGGCTGGTTCTATACGCTCCTCGTCATTTCGACCATCCTCTTCGATTGCGCGCCCTTCAAGAATTGCATCGTGCTCGGACACGTCAACGACAAGAACGGCATCAAGATGAGTAAGCACAAGGGCAACGTCGTCGATCCCTGGAGCGTGCTCGACAAACAGGGCGCCGACGCCGTACGCTGGTATTTCTATACGGGCAGCGCACCCTGGATCCCGTCCCGCTTCGGCGAGGAGGCGGTCTCCGAAGTGCAGAGAAAGTATATCGGCACGCTGTGGAACACCTACGCCTTCTTCACGCTGTACGCTCAGATCGATCAGTACGATCCTTCCCGCTATCAGCTCAAAGACTGCAAGCTCTCGCTCATGGACCGTTGGATCCTGTCCCGCCTCAACACGCTCGTGAAGGACGTGGATACCATGCTCGCGCAGTATAACATCACCGATAGCGCGAGAGAGATTCAGGATTTCGTCGACGTGCTTTCGAACTGGTATGTCCGCCGCGGCAGAGACCGCTATTGGGGCAATACCATGTCCGAGGATAAGGTGGCGGCATATACCACCCTGTACCATGTCCTCGTCACGCTTGCAAAGGTAACGGCGCCTTATACCCCGTTCCTGGCCGAGATGATGTACCGCAATCTCGTGCCCGCGTTCTATCCCGAGGCACCCATGTCCGTGCATTTGTGCGATTTCCCCGTCGCGGACGAGATCGCGATCCTGCCCGATCTCGAAAAGGGTATGGGCGACGTGCTCGACGTCGTCGTGCTGGGCAGAGCGGCTCGCAATGCGGGCAATCTCAAAAACCGTCAGCCGCTCGCCGAGATGATCGTCGCGAGCGAACGCGAACTGGAGATCGACGCGGAGCTCAAAGCGGTCGTCCTCGACGAACTGAACGTCAAAAAATTCACGCTTGCGGAGAATGCGGACGCGCTCATCCGCTATACGCTCAAACCGCAGCTCAAAACGCTCGGCCCCAAATACGGCAAGAAGCTGAAAGCGATCACGCAGTTCCTTTCCGAATGCAACGCGAAAGAGGTTGTGGACGCAGTGAAGGACGGCGGAAGCTATACCGTCGATCTGGACGGCCCCGTCGTGCTGTTTGAGGAAGATTTACAGATCTTTACCGAATCGGCAAAGGGGTATGTTTCCGCGACGGATAAGGGCATTACCGTGGCTTTGGATACGGCGCTTACGCCCGAGTTGATTGAAGAGGGCGTGGAACGCGAACTCGTTTCCAAGATCCAGACGATGAGAAAGGAAGCGGGTTTTGAAGTGACAGACCGTATTAAAGTATATTTTGAGGCGGAAGGGAAGGCTTCCGATATGCTGAAAAAGGGCGCGTTTGCGTCCGACGTCCTCGCGGTGAGCGTGGAAGAGGGAAGCGCGGAAGGCTTTGCCAAAGATGTGGACATCAACGGCGACCGTGCGACGATCACGCTGGTCAAGGCGTAAACGCACTTCGGGCGCATCGTATTTCTTATGACCGAAAAACAAAAGAACGGGCCGCGGGCGGATATTTTCCGCCCGCGGCTTTTTTGGGGATTGACGGTAACGGAAACTTTTGGTAGAATAGAAGTATATAGTTGGGGATACCATACACTGCTGCATAAGGGAGGGGAAGGTATATAAAGTTGAAAAGGATATTGCGTGTACAACCTATCTATACGATGATCATCTGGGGAGTCATGTTCGGGTGCATGATGGTTTTGGTATTTTTGGAGAAAATTTTGAACTGGGAAAAATCCGAGACAGGCATAACCATACTGTATTATTGTTTGATGGGATTGTTTGCGACCATTTCCTTCATTGGATTTTTGTACTATCTGCAATTTGCATCGGTGGATGAAAACGGTATTGTCATCCGAGGATTGTTTTATAAGATCGCGGAGGTACGTTGGACGGACATCAAAGAAATAACAATTGAACGGTTATGTACCTACGATAACAGAAGTTATATTTTTTTGCGTTGGATAATTATAAAATTAGATCGTAAAGAATATGTAAAAGGTCGGGCAGGACGTAATCGGAAGGGGAAATCTCCATGGTGTATGATTGCAAGTAAAAAGAATTTAGCGATAATAAATTATTACTATCCTTCGCTCAAAGATAATACTGTTTTGGTTCTTGAAACGAAGATTGCTTGGCGCTTTCATTAAAAATTCAGAAGCGGTTCAACAGGAAAAAGGAGATCATATACGATAGAATTCAGCGGTGCGGTTTCGGAAGAATGCAAAAAGTATATTTGGAACAGAGAGACAAGAATCGGTTCCGCGATTTGTATCATTGTGTCGCTCATATTCAGCGTCATCATGGTCGTCGTCGCGCTCATGGTCGATCTGATCGTGCTGTTGTTTTTATTGCTTTCGATCGCCTTTGCGGTCCTGGGCAGTATTCCTCAGAAAGGAATAGAAAATAAACTTCCGCAGTCCGTTTCCATAGAAAACGACGAGATCTTATTTGTATCCCAGATGTGTACGAAAAGCTTTCTCGTATCGGATGTCAAAAGAGTAAAGGATATGGGCGAATGGTATGTGATCGATTTTTATTTTCCGAATAAAAATTTATTTTGCGTCTGCCAAAAAGATCTGCTGATAGAGGGTAGCATCGACGAGTTTGAAAAACTGTTCGAAGATAAGCTCGTCAGGACAAATGAGTGATCTTTTGTCTGAAAATCCTCATAAATAAAAAAATCTGACTGCTTATCATGCCGAAAAACACGGATGAGACAGTCAGATTTTTTACTTTTCCTGAAAAACGAAGAAACGTCGTATAGGGGACCGTTATTTTGTCAGTCTGCGGAGCGCCTCCGTATAGACGTCGAGCATGAGGGATACGCGCTCGATCGTAACATATTCGTCCGCCTGATGAATGGTGACCTCTTCTCCTTCGATTTCGGGACCAAACGCCGCGCCGCAACGCAGGGCGCGCGCATACGTCCCGCCGCCGATCGCGATGGGTGCTTCGTCTTTGCCCGAGAACTTGCGGTATACCTCGCAGAGCGTGGAGACGAGCGGACCGTTCTTATCGTTGAACAGGGGTGCCTGATAGCTGACTTCCGTAACGGGCACGCCGAAGCGGGAGAGAAGGGCTTCGACCTCTTCCTTTTTATGCGTGGAGGGGAAGCGGATGTCGCAGAGGACGGATAAAACGCCGTTCTCATAACTTACGACGTCGGGGGAAAGGGTGAGGTTTCCCGTCTCGTCCTGCATTTCTTTGAGACCGTATACATCGCGGAACAGGCAGTCGATCACGCGCTTTATCTCCGCGTCCTCTTCAAAATAGGAAAGCATGGGCAGAATGGCGTTCACGCCCTCTTCGGGCGTGGAGCCGTGCGCCGATTTTCCGAGAGCGATCAGCGTGCCGCCCTCGACGCGCAGTCCCAGAGAATGCGCTTTCACCGTATCGACGGGGGACAGCGGCTTCGCTTCGCAGCGGTCGCAGACCATGTTCACCCGTTCTCCACCCGAAAAGTCCGCGAACAGGTCTTTGCCGACGGGGAAGTCCGCTTTGACGTGAAGGATGCCCTTTTCCGCATAGATGACGGGGAAATTCGCGTCGGGAGAGAACCCGATCTCGGGCATTTTCGCCACTTTGTTATAGTGTTCGATGCACTTCCAGCCGCATTCCTCGTTGCACCCGACGATGAGTTTGATCGTCATGGAAGGGAGGAACCCTTCGTCTTTGAGCGCTTTGAGCGCATACAGGCAGGCGATCGCGGGACCTTTGTCGTCCATCGCGCCGCGGCCGTAGATCCTGCCGTTTTCCACCGTGCCGCCGAACGGCGCCTTCGTCCAGCCGCCGCCCGCGGGAACGACGTCGAGGTGCGCGAGCACGGCAAATTCGCGCCCGCCCTCGCCGAAGACCACCTCGCCGACATAGTTATCGTAGTTGTTGGTCTCAAACCCGAGCGCCTGCGCGAGGGAAAGAAAGTGTTCAAGGCAATCCGCCGCGCCCTTGCCGAAGGGCATCCCGGGCAGGGGAGCCGACTGAGAAGAATCGAAGCGGACGCTTTCGCAGATGCTTTTCACCGCTTCGTCCGTATATCTGTTCATAATCATGACCTCTTGCGGAAATTTCCGCCGATATTGTAGCACAGGCGGCGGGGAAAGTCAAGAAAGGGCGGGGACGGAGAAAAATATTGCGCGGAATGAGAAAAAAGAGTGCAAAATGCGGAGAAATGTGTTACAATAGGAGAAAATGAGACGTTATCCATACCGGGGGGAGACGGAAACGTATGCATGAAGGACACAGACAGCGCATTCTCGAGCGGTTTCGTCGGGATGAGGAGAGTTTGCAGGATCACGAACTGTTGGAGATCCTGCTGTTCAACGCGATCCCGCGCAAAAACACCAACGAGATCGCGCACAATCTGCTCAGCGCGTTCGGGAGTCTGGAAGGGGTATTCCAGGCGGACTTCGACGCGCTCCTCGGCGTAGACGGGATCGGGGAATCTACGGCGGCGTATCTGAGGTGCATCGCGCTCTTTTACGAGAAGGTGCGGTTCGGGAAAAAGCGGGCGCCCGCGCTGTTCAGCGCGGAGGGGTTCGGCGCATATCTCACCGAACGCTATTCCGTCCTTTCGGACGAGGTGGTGGAGATCTACTGTCTCGACGCGCACAACCGCATCCGTTTCAGCAAGCGCTTTACTTCCAATCAGGCGGATAAAGTGCGGCTCGCGCCCGAAGAGGTGAGCAAATTCATCGTCGGACAGCACCCGTACGGGCTCGTGCTCGCGCACAATCATCCCAAAGGGAATTGCACGCCGTCGGCGGCGGACGACAATTTTACGGCGCAGATCCAGATGCTCTGCTCCATCAACAACATCCGTTTATACGATCATCTCATCGTCGGCGAGGACGGCTGGTACAGCTATTACCTCACGGGACGCATGGAGGAGATCAAGCGCGCGTTCAGCGTGCAGAATATCATCGGGAAGCGATTATAATGTACGGCAGCGAAAAAAACAGGGAACACGGCGAAGCGCTCGTCGTCAAATACGGAAAAATTCTCATCTTCCTCGTCCTCGTGACGATGGGGGTGGTGCTCGCCGTGAACAACAGGGAGAACTATCTCGCCATCCTGCCGCTCGAAGCCGTTCTGATCGCGGAGAACGCGGTCAAGATCTGGGGGCTTAAATCGTATAAGCCGAAGATCGTCTGTTATGTGCTCGATACGCTCATCCTGCTCCTGCTCACCTATTTTTCGGACGGGACGCTCATCTCCACGCTGTACATGATCATTCTCACCGAGTTTTATCTGAGCCAGGAAAAACTCTCGGGGAGCATCGCGATGTGCGCGTGCAGTATCGGGCTGTTTTTGCTCACGCTCGGCGTTTCCCGCGCCATGCAGGGGGAAACGGTCGCGATCGGCGCCATGGTCGCGGGCGCGTTCAACGATCTCGTGCTCCTTTCTCTGCATTTCCTCATCGTCAATTTTGCCTTACAGCTGTATCGGAAAAATCAGAAGATCACCAAGACGCTCGAAGAGCTCAACGCGAGCAACGAAAAACTGCGCCTTGCCTACAACGAATTGCAGGAAGTCACCGCGCTCGAAGAGCGCCAGCGCATCGCGAAGGATATTCACGATACGGCGGGGCATTCGATCACGACGGTCATCATGCAGACGGAAGCGGCGAAGCTGGTCATCGACAGCGATCCCGCCGCGGCGAAACAGAAGATCGCCGCCGCCAATCTCCAGGCGAAGCACGCGCTGGAAGAGTTGCGCGAGAGCGTGCATCTCCTCTCGGGGATCGGCGAGAACGCGACGTTGCGCGACATGCTCCTGTCTATCATCCACGATTCCACGGACGGGACCGACCTCGTCATCCGCAGCGACATCGAGGATCTCACCCTTTCGGACGCGAAGAGCCGTTTCATCTGCAACACGCTCAAAGAGGGGATCTCCAACGGCTTGCGCCACGGCGGCGCGACGGCGTTTTATTTCGAACTGCGCAAAGAGGGGAACCGCGTGTTCTTCCTCCTTTCCGACAACGGCGAGGGGACGGACGTCAATTCGCTCAAAGAGGGCTTCGGACTGACGGGGATGCACGCGCGCGCGGAGAGCCTCGGCGGCAACGTCTATTTTGAAACGGAACCCGGAGAAGGGTTTGAAATACATCTCGTTTTGCCCGCGGACGCGGCGAAGCAAGGAGGGAACTCATGAAAATCAAAGTGTTGATCGTGGACGATCAGGCGATCCTCGCGGACGGGATCGCGAGCGTGCTCTCCACCTGTCCCGATTTCGAGGTGACGGGCATTGCGGAGGACGGCTTCCGCGCGCTCGAAGGGATCTCCCGCAACGTCCCCGACGTCGTGCTCATGGACATCCGCATGCCCAACATGAACGGCGTGGTCGCCACGCAGGAGATCAAGCGCGCGCATCCCGAGATCAAGGTGCTCATCCTGACGACGTTCGACGACAGCGATTATATCCTCAACGCCATCAACAACGGCGCGAGCGGGTATCTGCTCAAAGACACCTCTTCTTCCGCGCTCATCGACGCGATCAAGAACGCCTATGCGGGGGATACCATTCTTCCCGCCAAGATCGCGCGCCGCATTGCGGACGCCGCGCGGATGGTCAGCAACGACAGAGAGATCAAGTTGAAGCGCAAATTCGGGTTTTCCGACCGCGAAGTGGAGATCGCGCTCATGCTCTGCGAGGGGTTCACCAACAAGCAGATCGCGTCCGCGCTCAAACTCTCGGACGGGACGGCGAGAAATTATATCTCCGCGATCTACGTCAAGACGGAATGCGAGAACCGCACCGCCGCCGTGCAGAAAATGCGCGAGGCGCTCAGCGCAAACTGAATAAAAACCGCCGACGCGCCCGAATGCGCAAGACGGATTTTGTAAACGGAACAAAAACCGCCGCCCCCGCAATCTTGCGGGGGCGGCGTCCGTTTGCCGTTGATATTGTGCGGCGAGCCGCCGTTGATGTTGAGCGGCGAACCGCCGGAAAGCGCCCGTCAGATAGTCTCGATGTCGAGCAGGTTGGAGTTTCCGCTCTTTCCGTTGGGAGTGCCGCCCGTGATGACGATGGTGTCGCCCTTTTTGACGAGCCCCGAATCCTTCGCCGCGCACTTCGCGAAGTGGAACAGGACGTCGACCGAGTTATATTCTTCGCTCATGACGGGATAGACGCCCCAACTGAGCGCGAGTTTCTGATAGGAACGGGGATCGGTGGTCATGCCGATGATATCGATCATCGGGCGGAAGCGGGAGACCATCTTCGCGGTGCTGCCCGTCCTCGTGCAGACGACGATCGCCTTTGCCTTGATGTCGCGCGCGAGCGTGCAGGCGGAGTGGGAAAGCGCGTCGGAAAGCCCGCGGATGAGATATTCTTTTTCGTCCACGACCTGGATAAACGCGGATTTGGTCTCTGCCTGCATGGCGATCCTCGCCATCGCTTTGACCGCTTCGACGGGGTACATTCCCGCCGCCGTTTCGCCCGAGAGCATGACCGCGCTCGAACCGTCGTAGACGGCGTTGGCGACGTCGGAGATCTCCGCACGGGTGGGACGGGGCTGTTTGATCATGGATTCGAGCATCTCCGTCGCGGTGATGCAGCGCTTGCCCGCGATGCGGCAGGCGTTGATGATGGTTTTCTGGATGTCTGGCAGCTCCTCATAGGGGATCTCCACGCCCATATCCCCGCGGCCGATCATGATCCCGTCGGAAACTTCGAGGATGGATTGCAGGTTGTTCACGCCCGCGCGGTTTTCGATCTTCGCGATGAGGTCGATGTCCGTCGAGCCGTGTTCGCGGAGGAAGTTCCTCACGTCGACGATGTCCTGCGCCTTGGAGACGAACGAGCAGGCGACGAAATCCACGCCCTGTTCGATACCGAAAAGCAGGTCTGCCTTGTCCTGTTCGGAAAGGTAGGTGAGTTTGAGTTCTTTGTCGGGGAAGAACATGGACTTGCGGTTGGAAAGTTCTCCTCCCACGACGACCTTGCACACGACGCAGGGCGCTTTGACTTCGACGACTTCGAAGATCATCAGCCCGTTGTTGAGCAGGATCTTGTCGCCAGGGTTCATCTCTTCGCAGATGCCCTTGTAAGAGACGGAGACGACGTGTTCGTCGCCCTCGATCTCCTCCGTCGTGAAGGAGAACTTCTGACCTTCTTTCAGGGTGACTTTTCCGTTTTTGAAGGTGCGGATGCGGAATTCGGGTCCCTTGGTATCCAGAAGGATGGGCAAGGGGATGTTTTTCTTTTCGCGCACGCGCTTGACGACGGCGATCTTTTCGGCGTGCTCGGCGTGGACGCCGTGCGAGAAATTGATGCGGGCGACGTTCATGCCCGCGTCCGCCATGGCGGAGATCACTTCTTCCGTTTCGGAAGCGGGGCCGAGCGTACAGACGATCTTGGTTTTTTTCATAAAATGGCTCCTTCGCGAAAATTGCAATGATTTATTGGAAACATTTTATAATAATTTATCAAAAAATTCAAGTCTTTTCGGAAAGTTTGTGGTATAATATGTGTAATTCGAGTCAGTTACACGGTCGCGGCGCGCCGAAAGGCGCGATGAGGAAAGTCCGGGCATCGCAGGGCAGGACGCCTGATAACGTCAGGTGAAGGCGACTTTAAGGAAAGTGCAACAGAAATA
>CALVLH010000012.1 GCA_944336975.1 uncultured Clostridia bacterium
ATGGGCTGCCGCAGTTTCCTCACGCCTTACGTCGACAAAGACGGAAAGCCCAAATATTACGGCAGATTCAACCAAGGCGTCGTCACGATCAACCTTGTAGACGTCGCGCTCTCTTCGGGCGGGGATTTCGATAAATTCTGGAAAGTGTTCGACGAGCGTCTCGAATTGTGCCACCGCGCGTTGATGTGCCGTCATAACCGCCTCAAAGGCACGCTTTCGGACGCGGCGCCCATTCTTTGGCAGCACGGCGCGCTGGCGCGCCTGAAAAAGGGCGAAACGATCGATTCCCTGCTTTACGGCGGCTATTCGACCATTTCCCTCGGCTATGCTGGACTGTATGAATGCACGATGTACATGACGGGCAAATCGCACACCGACGACGGCGCGAAGCCGTTCGCGCTTTCCGTCATGCAGCACATGAACGACAAGTGCAAGGAGTGGAAGGCGAAGCACAACATCGATTTCTCGCTGTACGGCACGCCGCTCGAAAGCACGACGTACAAATTCTCCAAATGCCTGCAAAAGCGCTTCGGGATCGTTCCCGGCGTGACGGACAAGAATTATATCACGAACAGCTATCACGTTCATGTCTCCGAGAAGATCGACGCGTTCACGAAGCTGCGTTTCGAGAGCGAATTCCAGCAGCTTTCGCCCGGCGGCGCGATCTCTTACGTCGAAGTGCCGAATATGCAGAACAACATCCCCGCGGTGCTTGCGGTCATGAAGTTCATCTACGACAACATCATGTATGCGGAACTCAACACGAAGAGCGATTATTGCCAGGTGTGCGGATACGACGGAGAGATTCAGATCGTAGAGGACGAGGACGGAAAACTCGTTTGGGAATGCCCGCATTGCCATAACCGCGATCAGTCCAAGATGAACGTTGCGCGCAGAACGTGCGGATATATCGGAACACAGTTCTGGAACCAGGGAAGAACGCAGGAGATCCGCGATCGGGTGCTCCACCTGTAATGCCATGAATTACGCCGAGATCAAAACGACGGATATTGCAAACGGAGAGGGAGTCAGAGTCTCCCTCTTTGTTTCCGGTTGCAGGCGTCATTGCAAAAACTGTTTCAATCAGATTGCGTGGGATTTTTCTTACGGCGAGCCGTTCACGGAAGAAGTGGAGGAGAGGATCTTGGAAGCGCTGTCGCCCGATTATATCGCGGGACTCACCCTGCTCGGCGGCGATCCCTTCGAGCCGGAAAACCAACGCGCTCTGCTCCCGTTCGTCAAGAAAGTCCGCGAGCGTCTTCCGCAAAAGACGATCTGGTGTTTTACGGGATACACCTACAAGGACGGCGGGATAGAGGAGCCGCAGGCAAACTGCGAGGCGACAAGGGAACTGATCTCATTGCTCGACGTCCTCGTGGACGGGCGCTTCGTTGAGGAGTTCAAAGACATCAGACTCATTTTCCGAGGCTCGTCCAATCAGCGCGTGATCGATGTAAAACGCTCACTTTCGAGCGGTAGCGTAGTACTATATCTGACATAATATGACAAAACGCGGCATATTTGCCGCGTTTTTCTCGTCGATTTCGCGATCTCGCGATCGGAAAAGGACGTCGAGAAAAGATTTGACTATTTTTCCGCTTTGGGATATAATATTAAGGTACGGCGCCGGACGTCGGCGCAAAAAACATTGTCGCAGACAATAACGGAGGTTTTACTCATGAATAAGTTACAGATGCGCAGGTATGCAAAGCTCCTCGCAAAGACGGGGATCAACGTAAAGAGAGGTCAGTGGGTGATCGTGAACGCGGGACTCGATCAACCCGAATTTGTAGAAATGGCGGTGGAAGAGCTTTATCGCGCGGGCGCGGGCAAAGTCACCGTCGAATGGGGCTATCAGCCGCTTGCGAAACTTCATTTTAAGTATCAGAAGACAGAGCGCCTTTCCGAGACGATGAAATGGGAGATCGAGCGCTGGGAGTGCTATAAAAAGGAATTGCCCGCCATGCTCCACATCATATCCGACGATCCCGACGGTCTTGCGGGCATCGATCAGGAAAAGATGACGCAGGTGAGCATCGCGCGCATGAAGGTCATTAAACCTTATCGCGACGCAATGGACAACCGTTATCAGTGGTGTATCGCCGCGGTCCCCGGGAAGAAGTGGGCGAAAAAGGTATTCCCCGATCTCTCCGTCAATCAGGCGGTGGAAAAGCTGTGGGACAGCATTCTGGTCGCTTCCCGCGCAGACGGGCCCGATCCCGTGCGCGAATGGGCGCGACATAACGACGAGATCGCAAAGAAGTGCGATTATCTGAACCGTCTCGGCTTAGTCGCTCTTGAGTACAAATCTTCCAACGGAACGGATCTGCGCGTCGGGCTCATTCCCGAAGCGATCTTCATGGGGGGCGGCGAAGAGGATCTCAACGGCCGTTACTTCAATCCGAATATCCCTTCCGAAGAGATCTTCATCTCCCCGAAAGCGGGCGACGCGGACGGGATCGTGTACTCTACCAAACCGCTTTCTTATCGCGGCGAGCTGATCGAAAATTTCTCCGTCCGTTTTGAAATGGGAAAGGTCGTCGAAGTGCGCGCGGAGAAAAATCAGTCGCTGCTCGAACAGATGATCTCCATGGACGACGGCGCAAAAATGCTGGGCGAATGCGCGCTCATCGCGTACGATTCTCCCATCAACAATTCGGGAATTCTCTATTATAATACGCTGTTTGATGAGAATGCGAGCTGTCATCTCGCGCTCGGCAGGGGATTTTCCAACTGCGTCCGCGGGTATGAGGATATGACGCAGGAACAGTTCAAAGAACTGGGGATCAACGACAGCATGATCCACGTCGATTTCATGATCGGCGCGAAAGATCTCTCCGTGGTCGGCGTGACCGCACGCGGCGAACGCGTTCAGATCTTCAAGGACGGCAACTGGGCGTTTTAACCGATTATAAAGCGCGCGCCGATCGGCTTTTTCGGGCAATTGGGTCGGCGCGGGCTTGTTTTTTCGGAAACTTGACAAAACAGATGCAACGCATTTGACGTTACGTTATAACGTTTATGGAGAAAGAGGTGTTTTCATGGTTCGGATCGATATTTTTTCGGGGTTTCTGGGCGCAGGAAAGACGACGCTCATCAAAAAACTCATCAAAGAAGCGTATCGGGGCGAAAAGGTCGTCCTGATCGAAAACGAATTCGGCGAGATCGGCGTCGACGGCGGCTTTATGCAGGACGCGGGCATCGAAGTGACGGAAATGAACTCCGGGTGCATCTGCTGTTCCCTCGTCGGCGATTTTTCCCGCGCGCTCAAAGAAGTGGCGGCGAAGTTTTCGCCCGACCGCATCCTTATAGAGCCGTCGGGCGTGGGAAAACTCTCCGACGTCATCAAGGCGGTCCAGCGCGCCGAAGTGCCCGAATCCCGCCTGAATGCGTTCTGTACCGTCGTCGACGCGAAGAAGTGCAAGATGTATCTGAAAAACTTCGGCGAGTTTTTCCTCGATCAGGTAGAAAATGCGAGTTGCATCGTCCTTTCCCATACAGCGGGTGCGGATGAGAAGGTCGCGGAAGCGGTTTCTTTGCTCCGCGAGCATACCGCCGCGACGATCGTCACGACGCCATGGGAACAGCTTGCGGGCGCGGATATTTTGCAGGCGATGCAACGCGTCGATACCTTGGAGGCAGAACTGAACAAACTTGCCGCCGAAGCGCACGCAGAACATCATCACGAAAAAGACGAGCATCACCACCACGAGGGCGAGGAAGAATGTCATCATCACCACGAGGGGGAAGAAGAGTGCTGTCATCATCACCATCATGATGATGAAGAAGAGTGTTGTCATCATCACCACCACGAGGATGAAGAAGAGTGCCATCATCACGATCATCATCACGGACATCACCATGCGGATGAAGTTTTCACGAGCTGGGGGACGGAAACGGCGAAGAAATTTACCGCAGACGAACTCAAAACCGTCCTCGGCGAGCTGGGAAGCGGAAAATTCGGAACGGTACTGCGCGCGAAAGGCATCGTGGACGGCGGCGAAAGCTGGCTCCATTTCGATTACGTCCCCGGCGAGGCGGACATCCGCACGGGCAGTGCGATCGTCACGGGAAGATTGTGCGTGATCGGATGCAAATTGGATGAAAAGGCGATCTCGCAACTGTTTTTAGGCTGATATGGAAGAGCGTGAGATCCCCGTCTACCTGTTTCTTGGTTTTCTCGAATCGGGCAAGACGAAATTTATTCAGGAAACGATGGAAGACGCGCGGTTCGATTCGGACGGCAAGACGCTTCTGCTCGTGTGCGAAGAGGGGGAGGAAGAGTATGATCCTTCCCGTTTTGCCGTGCGCGATTTTGCCGTGGAATATGTGGACGAAGCACAGCTCGAATTCGGCTATTTGAGCCGATTACAGGATAAATACGATTGCGACCGCGTCGTCGTCGAATACAACGGGATGCTGGAATTGCAAAAATTCTTTGAGGCGATGCCAGAAGGCTGGATGATCGCGCAGGTAATGACTTTCTTCGACGCGAATACCTTTCTCGCCTACAATAAGAATATGCGCCAGCTCGTGTACGACAAGATCCAATACGCCGATATGGTCGTATTCAACCGCTTCAAGGGCGAAATGTCCAAAGAGGAATATCACAAGATCATTCGCGGCGCGTCCCGCCGCCCCGACATCGTCTATGAATATATCGGCGGCAAAGCGGAATACGACGACATCGAAGATCCGCTCCCTTACGACATCGACGCAAAGATCATCGAGATCGCCGACAGGGATTACGCCTTTTTCTACCGCGATCTCATGGAAGATATGGAAAAATATCGCGGCAAGATGGTGCGCTTCAAGGGTTTGGTCGCGACCGATCGCCGCCTGAAAGCGGGGACGATCGTCGTCGGGCGGCATATCATGACCTGTTGCGAAGCGGACATCGCTTACAGCGGGATCGTATGCCTGCACGCTTCGACGCTTCCGCTCAAAACGCGGGATTGGGTGCTCGTCACGGCGCGCATCGACCTCGAATATCACAAAGTTTACGAACAGCGCGGGCCTGTCCTCAAAGCCTCGGCGATCGAATATTGCGAAACGCCCGATCCCGAACTCGCGACTTTTTATTGATCGGATATGGACGCGCAAAAGGTGTTTTCCAAGCCGTTCGTCCTCGTATTGACGGCGGTATTTTGCTGTCTGCTTTGGGGAAGTGCGTTTCCCGCGATCAAGACAGGTTATTTGCTGTTTGAAATCGACGGAGCCGATCACGGATCGCAGATCTTGTTCGCGGGGCTCCGCTTTTCTCTTGCGGGCGTGTTGGTCATTGCGTTCGAGAGCGCGCGAAGGAGAAAATTTCTCCTGCCCGCGCGCGGAGATCTTCCCGCGATCGGGATCCTGAGCCTCGCGCAGACCAGTCTGCATTACATCTTTTTTTATCTCGGTCTGTCCATGACCGCAGGCACGAAATCATCCGTTCTGACCGCCTCGACGGTGTTCATCGCGCTGATCTTTGCCTGTTTTCACTTCCGCACGGAGAAATTTTCCTTCCTGAAACTGCTCGGCTGTCTGGTCGGGTTCGGCGGCGTGGTGCTCATCAATCTCGACGGAAATTATGCCTCGTTCGGCTGGGGAGACGGGTTTATCCTCATTGCCGCGGCGTTCGGCGCGCTGTCTTCCGTGCTCATCAAGATCTTTTCGCAAAAGAGCGATCCCGTGCTTCTGAGCGGGTATCAGTTTTTTCTCGGCGGAGTCACGATGATCGCGGTCGGGTTTGCGCTCGGCGGCAGACTGAACGTCTTCCCGTGGGACGGGGCGCTGTTGCTCGTCTATCTCGCGTTTGTGTCCGCCGCCGCGTATACGCTGTGGGGGATCCTGCTCAAATACAATCCCGTCACGCGCGTGACGGTGTTCAATTTTCTCGATCCCGTCGCAGGGTTCGTGCTTTCCGCGATCTTTTTGCGGGAAGAGATCGATTGGCTGTTTGGCGTCCTCGCCCTCCTTCTCGTGAGCGGCGGGATATTGATATTGCATTTTGCGGGCGTCCGCCCCGAAAAACAAAAGGAGACGGAATGAAAGTCATCATCGTCGGTATGGGAAGAGTGGGTTCTTCCCTCGCAAGAGCGCTTGTCACGGAAGGGCACGACATCGTCGCGGTCGAAAAGGACGCTTCGATCCTGCAAGAGTGCGTGAATAAGCTGGATATACAGGGGATCTGCGGGAACGGCTGTATCGCGGAAAATCTGGAAGAGGCGGGCGTGGAGCATTGCGATATGCTCATCGCCGTCACGCCGGAGGACGAGAACAACATTCTCTGCTGTATGGTCGCGCGCGTGCTCGGGGCGAAACATCTCGTCGCGCGCGTACGCGATCCCGAATATTTCGACCAGTTTGAATTCATGCGCGGACAGCTCGGCATCAATATGCTCGTCAATCCCGAAGAATCCGCGTCGCACGAGATCCTGCGCATCCTTCGTTTCCCCGCGGCGGTCAAGGTGAGTTCCTTCTCGCGCGGGAAAGTGGACATCGTCGAATTCAAACTTCCCGCAGGGTGCAGGCTGGAAGGGCTTTCCCTTGCGGAAGTGCGTAAAAAACTCAAAATATCCGCCCTGATCGTCGCGATCGAGCGGGAGGGGAAGACCATCGTCCCCGGCGGGAATACCGTCTTGCAAGCGGACGATACGGTGAGCGTCTGCGCGAAACATACGGAGATCCGCGCTTTTTTCCGTACCTTCGGACTGCTCAAACATAAGGTGCAGTCCGTCATGATCCTCGGCGGCGGCAGAGACGCGTTCTATCTCGCGCGGGAGCTGGAAGAGAGCGGTTTTTCCGTCAAGCTCATCACGCGTTCGCACGAGCGCTGTCTGGAGATCAAAGGGGAGCTGGAAAAGACGCAGGTCATCTGCGGGAATTTTACCGACCGCGACGTGCTGGAAACGGAAGGCATCGCGGGGATGGACGCCGTCGTGTGTATGTCCGACTATGACGAAAACAATATCGTCATCGCGCTGTATGCGCGTGAACGCGGCGTGGAAAAGACGATCACCGTCCTGCACGGCGATTCCTATCACGGGATTCTCGAATCCATCCGCCTCGACACGGCGATCTCTCCCTATCGGCTGGCGGCCGCGGAACTGGCGCGCTATCTTCGCGCGATCGACGTGAGCGAAAACAGCCGCGTGAAGGCGATGTACAAGATCGCCAACGAACGCGCGGAAGCGCTTTTGTTCAACGTGGGCGACAATCCGCTTTTTGCCGAAAAAAAGATCCGCGAACTGCCTTTGCGCTCCGGTGTGCTCATCGCGGCGATCGTCCGCGCCAAAAACGTTTTGATCCCCGACGGGAATACGACCTTGAAAAAGGACGATGAGATCGTTGTCGTTTCCACGGGGAAACAGATCCTTGCTCTGGAAGATGTTGTCGAATCATGAATTACCGCGCGACTATTTATTATCTCGGTACAATTTGCAAGGTGATCGCCGCCTTTCTCGTCATTCCCGCGATCGTATGCGCCTGCTACGGGGAATGGAACGAGATCCTCAATTTCTTCTACACCGTGCTCGTGTTCCTCGGCGTAGGGTTTGCGTTCGCGCCCAAGCCGCCCGCGGACAAAAAGCTGGGGAGCAAAGAGGGGATCCTCATCGTCGGGCTTTCGTGGATCCTGGTTTCCCTCATCGGGGCGCTTCCGTTCGTCTTTGACGGGAGCATCCCGAATTATCTCGACGCTGTGTTCGAGACCGTTTCCGGCTTCACCACGACGGGCGCGACCGTGATCGTCGACGTCGAATCGCTTCCCCGCGGTTTGCTCGTCTGGCGTTCGCTCACGCATTGGCTGGGCGGCATGGGGATCCTCGTCTTTATCCTCGCCGTCATGCCCGCTTCCGACGGGAGCGCGTTTCAGCTGATGAAATTTGAATCGCCCGGGCCGCAGGTAGGCAAGCTCGTGAGCAAGGTGCGCCTGAGCGCGGCGATCCTGTACGTCATTTATTTTGCTTTCACCGTGTTGCAGGTCATCTTTCTGCTTTGCGGCGGCGTGAGTTTTTTCGACAGCTTCAATCTCGCGCTTTCTACGGCGGGAACGGGCGGGTTTGCCGTCACCAACGACAGCGTCGCCGCTTACGAGAGCCTTTACGTCGAGATCGTGCTCGCCGTATTCATGCTCATCTTTTCCGTCAACTTCAACGTATATTATATGATCGCGATCCGCCGCTTTTCGGCGGCGTTCCGCAACGAGGAGTTCCGAGCTTATCTCATCTATATCGCGGTCTGCATTCTCGCGGTTGCGCTTTCCGCCATGTCGGCGTTCGGGAACTTCTGGGAAGCGCTCCGCCGTTCCGCGTTCGCGGTCACGTCGCTCGGCTCCTCCACGGGCTTCACGACATCCGATTACGCGCAGTGGTCGGAGCTGTCCAAGGCGATACTGACCGTGGTCATGCTCATCGGCGCCTGTGCGGGTAGTACGGGCGGCGGGTTCAAATTTTCCCGCGCCATCGTCGTCGTCAAAGCGGCGTATGTCACCATGCTCTCGTCTATCCGTCCCAACAGCGTCTGCGTCGTAAAACTCAACAAAAAACCGCTTTCCAAGACGGAAACGGAGGGGATCGTGAACTATTTTGTCGTGTATATCCTTCTCATCATCCTTTCCGTATTTCTCCTCAACGCCTTCGGAAACGGGTTCGACACTTCATTTTACTCGACATTGACGATGTTCAACAACGTCGGTCCCATCCTTTCTTCCGAGATCGGCGCGACGTCGACCTGCGCGGGTTTCAGCGCGGCGTCCAAGGTCGTGATGATCGCCGATATGCTCATCGGACGACTGGAGATCTTTCCCGTTCTGCTTCTCGTATTCCCCAAGGCGTGGTCTAAGCGCTTTTAATGGGAAAAGCGGTCTGCGGACACATATTTTTTGAAAAAAATCCCCGCAAATTTCAATTTTGCTATTGAAATCGGCGGGGATGTATGTTATACTTGTTGACAAACAGGGGGAAGATTATGGCAATCAGGATCATCAGAGAAAACATGGGCGTCGTGTTCACGCCTCGCGACGAAGAGGTTTACGGCAATTCGTCGGGAACTTTGTATCCGCGCGTTGTAGAACTGCATCACGCGGGAGACTTGAACGGGATGCTTTTGGCGATGTTCGATCATTCGACCGTCAAAGAACCGCCCGTCACGCCCGTCTATTGCAGCCGCGACCACGGCGTCACGTGGGAGCCTTACAGTCAGGTGGAAGATACGCAGAACGGGTTCGGCATCCGCTTTCAGCCCGTATTCATGGAACTTCCCAAACAGTGCGGCGACCTTCCCGAAGGGACGCTCGTCTTTTCGGGTAACTCCGTGCCGCTCGATTTCACGTCGACGGAGCTTTCTTTCTACATCAGCCGCGATCACGGCAAGACGTGGGAATTCCGCTCTTCCGTCGTCAAGGGCGGGCCTCCCGTCGAACAGAATTTCAACGAACTCGGTCCCGTCTGGGAGCCGTTCATCTATCTGAACAAAGACGGCGATCTGACCATCGCGTTCACCGACGAACGCCCGCATACCGATCCGAGATTCAACCAGACGCTCGGCGTCGTCGTGTCGAAGGACGGCGGGAAGACGTGGAGCGACGTCAAATACTGCGTCACCGTTCCCGACAGAGGACTTCGTCCGGGGATGCCCGTCGTCGCGCGGATGGGCAACGGGCGGTATATCATGGTATATGAGATCGTCGGCTATCCTTGTTGCGATATTTATTGCAAACTTTCGGACGACGGCGTGGATTGGGGCGATCCGCTTTCTCAGGGCACGCGCGTGGAAACGGCGGACGGGCTTTTCCTCGGAAGCATGCCTTACGTCATCTGGATCCCGCAGGGCGGCGAAAACGGGACAGTCATCGTCACGGCGAAGCGGGAAGGCGAACACATCGGGATGCGCGATCCCGGATACTATCATGTCAACTATAACAACGGCGAAGGCGCATGGGAACGCATTCCCATGCTGATCACATACAATACCGATACCTTGCAGGCGGGGTGGAGCATGGGCATGACGACGGTCGAAGGAGATCATCTCATTCAGCTCGCGCCCACGCCGATGAATCGCAGACTGATGCAAATCACCTATGCGATCGGGAAGATCGAGACGGTCAAATAGGTGCTTGCCATATTTTTGGGGGAAGAAAAAGGCGGAAGCAAAATGCTTCCGCCTTTTTCTTTGATCGGGTCCGCGGGTTTTCCCGATAAAAAACGTACGGATCAGACGATCCGTACTCACCGATCCCGCAAAGCGGGTCACCCGTTCGGGTTCGATAAATAGTATAATCTACATTCTAGAAAAGTCAAGCGTTTTGAAAGCATTCATTGTTCGGGAAACAGCTTGTTGAGGGAATTAAGCGAAACGCCCGCAAATTGCGCGATCTCGCGACACCTATTTCGCGCTCAATTATGCGATGGATCTTATGCCGCTCATGGATGAAAACGGACATAACGGAGTATCTCTCCGAGCGCATCCGCCGATTTGAGAACGAAGTCAGGGAGAATATCGAAAAATTCCTTTGAGGCGACAGCTTGCAAAAGCGGTGCGCGAAGGGAGGAACGAGGCGAAGTCATTGATTTTTACGATAATCGAAAACCCGCCGCGAGGTCAAGAGCCTCGCGGCGGGTTTGGTCATAACACAGAGCGATCGCACAAAAAACCAGCGATCGAAATATCGGCAAAAAATAAGGAAGCGAGCCCTCGGATTACGCCCCGCCAGCAAAATTGCCCGCTTCCCGTGCAATATCTCTATTGCAACTCTATTATAAGCCAGTATCATACAAAAGTCAATGCCCTGCTAGCGTAAATAAAAGGAAAAATTGCGAGTATGCCGTTTTTTTCGGACTCGGGGAAATCGGGAGAAAGTAAATATCGGCGAAGTATTTGGCTTTTTATCATAACAAAACGGAGCAGGAGACGAAAATGCCGTCTCCTGCTCCGTTTCGCATGGTGCCGCTGATCGGGGTCGAACCGATACGGTATCACTACCACTGGATTTTGAGTCCAGCGCGTCTGCCAATTCCACCACAGCGGCAAAAACAAGTTGATTATATAATAAATATCGCAAAAACGCAAGCGTTTTTCTGTAATTTCTTGCAAATTTAAGCGAACCATGTTACAATAACGTTATGGAAAAATTGGTTTTGATCGACGGCAACAGCCTTCTCAATCGCGCTTATTATGCGATGAGCGTATTTACCACCCGCGACGGACTTCCCACGAACGGGATCTTCGGGTTCGTCAAACTCATTTTCAAGATCATCGAGGAAGAAAAGCCCGAGTATATGGCGGTCGCCTTCGACGTTCATGCGCCTACCTTCCGCCATAAGATATACGATCAATACAAAGGCACCCGCAAACCGATGCCCGAAGAGCTCGTCGTTCAGGTCCCCGTACTTAAAGAACTGCTCCGCGCGATGGACATCCGCACGGTGGAAAAAGAGGGATATGAGGCGGACGATCTCATCGGAACGCTTTCGCGCGCCTTCGACGTGTATTCGCTCATCTATACGGGCGACAGGGATTCCTATCAGCTCGTCGGCGAAAAGACGGGCGTATGTTTCACCCGCCGCGGCGTGAGCGATCTGAATCGCCTGACGAAGGAGAATTTCGTCGGGCAGGAGGGCATATCTCCCGCGCAGATCATCGAGGAAAAGGCGCTCATGGGCGATGCTTCCGACAATATCCCCGGCGTGCGCGGCGTGGGACCGAAAACGGCAAAAGACCTGCTCGTCCGCTATCACGATCTCGACGGCGTATATGCGCATTTGGACGAGATCAAGGGCGCTTTGCGCGATAAACTGGAACAGGACAGAGAATCGGCGTATCTTTCCCGTACGCTGGCGACGATCGACACGAATGTGCCGCTCGACGTCACGTTGGAAAGTTGCAGATTGCACATCCCGTTCGGGGAAGCGGTGCGCGAATTTTTTGCCAAGCTGGAGTTTCGTTCTCTCGCGGACAGTCCGCTTCTCTCGTCCGAGCGAAAAGCGGGTATCTCTACGATTGTCTGCAAGGATTTTGTCGCCGTCGAAGAGGCGCTGTCCCGCACGGAAGAATTTGTGTTTTGCGAATGCAACGGCTATCATATCTTTTGCGACGGCACCGAATATATTTTTCCCCTCAGGGGAGACATCCTTTCCCCGGGCTTTTATGCCGAACAGCTTAAACCGCTTCTCAGGCGCCTGTTTACGGGCAAGTCGCGCGCGATCGTCACCGACATCAAAGCGACGGCGCATTGGCTGGACGGGCTGGGGATCGCCCTTACCTGTCCCGCGGAGGACGTGACTCTGCTCCGCTATCTGTGCGATTCCAACACGCGCGCGGCGACCGCCGCCGAACTCGCCAAGGACTATGCGCTCGGCGAAGAGAATTGCGCCTACGCCGTTCGCAGGGCTTACGATGAAGCGCGGGAACGCATGAAGGGGAGCGAGGAGGAGAAACTCTATCGCGATCTGGAATTGCCGCTCGTGCGTATCTTGTTTGAAATGGAACAGACAGGCGTGTGCGTGCAGACGGAGCGATTTGCCGAGTTTTCCGAACGATACGGCGCGGAACTCAAAGATCTTTCCGAAAAGATCTATGCGATCGCAGGCGGGGTGCGGTTCAATCTTAACTCGCCCGCACAGCTTTCCGAAGTACTCTTCGAGCGGCTCAAACTCAAAACATATGGCGCAAAGAAAAACGCAAAGGGCGGATATTCGACCAATGCGGACGTCCTTGAAAGATTGGCGCAGGATCACGAGATCGCCCGTCTCATCCTTCGCTATCGTGAAATACAAAAATTGCAGTCTACCTATATCGAGGGCTTCCTTCCGCTCGTGACGAACGGCGTCGTGCATACGACTTATAATCAGACGTCGACGACGACGGGGCGGCTTTCGAGCGCCAACCCCAATTTGCAAAATATCCCCGTACGGCGCGCGGAAGGGCGCGAATTGCGCAAACTCTTTGTCGCGCGCGAAGGGAATATCCTCGTGGATGCCGACTATTCGCAGATCGAACTGCGCCTGCTTGCCCATTTTTCGGGCTGTAAGACGCTAGTGGACGCATATAACAACGGAGCGGACATCCACGCGCTGACCGCTTCGCAGGTATTCGGCGTGCCGATGAGCGAAGTGACTTCGGAAATGCGCCGCCGCGCCAAAGCGGTCAATTTCGGCATCATTTACGGGATCAGCGCGTTCGGTCTTGCAAAGGATCTCGGCATCGCGCAGACGGACGCGGCGGAGTATATCGAAGCGTATTTCCGCCATTACGCGGACGTGAAAGAATATATGGAAGAGAACGTGCGCAAGGCGAAAGCGGACGGGTACGTCACGACAATCCTCGGCAGAAAGCGGTATATCCCCGAGCTGAAATCATCCAACTTCAATCTCCGCGCCTTCGGCGAGCGCGCGGCGATGAATATGCCGTTGCAGGGAAGTTCTGCCGACATCATCAAACTCGCGATGGTCAACGTCGCCAAACGCCTGGAAAAAGAAGGACTGCGCGCGAAAATGATCATGCAGGTACACGACGAACTCGTTCTCGACGCGCCGCGCGAGGAAGCGGAAACCGCGGCGGCGCTCTTGCGCGAAGAAATGGAAGGCGCGGTGCGCCTGCGCGTTCCGCTGACGGCGGAGGTCTCGACGGGGGTGAGCTGGTATGACGCAAAATAGAAAGATCGCGATCACGGGCGGGATCGGCAGCGGAAAATCCGCTCTGTCCCGTATTTTGCGGGACAGAGGACTGCCCGTCTTCTCCTGCGACGAGATCAACGCGGAATTGTTTCACGACGAAGGGTATCTCGCCGCGCTCGCCCTGCGCTTTCCCGATTGCGTGAAGGGCGGCGTTCCCGATAAAGCCGCCCTGTCCGCGCGCGTGTTTTCCGATCCCGCCGCGCGCGCCGCGTTGGAAGCGATCGCGCACCCCGTCATCATGCGCAGGCTGAGCGAGCGCATGAGCGCGTTTCCCGTCAGCTTTGCGGAAGTACCGCTTCTTTATGAGGGCGGGTTCGAGGGGATGTTCGACGCGGTCATCGCCTTGCGGCGGGACGTCGAAGCGCGGTTGCGCGCCGTCCGTGAACGCGACGGCTTGTCGGAGGAGGAGATCCTTCGGCGAATGTCGCGGCAGATAGACGCCCGCTCGCTCGGGGAACGGGATTGTATTCTTATCGAAAACATCGGCGATCTTTCGGAGCTGAAAGAAAAAGCGCTCGCGGCGCTCGCGGAGATCGCGCGCCGTTTTCCCGAAACGAAAAAAATTCTCCTCGGCACGCGCTGATTTTTGTTTTTTTCCGAAAGAAAGGCGCGTTTGGGGCATACTGTATGCTGTGAGCAGGATATGGAAAAGGCGTATCGCCGCGATCTGCGCCATTATATTTTTTCTGATCGCGGGATGCGTATCGGCAAGCGCGATCGTTTACGCGCGATTCCCGCGCCCGTACCGCGCCGCCGTCGTTGCGAGCGGTCTGGACGAAGCGCTGGTCTACGCGCTCATCAAAGCGGAGAGCGGGTTCGACGAAACTGCCGTGAGCCGCGTCGGCGCGACGGGACTCATGCAACTGATGCCCGCGACCGCGCAATTTATCTGCAAGAAAGAGGGGATGGAATGGGATCTCTCACGCCTGACGGACGGAGCATATAATATCAAAGTGGGTTGCGCCTATCTTTCCTATCTGTTGGAACGCTTTGAGGAAGAGGAGACCGCGCTCGCGGCATACAATGCGGGCGAGGGGACGGTGCGTGACTGGTTGCGCGACGAGGCGTTATCTTCGGACGGAAAGACGTTGACGCGGATCCCGTATCGCGAAACGGAAGATTATGTAAAAAAGATAAAAAAATATAAAAAAATTTACGCTTTTTTCTATCATAAAACTTGACATTTGATTTCAAATGCGGTACAATAGCAAAGCTTGAACGAAGCGATACAAATGAATGCGGTCGTGGCGGAACTGGCAGACGCGCAAGACTAAGGATCTTGTGGTTAACCCCATGCAGGTTCAATTCCTGTCGACCGCACCAAGTCATAATAGCTTGAACTTCTTTACCATAAAAAGAATGTTCGGGCTATTTTGCTATATTGAGGAATTAGTATATAGCCAATTAAGTTCTATTGGTAAGCCTTGATTTAATGGCTAATTTGTACTATTATTATTTTTAGCAAAGGAGGCGCGTTAAAATAAAAAGACTAACGAAAATTCGGTTAGTCTTTTTTGTTGAAAAGATATGAGTCGTGATCTTTGCGCCGCCTGTTTTCCGTCGAGCATGAATTGTTATATCGCGGACGATCTTGCGCGAAAGAAGTTATGCGATTTTGTTTCTCGGCGTACCTTCCAAAAAACAGCGCAGATTTTCTGCAACTTCTTCTGCGAGCCGTTGCCGCGTTTCCGTCGCGCCCCAGGCGATATGGGGCGTGATCAGACAGTTTTTTGCCCGAAAAACGGCGTCTGTCGGTTTGACGGGTTCGTTGACGGTACAGTCCAGCGCAGCGCCCGCGATCCGATCGCCGTTCAGTGCCGCGGCAAGAGCGTCTTCGTCGATCAGCCCGCCGCGCGCGGTATTGATGAGATAGGCGGTCGGCTTCATCAGAGCAAGCGAAGGCGCATCGACAAAATGTTTCGTCTGATCGGTAAGCGGCGCGTGCAGAGAGAGGAAATCCGATTCTCGAAACAGTTGTTCTTTGGAAACGGAAGGATAGGGGGGCGCGTCCGAACGCGTATGCACGATAACGCGCATTCCGAACGCTTCGGCGAGCTTTGCCGTCGCGCGGCCGATATTTCCCAGTCCGAATATGCCGAACGTTTTGGAAGCTACCTCTTCGGGATGATGACAAAATACGGAATAATCTCTTTGCTGCCATTTTCCCGCACGGACGTCGGCTGCGTAGAGGTGCGTTTTGCCTGCAAGCATGAGGGCCAGGCAGAACGCATGTTGGCTCACCGCTTGCGTGGAATAGGCGGGTACGTTGCAGACGCAGACGCCGCGGCTTCGGCAGGCGTCGAGGTCGATCTGATTGTATCCCGTGGAGAAAGTGCCGATATAGCGCACGGAAGGACAGGCATCGAGAAACGCCGCGTCGACGCGGAAACGATTGACGAGAACGGCAAACGCGCCGCGGCATTCTTGCGCGGCGCGTGCGGGAGAACAGCTCTCCTGATACTGCGTAGTTCCGATGCGATCCAAAGAAGAAAGGTCGAGCGCGCCGTCGGAAATGGTTTCAAAGTCAAGGACGACGATCTTCACAGGTCATCCGATCTCCTTGCCAATTTTCCGAAGCGCGTCCCGCTTTCCGAACACGACGACGCTGTCGCCGGGCAAAAAGCGCGATTGCGGCGTAGGCGCTTCCACCTCCGCGCCGCGCTTGATCATGAGGACGTTGAGGGAATATTTGGCGCGCAGATCCATTTCTGCGAGCGTTGCCGACGGTTCATCGCCCGAGAAGGAGAGCGTTGCGACGACGTAATCTTTGCTGAGCTGATAAAATTCTTTCACCGAATCGTCGAGAAGTTTTTCGCTCAGATTGGCAACGGCGAGCTCCTGCGTATTGACCGTTTCGTCGGCACCCAGCCGAAGTAAGATCTTTTTCGCGTAATCGTCCTCCGCGCGCACGGTCAGCTTTTTGACTCCTAGTTCTTTGAGCAGAACGGTAATGAGGATGGCGGCGTCGAAATTGCGCCCGATCGCGATGATGACGTGATCGACGGAAGCCAAGTCAAGTTTTTTGAGCACTTCTTCCTTGGAACAGTCGCAACAGAACGCCTGCGGAATAAATTCCGCGACCAAGTTGACGCGTTCTTCGTTGATGTCGAGCGCGAGCACGTTGGCATTTTTGTCGGAAAGTTCGCGGCAGAGCTGCCTGCCGAACGTCCCGAGACCGATGACTGCAAAATCTTTTTTCATAATTACCTCGATGATTGGCAAATGTTATCCGATCAGGACTTCCGCTTTTACGTAGCGGATGGATTCGTCTTCGTTCCTGTTCCAGCGTTTACGGAAGATCATGAGCGCGGTGAGCAAACCGATCCTGCCCATGAACATGACGAAACAGAGAATCGCCTTGCTCGCCGCCGTCAGAGAAGAGGTGATGCCCGCCGAAAGCCCAACCGTAGCGAACGCCGAAACGGTCTCCGTCGCGACGTGGATCGCGAGGAGATCGGGTTGAAGGGCGCAAATCACAGTTCCCGCCGTAAAGACCAGGATACTCGAAAGCAAAAAGATGAGGAGCGCACGGAAAACGGTCATCGGCTCAAAGCGGCGGTAAAACGCGGCGGGAGGCCTTCCCTTGACATATGCGACGAGCGCAACGAGGATGACGAACAGCGTCGTGCATTTGCTCCCGCCTCCCGTCGAAGCGGGCGCCGCGCCGACGAACATGAGAAAATTGGCAAGGAGCAGAGACGCGTTGTTCCATTCTCCCAGGTTTTGCGAGGCAAATCCGCAAGTCCTCGTCATAGCGCTCATGAAAAAGGCATTGAGCAGATCGATCTTTCCCCATTCGGAAAAGAAAAATCCCAATGTACCCAACAGCAGGAGTGCAGGGGTGACGGTGAGCACGATTTTTGTGTGGACGCAAAATTTTTTCCAGCGGAGATTGGTGAACACGTCGTTGATGACGATAAATCCGAGCCCGCCGACGATGGTCAGCAAGGAGGTATTGACGAGGAGCAGGACATTGTCAGAATGGTCGATCAGGCTGTTTGCCCCGATAATGTCGAAGCCTGCGTTATTGAAAGCGGAAACGGCGTGGAAGGCGGAGACCGCCACCAATTCACCGCCCGAAAAATCGTCGCGGAAGGCGATGAGATTGATGAAAAATCCGATCGTTTCGGCAATCGCACTGATGAGGATAACGCGCACGATGAGCTTTTTCACGTCGAGATGCGGCGTCGAACCGAGTGTTTCCTGCACGAGGAACTTATCCGAAATGCCGAGTTTGAAGCCGAGCAGGGAAAAGACGAACATCGCGACGGTCACAAATCCGAGCCCGCCGAGCTGAATGAGCAGGCAGATGACGACTTTCCCGAAGGCGGTGAACGTCGTGGAGAGCACGACGGTGGAAAGTCCCGTGATGCAGACGGCGCTCGTGGAGACGAACAGCGCGTCGATAAAGCTGATGCCGTCCGTCGTCGCAAAGGGTAGACACAGCAGCCCGCACCCCGCCAGAATGAATCCCAAAAAACCGAGAAAGATATACAGGTATGGCGAGCGGGATTTGATTGTCCTTGCAAAATTTCGTTTCATGATAAGACCGCAATCGTTGATATGCAAGCTGATTATACACCAACGGAACAAAAAACGCAACTAAAAAAGGGGAAAAAGGAAAATTTTATCCTTTTCCCTCGCGAAACGCTCTTTTCCGTTTTGTATTTCTGCGCCCGAATGTACAGGGTTTTCTCCGTACGGCGGTAAAAAATAATTTATAAAAAAATAAAATATTTGACTACGCTATTGACGAATGTCCGTTGCGTTGATATAATATAGGCAATCGGGTGTGCCGTCCCGCGCCCCGCACGGAGCGCAAAAGAGGCAAGGAGAAAATTATGCTCAATTTTACGTTGGATGCCAAGAAAAGGGGAGTCGATGTTTCGGAACATCTTTACGGACTGTTTTTCGAGGACATCAACCAGTCCGCAGACGGCGGGCTGAATGCCGAAATGGTGGTGAACAATTCGTTCGAATACGAATATTTTTCGTATGACGATTTCAATGCCGAAAGTCCGGTCGACGCGCGTTCCCAGAAATGGTTTGCATGGGATATTTACGGTGCCGGCCCCAAAAAGATCTCGACGAAAGGGGGAATGAACGAAAATAACCCGTCTTATCTGCATCTGAGCGTCGGCGGGATCTATCATGTGGAAAATCCCGGCTACTACACGCAGGGCGCGTACGACAACTACGGAATGCCCATCGAAAAGGGCGAGACCTATCATTTTTCCATGTTCGTGAAGCGCCTCGGCTTCAAGGGGACGGCAAAGGTGTTCGTCAAGGGCGCGCACGGCAGACATACGAGCATCGGCGAGATCAACATCCCGCAGGGCACGGAGGGGGACTGGATCAAAGTCAGCACCTCTATCGTCGCCGAAAAGGATACGATGGGACGCCTTTGCATCATCTTCGAAGGGAACGGTAAGATCGGCATCGATTACGTTTCCCTGCTTCCTTCCAAGACGTGGGGCGATCCCCAGAAATACCGCAACGGTAAACTTTCGCCGAGAATGGTGGAAGTTCTCAAAGACTGCCATCCTTCCTTCTTCCGTTTCCCCGGCGGCTGCGTCGTGGAAGGAGACGTCGCCTTCCGTTATCAGTATCGTTGGAGAAATACCGTCGGTCCGCTCGAACAGCGCAAACAGGTCCCCAACGTCTGGCGTTACATGCAATCTTACGGCGTGGGCTTCTATGAATACTTCGCTCTCTGCGAAGATCTGCACATGAGTCCTCTGCCCGTGCTCCATTGCGGTCTTCTTTGCCAGATCAGAATGGGAGAACAGAGAAAAACGGGGTATCAGCGCATCATTCCCGGCACGCCGGAGTTCCAGTCCGAAGTCATCGACAATGTCGCGGATCTGCTCTACTTTGCCAAAGGCGACATCGCTTCTCCCGACAAAAACGAGTCGTATTGGGCAAAAGTCCGTTCGGATATGGGACATCCCGAGCCGTTCGAACTCAAATTCGTCGGGATCGGCAACGAGAACTGGGGGTACGAATATTTCGACAATTTCGCGGCATGCCTGCTCGGGCTCCGTCAGTATATGTATAACGGCAGAGTGACCGACCTTCTGAAAAAGTTCGACATCACGGTCGTCACCACCTGCGGCGTAGACATCCGTCCTTCGGACAGCAACGATTCGTGGAAGGTCATTAACGACAGATACCGCGACATGATCGTGGACGAGCACGTTTACAATTCCTATCAGTGGTTCATCGACAACTCCAAACGCTATGACTGCTACGACAGGACGGGAGCAAAGGTGTTCATGGGCGAATATGCGATGCACACGATGTCGGATGGCAGAGGGCGCCTGAACGGGGACAACAACCTTCGTTCCGCGCTTGCGGAAGCGGCGTTCCTCACCGGCTGCGAACGCAATTCGGACGTGGTGAAGATGACCTGCTATGCGCCGCTGTTCGCTTCTACAATGAATTATCGCTGGACGCCCGATATGATCTGGTTCAATGCGCGCGACATCATGCTCACGCCCAACTATTACGTTCAGCAGATGTTTGCGGCGAATACGGGCAAATATACGCTCACGGACGTTGCGCCCGTCGACGACGACAACGCGGGCGGGCTCCTCATCGGCGGACACAGGACCGCGAGCGCGGTCTCGTCCGTAACGGTCCGTTCGCTGAGCACGGGCGAGGTGCTTTACAGTCATAACTTCAAGGACGGAATGGGCGGATGGAAAGTCTATCCGAACTGTCGCGGCGGCGTGATCGAGAACGGAGAACTCATCATCGAGGAAAGCGACGCGTTCAACGGCTTCTATTACGACGGTGGAAAATTCACCGATTGCGAAGTGGAGATCTCCTTCCGCAGGATCGGCGGCGAACAGAGTTTCATCGCGGGCGTCGGCGTCAGCGACATCAGAGACGCGGGCACGATGGACTGCGCGGGCTTCTCGATCTGCTGTCAGTACGGGAAAAATCACAAGGGCTACGACGTTTCCTTCGACAAGCGCGTCGACTTCATGCGGACCGTCTGCGAGATGATGGGCAACCATAAGTTTCTCGGATACAGTCCCGAAGGGAACAAGATGAAGCTCGTCTATACGAAAAAGACGTTTACCGCATCCATCTTCAAGGACGGCGAATGGCACGAAGTGCTGTTCAAGAACATCTGGAAGGTGAACGAGCGCGTATTCCAGAGCACGACCGTGGGCGAGGACGGGAAGATCTATCTCAAAGTCGTCAACGTGTCGGGCAAAGACGAAGAGCTGAACGCGAAGATCGTCAATTTCGGTAAAAAGAAAAAGGCAAAAGTCACGACGCTCTGGCACGAGGACGTCACGGTCATCAACGAGATCGGCGTTAAGAAGGGCAAAGTGCATAACATCGAGCCTGTTTGCAGCGAGATCGCGCTCAAAGACAACGTGCTTTCCGCGACAGTCAGAAACAACAGCGTGACGGTTTTCGTCATCGAATAAAGGAGCGGCGGCGCTTTGTCTTCGGCATGACGCCGCCCTTATTTTCTGTGCCGTCGGGAGCAAAACGAGGGGGAAGAACCATGCAGGAAGAATCGCTGATTCCGAAAAAACTGAAAGAGATCTATGACGCCTGTCCGTATCCCGACAGCCCGCAGGAGGGGCTCGGGAAGCAGTTGAAAGATTATGCGGTCTATGTCGGGGAATTCCGGGACGGAAAAATGCACGGGCAGGGAAAGCTGACCTATCACAACGGCGGGGAATACGTCGGAGAATTTTGCGACGGCAAAATGAGCGGCGCGGGCAGAGAACACTTTTCCAACGGCAATTATTTCAAGGGGCAATATTCCGACGGCGCTCCCGTCGAGGGCACGATCTTTTTCTTTGACGGGATCGTCTATCACGGGAAAGTCAATTATCAGCCCGCGCCCTCCGGCGAAGGAGAAATGCTCTTTCCGAACGGGATAAGGAAGATCGCGGTCGGATTTAAGCGGTACGACGGCGGCACGTCGCTCACCGACGCCGACGCTATGCGGTACGTCGGCAAATTTGCCTTGAACAGCTATGACGGATACGGCGAGCTGACCTTTCGGGACGGCTGCGTTTACCGCGGGAATTTCCACGTCGGGAACATTCACGGCTGCGGCGTATTTTTCTTTGCGGACGGCAGAAAATATGCGGGAGAATTTTATTACGGGAAGCGGCACGGGAACGGGAAAGAGACATATCCCGACGGCTCGTATTACGAAGGAGAATTCCGCGACGACGTGCGGGAGGGATACGGCGTCCTGCGGCTGCCCGACGGCAGCGTCCGCGAAGGTCTGTTCCGCGGCGGGGAGTTTGTCGGCTGAACACTTCGGCAGCCTGTTCCCGCGCGGACGGTTCGGCTGCCTGCGGGTCAGCTCATTCGGTTCCCTGTCAATCGGCAGGAAAATGGAATACAGACGGGGGATCCCGTCTTTCACAACTTCGCCCGTTGCGGCGGAGTTTTTTCTTTGTCCGCATTTCATAATTTTTGCGCTCGGGCAGTATATTATAACACTATGCTCGATTTCCTCCCCGAGCGCATTGCGGAAGCGGTGCGTCATCTCAATCGGAACAGACTGTACGAACTGCGCGTCCGCGCGGACAAACCTCTGCGCGCGAACGTGGGCGGCGACTTTCGCTTTTTAGGCGCAACGGGACCGTGCGGAGAGGAGGACGCGCTTTTCCCTACTCAGGAAGAGGTAGACGATCTTGTCTTTGCGGCGTGCGGCTATTCGGTCTATTCGGCGGAAAATCAGCTCAGGCAGGGTTTCGTGACGGGGAAGAACGGAGAACGCGTAGGGATCGCGGGGACCTACGTCTACGAAGGCGGCAGAGTGCTCGCGGTCCGCGCCGTCACATCCGTTTGCGTGCGCATCCCGCACGCGGTAACGGGGTGCGCGGAACAGATCTATGCCCGATGTTGCGAGGGAAGACGTTCCGTGCTCCTGATGTCGCCGCCGGGCGGAGGGAAAACGACGCTTTTGCGCGACCTTTCGCGGCTCGCGTGCGAACGGGAAGGTCTCAACGTGCTCGTGAGCGACGAGCGCGGAGAACTTTCCGCAGGGGATACGGGCAAGGGGAGCGACGTCATCCGTTTTGCAGATAAACTCACCGCTTTTACCGCCGGTATCCGCGCGATGCGTCCCGATCTTATTGTCACCGACGAATTGCTGCCCGAGGACTATCCCGCCGTGCAACGGGCGATCCGCGGCGGCGTCAGAGTATTCGCGTCCGCGCATCTGACCGACGTGAGATATGTGCCCGAAAAGCTCTTCGATCGTTATGTTCTGCTTTCGGGAGTGGGCAAGATCGCCGCGGTCTTCGACGCGGAGGGGAATCATGTGGATTAAATTCGCGCTTTGCGCGTTGATCGTGGCGTTTTCCGTGGCGGTCGGCGCGTTTGCCTCGGGGAAATACCGCGCACGGAAGAAGCTGTATGCGCAGTTTTGCGCCTTCAATGAGCTTTATCTCACCGAACTCAAATACATGCGGCGCCCGATCGGGGAATTTTTTGCCGCTTATGCATACGAAGGGGATTTTAAGGAGATCGTCGCGGCGGCGATGCGCCGCGAGCCGACGACGGTGAAAACGGAATATCTCACGCAGGAGGAACGCGGCTGTCTCGACGACTATTTTTCCATGCTCGGGCGGGGCGACGCGCAGTCGCAGAACGCCTATTTTTCCGCGCAGAAGGAATATCTCGCGGCAAAAAAGGGGGAGAGCGAACGCGAAGCGAAGGAGCGCGCGGAGTTATACCTCAAACTCGGTTTGCTCGCGGGGCTGGCGCTCGTCATCCTCATCGTCTGACAAATCTATGGAAATTTCTATCATCTTCAAATTGGCGGCGATCGGCATCATCGTCACCGTCGTGTGTCAGGTGCTCAAAAAATCTGACCGAGACGACATCGCGACCGTAGTCTCGCTCGTCGGGCTCGTGCTCGTCCTGACCGTCATGGTGACGATGGTCGGCGATCTCTTTGAAACGGTGAAAGCCATTTTCGACCTTTACTGACATGGCGGTATTTCAGCTCGTCGGCATCGCTTTCGTCACCGCGATCGCCGCCCTCATCCTCAAAAGCGCGCGCCCCGAACTCGCCTTCGCCGTCACCGTCGCGGGGAGCGTCATCCTCCTGCTGTTTGCCTTCGAACTATTCGGCGACAGCCTTTCCGTCTTCGGCGAGATCGCGGAAACGACGGGGATCAAAACTTCTTTCGTCAAAATATTGCTCAAAATGCTCGGGATCGGCTATCTCGTGGAGTTCAGCGCGGGGATCTTAAAAGATTTCGGGCAAAATTCTCTCGCGGACAAGCTGGTCTTTTGCGGAAAAGCGGTCATTCTGGTGCTCGCCGTACCCATCCTCGAAAGCGTGCTCAGCTTTATCCGTCAGCTTTTGGAGTTATTGTGAAATGAAAAGGAGATCTATCCGCCCGCGCCGCAGGCGTACGCTCGCCGTTTTGCTGATCGTCTTTGCGCTCGTGCTCGTCTCCGCCGCGTTCGGCAACGTCACGGCGTCCGCCGAAAGCGCGGACGACGAAGCGCTCGCCGAACTGGAAGCCAACATCGAAACGCTCGTCGATTCCCTCGATCTCGAAGAATTGCAGGCATACCTGGACAGTTTTTCCGATTTCAAGGGAATATCGCTCAAAGATAAGCTGATGAGCGTGGCGACGGGGGATTTTGCCCTCGACTACTCTTCTTTTGCCGAGGCGATCGTCAATCTCATCTGGGAGGAGGCGCAGACGCTCCTGCCCGCATTCGCCGTCATCCTTGCAGTCGCCGTGCTGTGCGGGATCCTGAATTCCGTCCGAAGCGGCTTTTTGGACAGTTCGATGTCGGAGATCGTCAATTTTGTCGGGTATCTCTCTATCGGCGCGATCGTGCTCGCCTGTCTTCTGACCGTGTTGAAAACTGCGTTTGCCGCGCTCGGGCAAATGCAGCGGCAGATGGAACTCGTCTTTCCGCTCCTCCTCACGCTGATGGCGGGAAGCGGCGGAACGGTCTCCGCCGCTGTCTACCGCCCTGCGGTCGCCTTCATGAGCGGCGCGCTCGTGCAACTGTTCACGGCGGTCGTCCTGCCGTCCGCGCTCGTCATCATCGTGCTTTCTTTTGTGGGGAACATTTCCGATGAAGTGCGCACAAAGCGTTTGTCCGATCTGTTCAAAAGCGTGAATAAGTGGCTCATCGGCGTATCACTGACGTTGTTCAGCCTGTTTCTCACTGTGCAGGGCATCACTTCGGCGACATACGACGGCATATCCCTTCGCGCCGCAAAGTATGCGATCTCCAACTCCGTTCCTATCGTAGGCGGGTTTCTTTCGGGCGGAGTCGATCTCGTCCTTGCGGGAAGCGCGCTCATCAAAAATGCACTCGGCTCGTTTTCCATCTTTCTGCTTGCCGCAACGCTCCTGCGCCCGCTCGTGCTCTTCGCTGTCTTCCATCTCTTTCTGCGGCTTGCGGCGGCGGCGACGGAACCCGCGGGCGGCAAGATCTCCGCGTTCCTATCCGAGCTTGCGGGCAATTTTAACTACTTTACGGCAGGGCTGTTTGCGATCTCATTTCTCTATTTCGTCACCGTGCTCCTGCTTGTGTGCTCTTCGGGGGTGATCTTCTAATGAAAGAATATATTTTGAGCATCGCGGGGATCGTGCTTCTTTCCTCCGTCGTCACGGTGATCGCGCCCGGCGGGCAGACGGGAAAGTTTATCCGCGGGATGACGCGTTTGCTGTGTCTGCTCGTTTTTCTCGCGCCGCTCGCCTCGCTCGCGGAGGGGAAATGGGAATTTGCTTCTGCCGATATAGCCGCCGACGAAAGTTATCTCGTTTCCTGTGAGGCGCTTTGCGAACGTTCGGAATCGCTTGCGATCGGCAATTATCTTTCGGCGGAATACGGAGTCGAGGCGGCCGCGGAAGTGGATTGCGATGCAAATTCGGCGTTTTCCGTCAAAAATATCCGCGTGATCGTTGAAGATTTCGGAATAAACCCGCCCGAAAAACATATAGATATCATAGCGCGGATCAAGAGCGGACTGGAAAACCGCTACCGCTGTGAAGTGGAGGTCGCATGAATCGGGAGAAGATCGCCAAATTTCTTTCGGATAAGACGGTGCGGGCGATCGCGCTCGCCGTCGTCGCTCTGCTGCTTCTCTTTGCCGTCTGGCGCGTCTTTTTCGGCGGCGAGACGTCCGCCTCTCTCTCGCATACGGAAGAGGAACTGCGCCTGAGCGCGCTGCTCGGTCAGATCGACGGCGTGGGGGAGGCAGAAGTGATGATCACGAGCGAGGACGGGAAGGCGGTGAGCGCGATCGTGGTGTGCCATGGAGCGGACAGCATCCTCACCCGCATCCGCGTGATCGATGTGACCGTCACGGCGCTCGGAGTGGAGCGCGGCAATGTCCTGGTTTACTGCAGGACTCAATAAACGGGAATTCATAAAAGGAGATATGTTTATGACCAACGCAAAAAAGATCGCACTTATGTCAACGCTCGTCTTGCTTCTGGCGGTAACCGCGGTTTTCAACTTCATTCTCGCGGGAACCGCGGCGACCGATACGGCGGGCGGGGGAGCGGCGGAAGCAAATTACTTCACTTCTTATCGCTCCGAACGCACTTCGACGCGCAGCGAAGAATTTGTACAGCTCGACAGCGTGCTCGCCATCTATGAGGCGGACAGCGAAGAGTACAAAGAAGCCGCGGCAATGAAGCAGAAAATGGTGGGCATCATGGAAGACGAACTCGTCATCGAGACGATGATCAAGTCGATCGGCTTCTCCGACGCCGTCGTTTCCATCGGTTATGATTCGGATAATGTTAACGTATTTATCAATTCTTCCGAGCTGACCTACGATTCTGCGCTCTCGATATACACTATGTTGAAAAATGAGACGGGTATCGTCTCCGGAAACATTATAATTATGCCTGTTTACGCGGAAAGTTGAGAAAAATAGTGGTAAAATCGGAAAAGATGTGCTATAATATACTTATCGAAAAAAGGAGTATATTATGGCTACCATCAGATATAATCCCAACGGAAAACAGAAAGGAAAAATTACCTACAACGCAGACATCGTGAGGGGGATCGTGACTCACGCGCTGCAGGAAACGCAGGGCGTCGAGCTCGTTCCTTCCAAGAGCCGTGCGATCAAACTCTGCTTCGAGAAAGAAGGGCTGTTCATCGATATTTCCGTGATCGCGCATTACGGATATAAAGTCCCCGAGCTCGCGTTCCGCATTCAGCAGACCGTACAGCAGATGGTCGAATCGATGACGAAATTCAAGATCGCGAAGATCGACGTGCACGTTCAGAGCGTCGTGTTCCCCGCACCTGCCGCGCCCGCGCCCGCTGCCGAAGAGGAGCAGACGGAAGGGCAGGAAGGTCAGGACGGCGCACAGGGCAATCAATAAGGTTTCGGATAAAAAAGATTTCCCTTTCCGTTCGGAAGGGGAAATTATTGTTAAGAGGATTACTATACATGAGAAGCGATGCGAGAGAATCAGCTTTCAAGATCATTTTTGCCGAATTGTTCAACGGTAACTGTAACGACAGGTTCAAGGCGGCGGTTTTCAAAAACGCGAAACTGACGGACGAAGAGCGGGAATTTGCCACGCGCCTCATCACCCTGGTCGAAGAGAACAGGGAAACGCTTTCCGAGCTGATGAACGCGAAAGTGGAGCGTTTTGCGGAGTACCGAATCTATCCCGTCGATCGCGCCATCCTGTTCGTCGCGCTGGCGGAGATCAAATATTGTCCCGACGTTCCTCCCGTCGTCGCCGTTAACGAGGCGGTGGGGCTTGCCCGCAAATTTTCCACCGAAAATTCGGCGGGTTTCGTCAACGGAGTTCTCGCGGGGGTGATCAACGCATGACGTTAATCGACGGAAAAGCGACGGCGGCTTCCATTCGCGCGGAATTGAAGGTCCGTTCGGAGGAATTTGAAAAAAAATACGGCAGAAAGATAGGACTTGCCGTAGTCCTGGTCGGGCAGGATCCCGCTTCTCAGGTCTACGTCCGCAATAAGATCAAAGGATGCGAAGAGGCGGGGATCCGTTCTTTTGCGCATTACCTTCCGGAAACCTCTTCGCAGGAAGAGGTGGAAGAACTCGTATCCGCGCTAGCGGAGGATGAGAACGTCCACGGCATCCTCGTACAGCTTCCGCTTCCCCGCGGACTGAACGCGGATAAGATCCTCGCGAAGATCCCCGCCGCAAAGGACGTCGACGGGTTCTGTGCGGAAAATATCGGTAAACTCGCTCTGCGCGAGCGCGGAACGGTCGCCTGCACGCCGCTCGGCGTGATGGAACTGCTCAAACGCTATCATATCCCGACGGCAGGCAAAAACGCCGTAGTCGTCGGGCGAAGCAATATCGTCGGCAGACCGATGGCGCTTCTTCTCATCAATGCGGACGCGACGGTCACGGTCTGTCACTCGCGCACCGAAAACCTCAAAGAGGAATGCCTGCGCGCCGACATCCTCGTCGCCGCGATCGGGAAAGCCAAATTCATCACCGCGGATATGGTCAAAGAGGGCGCCGTAGTGATCGATGTCGGAATGGACCGCGACGAGAACGGAAAACTGTGCGGCGACGTGGATTTTCAATCGGTAAAAGACAAGGCGTCCTATCTGACGCCCGTTCCCGGCGGCGTAGGGCCTATGACCATCGCCATGCTTCTGAGCAATACCTGCGAAGCGGCGGAACGCAGCATGGAGAAATCTCTGTGATCGATTTCAAAGAAAAATATGCGGAATATGCGCGCGGCTTCGAGGCCGCGCTCGGCGATTACTGCGCAAAGATGGATTTCGCTCCGTCCGTGCTGACGGAGAGTATGCGTTACAGCTTGCAGATCGGAGGCAAACGCGTTCGTCCTGTGCTGTTTCTCGCCGCCGTCGATCTTTTGGGCGGGGATTGGAGGCGCGAGACGGATTATGCGATCGCGTTGGAAATGATCCATACCTATTCGCTCATTCACGACGATCTGCCTGCCATGGATAACGACGATTTCCGCCGCGGCAAGCCGTCCAATCATAAGATGTTCGGCGAGGCAAATGCCATCCTTGCGGGAGACGCGCTCCTCAATACCGCGTTTTCGCTGTTGTTAGCTCAGATTTCGCGCGGAACGGAACATCTGTATGCCGCGCGTTGTCTGTGCGATGCCGCGGGAGCGGGCGGGATGATCGCGGGGCAATCGGCAGATCTTCTGTACACTTCGGCGGAACAGGTCACGCCCGAAGAGCTGGAATTTATCTATGAGCATAAGACGGGAAAGCTGATCACCGCGCCGCTCGTCATGGCGGCGATCCTCTCGGGTTCGTATTATTTTGAAATGAAACAATTCGGGCACGACTTGGGCATCCTGTTTCAGATCACGGACGACATTCTCGACGAGGTGGGGTCGTTCGATAAAATGGGCAAAACGCTCGGGAAAGACAAGGCGAGCGGAAAACTGACCTGCGTGAAAGTTTACGGCTTGTCCGCCGCGCAACTCCAAGCGGATCTGTATGCGGAAAAGTGCCACCGTGTCCTGGAAGCGATCGACAAAGACGTCTCGTTCTTCCACGCGTTGACCGATTATGTGCGCAATCGCAACCAATAAATTGAGTATAGGCGCAGGGCGTCGGCTCTGCGCCGTTATTTTTGTCGCAATATGTTGAAAAATGTTTCCCGTGAAGCGCTCCTCAGCGCTTCCGATCCTGAACTGCAAACGCTTTGCGCCGAGATCCGTCGGGAGATCCTTACCACGGTTTCCGGCAACGGCGGGCATCTCGCGTCAAACCTCGGCGTTGTAGAGATGACCGTCGCGCTTCATCGTGCCTTCGATTTTCCGCGCGATAAGATCGTTTTTGACGTGGGACACCAATGTTATGCCCATAAAATGCTCTCGGGACGCGCATCCCGTTTCGGAAGCCTGCGCAAAAAGGGCGGATTGTCCGGATTTCCGAAACGATCGGAGAGCGAATATGACTGTTACGGCACGGGACACGCGGGCACGGCGATCTCGGCGGCGCTCGGCATTGCCAAAGCGCGCGATCTGAAAGGCGAAGATCATGCCGTGATCGCCTTTGTCGGGGACGGATCCTTCAATAACGGGCTCATTTACGAGGCGCTCAACAGCCTCGAGATCTTAAAAACGCGCATTCTCATCGTGCTCAACGATAACGGAATGTCTATTTCCCCGACGGTGGGCGGGATGCACGAGCTTTTGAGCGATTCGGAAGAAAGCGCAACGGGCGCAGAGGACGCTAAAATTGCGCTGTTCGGGCGTTTCGGGTTGCAATATGCAGGGGTTTGTAGCGGAAACGACCTTCAGGAATGCGCCGAAGCGCTCGACAGGGCAAAGAAAATGCTGGAACGCGGGAGCGTGATCCTTCACGTCAGGACGAAAAAGGGCCTCGGATATGCGTTTTCGGAGAACGCGCCCGAGCTTACGCACGGCGTGGCGCCCGACGGGGCGCGCAAAACGACGGAATATTCCCGCGTACTGGGCGAAGAACTCTGCGCCATCGCGGAAAACGACGAGCGCATCGTCGCCGTGACCGCGGCGATGACGGACAGTCTCGGCTTGCGCCCGTTTTTCGAGCGCTTTCCCGAGCGCGCGTTCGACGTGGGGATCTGCGAAGAACACGCCTGCGTGCTCGCCGCTTCGCTCGCAGCAGAGGGGATGAAACCGTATTACGCGATTTATTCCACCTTCTTACAGCGCGCATTCGACGAGATATTGCACGACGTCTGCGGGCAAAACCTGCCCGTTACGTTCTGTATCGACCGAGCGGGGATCACGGGAGCGGACGGGGAGACGCACCAGGGCGTTTACGATCTGTCTTATCTCTCCCCGATACCCAATCTCGTGATCGCGATCCCTGCCGATCTGTGTGAATTTCGCGCGATGCTTCGCCTGAGCGCGGCGAACGATGTGCCGTTTGCCATTCGCTATCCCAGAGAATCGAGAGGGGAAACGCTGAAATCCACGGAAAATTCCGCAAAAACGGCGCTTGAAATCGGCAAATTTGGTATTTTACATAGTAATATGTCTGACATAGTAATGCTTGCGGCAGGGGAACGCTCCTTGCGTTTGGCGGAAAACGTGTATCGCCGCGCAAAAGAAAATGGGATGGCGTTTACGCTCGTCAACGCGCGTTTTTTGAAGCCGCTCGACGAAGAATTGCTCTCTTCTTTGCCGCAAAAATACATCGTCACCGTAGAGGACAACGCTCTGATCGGCGGTTTGGGAGACGCCGTCGCGCGCTTCTATCGCCGCAAAAGCCGGTCCGATCTGGAAGCGGAACAGACCGATCCCGGCTGGACGGATGAGGGACACGCGGGCAGCGCTCTTCGCGACGCATCCGAAAACGGTTTAAGCGGGGCGAAAGGCAGGGCGAAAAATATCCCGAATGCGGACGAAAATGCTTCGGACGATAAGGCCGCGAACAATGCCCCGAACGTTGCGCAGATCTCGCAGACGCATTTCTTATCGCCCGCACATACGCTTCCCCGCGGCGAAAAAGAAGGGGTTTCCGCGGGAGAAAAGCAGGTCTTTTCTTTCGCCTATCCCGACCGCTTCATCCCTCAGGGCGAAGTCGGCGAACTGATGCGCGAATGCGGGCTGGATGAAGAGGAAATCCTGCGCCTGATCGGGAGGCTGTATGCGCGCAGATAAGTTTTTTGCGGACAAATATGCTTCGAGGACAAAAGCGGCGGAAGCGCTTTCCGCGGGACTCATACTCCGCGGCGGCAAAGCGTTGAAACCTTCGGATGAGGTTTCCGAGAGCGACGTCTTTGAATTTCTGCCTGCCGAGGAGAGTTTTGTTTCCAACGGCGGATATAAACTCTCCCGCGCTCTGCGCGAGTTTTCCCTGGACGTTACGGGAAAGACCTTCGCCGACCTCGGAGCGAGCAACGGCGGGTTTACCGATTGCCTTTTGCAATGCGGCGCGAGGCGCGTATATTGCGTCGACGTCGGGGAGAGCCAGCTGGACGAACGGATTTGCGGGGATCCGCGCGTCGTCGTCATGGATAGGACGAACGCCCGATACCTCACGCGGGAAGATTTCCCTGAGCGCATCGACGGCGTCGTTTCCGATTTGAGTTTCATATCCCTCAAGCTGATTTTTCCTGCGATCTCTTCGATTTTATCGTCGGGAGCGTTTGCCTGCGTTCTCGTCAAGCCGCAGTTCGAGTGCGAAAATAAGAACATCGGCAAGAGCGGCATCGTCGCGCGCAAACATCATCCCGATATTTTATCGTCCGTATTCGCCGCCGCGGCGGCCGAGCGTCTGGCGCCCGTCAACATCGTCAACGCGCCCGTACGGGAAAAGAAAAACGTCGAATATATGCTCCTGCTCGAAAAGGACGGCATCTCTTTATCCGAAGCGGAACTGCTTCGCCGCGCGATGACGCTGGCGGAGGAGCGCTGAATAAAACGCGCGAAAGAAAGCCGCGCGAATCTTGCGCTTCCGCACCAATGCGCGAAGGCTCGGACGGACGGGCGGACACGGAACGCGAGAGGTTCCGCCTCTCGGACGACGGACTCTTGATTCGTCGCGCTTATAAAGCGGCGGCGATCCGACGTCGGCGCGACAGACGGCAATGTGCAATGTGCGCAGAACGATCTTCGCGGACCGAACCGTCTTTTGTCCTTGAGGGAGACAAATCGAGCAAAATATCGGGCAAAACGCGATCGGACGCCGATAAACGGAGTAGGGCGGCATACGATCGGAACAAGACTTGCGCTTGCGGGCGCGCGGCGGGGGAACGGGAAGCACATTTCCTCGCGGCGCATGAAAAAGGACGAATAAAATTCGTCTTTTTTTGATTTATTCGGCAAAGATACTTGCAATTATGCATAAATTTGTGTATAATATAAGCCAATGAAAATCGGAATCGTTTACAGCAAAAACAGGATGAAAGACGAAGCTGCGATCGAACGGATCGCAGCCGAGATCGTTCGCCGCGGAAACGAGGCGATCGTCTGTCCGCTTTCGGAAGGAATTTCCGACGCCGATCGGCTGATCGTTCTCGGCGGTGACGGGACCGTCCTTCATGCGGCGCGCGAGGCGAGCGAGCGGAAGATCCCGCTCGTCGGCGTCAATTACGGCACGCTCGGATTTCTCACCGAGTTTGAAAAAGAGGACGCGCTTCGCGCGATCGACCTGGTTCTCGACGAGGATTGCCCCGTTATGATCCGCTCGATGATCGAAGCGGATCTCGACGGAGTGAAGACGCATTGTCTGAACGAGATCTCGCTCATGCGCAACTTCATGCAACAGCGCGGCGGCCAGCTCGCCGACATTTCGGTCAACATCGACGGCGAACCCATGGGGGATTTTGCCGCGGACGGACTCATTGTGGCGACGCCGACGGGGTCGACTGCATATTCGCTCTCCGCGGGCGGGAACATCATGGCGCCCGATTGCCCGACCTTCCTCCTGACGCCCGTGTGCGCCTTTTCTTTGCGCAGCCGTCCCATCGCATTCTCCGACCGTTGCGAGCTTTCTTTCAATTTTGCCGAAGGGAAATCGCCGCTGTTCCTTTACGGAGACGGAAAATTCCTCGGAGAAGCGGGATACGGACACCGATTGACCGTTCGAAAGTCGCCGCGCTCCGCTTATTTTCTCACGCGCAACAAAAACGGTTTCTTTCGTCATCTGACCGAAAAACTCAATCATTGATCAAGGGGAAGATTATGTTACGAAATGCTAGACACAGCAAAATTTTGGAAATCATCTCAGAAAAGGAGATCGAAACGCAGGAGGAACTCTGCGCGGAACTCAACGCGTGTAATTTTTCCGTAACGCAGGCGACGATCTCGCGCGACATCAAGGAACTTCACCTGTTCAAAGTCGCGGGGATCACCAAACGTTTCCGCTATACCTGCATCAACGAAAATGAAGGGGAGCTTTCCGATAAGATGCGCGGATTGTTCCAGGCGTGCGTCATCAACATCCAGGCGGTCGGGAACCTGATCGTCGTCAAGACGCTCAACGGCAACGGCGCCAATGCAGGCGTCGTCATCGACCGCTTAAACTATAAAGAAGTGGTTGGCAGCGTCGCGGGCGACGATACTACTTTGCTCATATGCGAAACGCCCGCCGACGCAGTCTCCGTCCGCGACAGGCTCAATAAGATCATTCAGGGATGAATCCATGCTGGAACGCCTCACCATACAAAATATCGCCCTGATCGAACGCGCGGAAATCGAATTTTCCGCGGGACTCAACGTGCTTTCGGGAGAGACGGGCGCGGGGAAATCTGTCATCCTCGACTCCATCGATTTTGTCCTCGGCGCAAAAGCGGATAAAAGCATGATCCGCTACGGCGCGGAGGGCTGTTTTGTGCGCGCGGAGTTTCGTGCCGATCATCCGGAACTTTCCCGCGTGCTCTCCGAACTCGAGATCGAAGAGGACGAGACGCTCGTTATCACGCGGCGATTTTCTGCGGACGGGAAGGGTTCGGTCAAAGTCAACGGTTGCCCCGTGACCGTTTCCATGCTCCGTCGCCTGACGTCTCTTCTCGTCGACGTTCACGGGCAGAGCGAGCATTTCTATCTCCTCAAAGAGAGCAATCAGCTCCGCTTACTCGATAAGATCGCGGGGGAGACGGTACGGATTGCCAAAGAAGAAGTCGCGCAGTGTCTCGCTGACCGTAAAGAGATCCTTTCGGAACTCTCGCTTTTGGGAGGCGACGAAGGGGAGCGCGATCGCAGGCTGGACATTCTGCGGTTTCAGATCGCGGAGATTGAAAACGCCGCGATCAAAGAGGGCGAAGAGGAAGAATTGCTTTCGTTGCGGGATAAGATCACGCATTCGGAAAAGATCCTCGAAAGGCTCCGCACCGCGGCGCAATTTCTGCTCGCCGACGGAGGAGGCGCGGATTCGCTCAACGGCGCACTGCGATCATTGCATTCGCTTACGGGGTTCGGCGCGGAATATGCCGCACTCGCGGAGCGGGCGGAAAATCTCGCCGCCGAATTGGAGGACATTGCCGATGAAACGGAACGGCTTGCTTCCGAATGCGAATTTGACGAAAAGGAAGCGGAGCGCGTGGAACAACGCCTGGATGAGATCCGCGCGTTGAAGAAGAAATACGGCAGAGACTTTGCTGCGATCGAGACTTTTTATCAAAAGGCAAAAGCGGAAGAGGAACTGCTCTCGGACAGCGGGGAACGGTTCGAAAAACTTACTTCAGCGCTGTCACGCACGGAGGATAAGCTCTTCGGCGCATGCTGCAAGCTGAGCGACGCGAGAAAACGCGCCGCAAAGACGTTTGAAACGCGCGTCACGGAACAACTCCGCACCCTCAACATCGGGTCGGCGCAATTCATCATCCGTTTTGCACCCTTCGGGAGAGAAGACGTCGGAAGGGCGAATGCCGAGGGATTGGACGGCGTCACTTATCTGTTTTCTGCCAATGCGGGAGAGCCCGTCAAGGAGCTGGGCAAGATCATCAGCGGCGGTGAAATGAGCCGCTTTATGCTTGCGATCAAGGCGCAGCTTTCCTCGCTCAACGAGATCGGGACATATCTCTTCGACGAGATCGACGCAGGTATCAGCGGAAAGACGGCGCGAGTCGTGGCGGAAAAATTCTGTTCCATCGCCCGGACCACGCAGATCATCGCGGTTTCGCACCTGGCGCAGATCGCGGCGGCCGCCGATTCGCAATTCCTCATCGAAAAGACGCAGAGGGAGGGCAAGACCTATACCGACATCCGAAAGCTCGATCGCGAAACCAGGCTGAAAGAGATCGCTCGCCTGGTCGGCGGAGACGCTGAAAGCGAATTTGCGGAGAAACACGCCGCAGAATTGGTGAAAAGTGCGGAAATTTACAAAAAGTCCCTGAGATAATAGGAAGAAAACCGAATATTCGGCAATCGGCTTGCGCAAATTAACTTCGTAATCGGAGGTTTTCATGCGCAAGCTGAAATTTTTTATCGCGGCGCTCGCGCTATGTGCGTGCTGTATGACGGGCGGCGCCGTGCGAGCGTCCGCCGCGGAAAAAGATCTTTACTATCTCGGCGGGATGACTGCCGGATTTCTTCTGAGCGCAGGCGGCGTGCAGGTCATCGGACTGAACGAAGTGGCGGCGGAAGACGGCATTTATAAGCCTGCGGAACAGGCGGGGATCCGTTCGGGCGACATTATTTGCGCGATCGACGGGATCGCGGTCAGAAATATCGAGGAACTTAACTCTATGCTCGCGAAATACGGAGGAAAGACGGTGCGCGTCCGCGTCAAGAGACAGGGTGACACCGCCGAAACGGAGATCACGCCGATTCGGGAAAAAAAGAGCGGGAAATATAAGATCGGTGTCCTTATCCGCGACACCGTTTCCGGAATTGGTACGGTGACGTATATCGAAAAGGAGAGCCGTCGCTTTGCGGCGCTCGGACACGGCGTAACGGACGAAAATAAGGAATCGATGCAGATCTCCGACGCAAAAGTTTATCTTTGCAGCGTGATCGGGATCAATAAAGGCGAACGGGGCAAAGCGGGAGAACTGCGCGGACTCTTCCTCAATGATAAGGCGATCGCCAAAGCGGAATGTGTCTGCGCGACAGGGCTTTACGGCACGTTCGAAGAAAACTACGACTTTTCTCAGACGCAAACGGTGGAGATTGCGCCGATTTCGCAGGCGAGCATCGGTAAAGCTGTCATCTATTCTACGGTAAACGGCGTCTGTCCGCAAAAATATGAAATCGCCATCGCAAAAGTCGATGCGGGGAATCGCGAAAATAAGAATTTCGTCATAAAGGTGACGGATGAGAGACTGATCGACGAAACAGGCGGGATTGTCCAGGGGATGAGCGGCAGTCCGATCGTGCAGAACGGCAAACTCATCGGCGCGGTCACGCACGTATTTCTGAACGATCCGACACGAGGTTACGGGATCGGAATCGAGCACATGATCGGAGAATAGAACGCAAGAGGGGGTTCATATAATAAAGTATGAACCTTCTTTTTTGTCTGAAAGATTGCCAAAATCGAATCATCGAGCACAAAAAAGTGCTTATATTTCTATTTTTTGCATTTTTGTGTAGTACTATATGTGGCATAGTATTTATCAATACGCCTGCAATTTACGAATATCATCTCAATATGTGCGACAGATTCATCGACAGGGTGTGTTATTCTTCGACGAGCGTCGTCGTGATCTTTTTTCAAAGGACGGCAGGGCACGCGCTTTTGCTCGCAATGCTGTTCGCTTGCGGCGTACATCTTGCCGTATTTCCCATTGCGCCGCTCCTTCTCGTCTATCGCGGTTATACTTTCGGCGGAACGCTTTACGTCTTTTTCAGCGTATATCGCGTTTCCGGCGCGCTGATCGTGTTCGTCCTGTATTTGCCCGTACACCTGCTCTTTGACGCGCTCTTTCTCTGTTCGGCGACGCTTGCGTTGGAACGCGCGAAACATTTTTCCTTTTGCGGAGACGCGTTTTTCGGATTGTCGCGGGAATTTGCGCTCGCCCTGGCGATCGCCGCGTTCATCTGTCTTTTGGAGATGCTGCTTCTCGCCGCGCTTTTTCATCCGCTCGGGAACATCCTCTGAGACGGAAGCACGATCGAGGAAAACGTTTTGCGGCTCGTCCGTCGCGGATAATTTTTCTCCGATCGCGCAAACTGCGGTTATGAAAAGACTGATGAATTTGGCGTTGATCGCCGCGGCGGCGCTTGCCGTGACCGCCGCGATCCCGTCGCGTATCGCCGACGCGGAAGAAATCACGGCGGAATGCAAAGCGGCGTACCTTGCGGACGCCGACAGCGGGACGGTCGTTTACGCAAAGAATGAGCGCGAACGGCTTCCCATCGCGAGTATGTGTAAGATCATGACCTTGCTTTTATCCTTTGAAGCGGCGGAAAGCGGCGCGATCTCCTACGATGAGCAGATCACCGTAAGCGACAACGCCGCGGGAATGGGCGGCTCGCAGGTGTTTTTACAGGCAAATCTGCAATATCCTGCGAAACAGCTCATGAAAAGCGTGGCAGTGTGCTCGGCGAACGACTCGTGCGTGGCGCTCGCCGAGCGCATTTCGGGAAGCGAAGCGGCGTTCGTCGATCGGATGAACGAGCGCGCGAAACAACTGGGTGCGGAGGACACCCTGTTCGCCAATTGCACGGGGTTGCCGCAGGAACCGCAATATTCCTGTGCGAAAGACGTGTCGCTCATGCTTCGCGAATTGCTCGGACATCGGAAATATTACGAATTTTCCAAAGTCTGGCTGGAAGATTTCTCTCATCCCGACGGCAGAACGACGACGATGACCAATACCAATAAACTCATTCGCTTTTACGACGGTTGCGACGGAGGAAAGACGGGCTTTACCAATCAGGCGGGCTTCTGTCTTGCGGCGACGGCTAAGCGGGGAGAAACAAGGCTGGTCTCCGTCGTCATCGGCGCGGAATCTTCGGAAAAACGCTTTGAAGGGGTAAAAAATATGCTGAATTTCGCGTTCAATACGTATGAAAGCAAGAAAATCTTGGAAGCGGGAAAGCCGTGCGAAGCGACGATCGACGTCAGCGGGAGCAAGGTGAAAACGATCGCGATCTGTCCCGAAACCGACCTGAGGATCTTTGTCAAAAAGGGAAGCGCGGGCGAAGCGGAGATCAGATATGAACTTCCGCAGAGCGTCAAAGCGCCCGTCGGCGAGGGCGACTGTCTCGGCGAAGCGATCCTCTATGTGAACGGCGTCGAAGCGGGGCGGACCGCTCTGCTCGCGGCGGAGAGTGCGGAACGGTTTTCTTACGGAGAAGCGTTCCTGGAAGGCGTGCGCAATCGTTGACAGACGTTTAACGGCGAATTCACTGTTTTCCGATGAGCACCAAAATACGAACGTTCCGTTCGGTTGATTATGAGGCGGACGCCATGCGGCGTTCGCTTTGAATATAATCCGCAGATAACGATAATCGGATCGATTGCTTTTTTCTCCGATCTCCGTCGACGGGCAACATGAGAAAAAACATATTAAAAACTTTTTTGCTTTTTTTCGTGCGAAAAGCGCGTTTTCTTGACCGTTTTGCGACGATATGGTATAATATCCGCGATATTTTTTTACGGAAGGTAAACTATGAACGCAAGAGATACGCTGAAAATAAACCGCAAAGGTCATCTCGAGATCGGAGGAGCGGATTGCGTGGAGTTGGCGCAACGCTTCGGCACGCCGCTCTATGTATTTGACGAAGAGTATATTCGCGCGATGATGCGCGTGTATCGCGATACGATCAATGAGGAATACGACGGAAACGGGCTCGTGCTGTATGCGTCCAAGGCGTTTTCCTGCGAGGCGATCTATGCCATCGCGAAGCAGGAAAAGATCGGCGTGGACGTCGTTTCCGGCGGCGAACTGTACACCGCGATGCAGGCGGGATTTCCTGCTAAGGACATCTATATGCACGGCAACAACAAATTGCCGCGCGAGATCTGTTATGCGCTCGATTGCAAGATCGGCGCGATCGTCGTGGACGCTTACACGGAAGCCGATCTCATCGACGCGGAAGCGGAAAAACGCGGGATGGTGCAGGACGTTCTCATCCGCGTGAATCCCGGCGTGGAAGCGCATACTCACGCCTATGTCCAGACGGCGACCACCGATTCCAAATTCGGCTTTTCCCTGTCCGACGGCACCGCCGAACGCATGATCGGTTATATCCTTGGCAAAAAGCACCTGCGGCTGAAAGGTTATCATTGCCACATCGGTTCGCAGATCTTCGAAAAGCAGTCGTTCGTGATCGCCGCAGAAAAGGTGATCGCCTTTTCCGCGCAGGTGAAGAAAAATCTCGGTTATGAAGCGGATACGCTTAATATGGGAGGCGGCTTCGGCATCTGGTACACGGACGAAGACGCAAAGATTGACGTTAACGGTTATCGCGCCTATCTGCAGGCGCTCATCGCCGCCGTCAAGGAAAAATGCGCCGAATACGGGCTGAAACGCCCGTTCATCCTCATCGAACCGGGACGTTCGATCGTCGGAGAGGCGGGGATCACGCTCTATACCGTCGGCGCAGTCAAGGAGATCCCGAACGTCAGAAAATACGTCGCGATCGACGGCGGGATGTTCGATAACCCGAGATATGCGCTCTATCAGTCCAAATATACGGCGGTCCTCGCCAACCGCGCCGCGGAGGATCCGATCGAGCTCGTGTCCGTCGCGGGCAAGTGCTGCGAAAGCGGCGACCTCATCGGCGTAAACATGAACCTTCCCGCCGCCCGAACGGGCGATGTTATGGCGATCTTCTCGACGGGCGCGTATAATTACTCCATGGCGAGCAATTACAACCGCAACTTTATCCCTGCCGCCGTGCTCGTAAAGGACGGAAAAGCGGATTATATCGTCAAGCCGCAGACCTATGAAGATCTCGTGCGAAACGACGTCATTCCCGATCGCCTGAAATAATGCCCGCGCAAAGACAATTATAATGATACACGCGCCCGCGCGCCGAATTTCGGCGCGCGGGCGTTTCTTCACGGACAGACGCATTTTCGATTTCTCTTGCGCGGACGGACGCAAAAAGGGGGATTCCGATAGTATTATGCTCCGCATATTCCGCGTTAAACGCGCCTGCGGGCGCGTTTTGTCGATAAATTCACCGCCGCATGGATAAATTCACAGTCGTACGGTTGCATTTTTGCGGAAAATCGTTTATAATAATAAGAGAAATGGGTACGATCGTCAATTTAATCGCGAGCTTCCTCGCCGTCGCCGTCGTTCTGACGTTGCACGAATTTGCGCACGCGTTCGTCGCGTATCAATGCGGAGATCCCACGCCGAAATGGAACGGCAGGCTCTCCGTCAATCCTTTGCGCCATTTTGACATTGCGGGGCTTCTCTGTTTCGCGTTCGTCGGGTTCGGTTGGGCGAAACCCGTTCCCATCAATCCGTATAATTTCAAAAAATACCGTTCGGGGCTCGCCTGGACTGCCGCCGCGGGCGTGCTGATGAATTACATCACGGCGTTTTTGTTCTATCCGTTGTTTCTGCTCGTGTCGCAATATGTTTTGCCCGCATGGAACAACTATTTTTCGCTGTTGCTCCAATGGTTTACCGATCTTCTGTTTGCGTACAGCCTGAGTTTCTGCGTGTTCAATCTTCTGCCGTTCTATCCGCTGGACGGATTCCGTCTCGTGGACGCGCTCGACAAGCGTCACGGCAAAGTCTACCAGTTTCTCCGCAAATACGGATATTATATCCTGCTCGCGCTCATCTTCGAGAGTTTTTTGTGCGAGGTGTGCGTGAACTTCGGCATCCGGCAAATGGAATGGTTTGACATTCTCGGCTATTTCATGACGTTCGCGAAGGATTATCTCGGCTGGCCGATCACTGCGCTCTGGGGGTTGGTATTTTGAAACGGGAAGATTTTGAATCGGTCGTCGATTATACGACCGTACTGAGCAATTTTGAAGGTCCGCTCGATCTGTTGCTGTACCTCATCAACAAAGAGGAGATCGAGATCAAGGACATTTTCGTCTCGCAGGTCACGGAGCAGTTTCTGCAATACATGAAGGGATTGCCGTATCTGGATATGGACAAGGTGAGCGAATATCTGAACATCGCCTCGACCATCATCAAGATCAAGGCGCAGAGCCTGGTGCCCAACCTCGAAGAGGATCCCGACATCGACGCGGAGATCGAGGAGGACAAGGCGGAGCTCATCCGCGCGCTCGAAGAATTCCGACTCATCAAAGAGGAGACGAAAAAACTCAAAGAATTAGAAACGATCGGCTTCTATTTCAAGGAGCCGGACAAGAGCGTGGGGGAAGCGCGCATCGTCTATACCGATTTCAACGTGGACGAAATGATCAAGGCGTTTTCGCTCCTGCTCCTGAAGCGCGAGACGGCGATCGCCGACGAGGAGATCCGCGAGATCCCGCGCGACGAATATACCGTCGAACAAAAAGTGCAGTTTATTCTCGAATGCCTGGAAACCAACGAAAAAATGGAATTCGAGCAACTGTTTACGCAGGATTTTACCAAAGCGGAGATCATTACGACCTTTCAGGCAATGCTTGAATTGCTGAAACACCAATATCTGCGCGTGACGCAGTCCGACGTATTCGGAGAGATCATCATCTCTCTCAACCCTGACAGAAGCGAGGAAGACGACCTTGGAGAAATTGACGAATATAATTGAAGCGATTTTGTTCGTTTCGGGAAAAGCCGTGGCGTTCGCGGACATCGCGGACAAGCTCGGCGTGACGACGGGCGAGGTCCGCAAAGCGCTCGAAGAGCTGAAAGCGCATTACGGGGAAGAGGGCGGCATTCAGGTGCTCATCTTCAACAACAAGGCGCAGCTCGGTTCCAATCCCATCTACAAAGACGGCGTCGCCGCCGTGCTCAATCCCATCCGCGAAAAGGAGCTCACGCGCACCATTCTCGAATGCGCGGCGATCATCGCCTACAAACAGCCGATCACCAAAACGGAGATCGAACTTCTGCGCGGGCTCAACAGCGATTATGCCGTCCGCGCCTTGCTCGATCTGAAAATGATCTATCCCTGCGGCAGAAAAAACGCCGTCGGTAAGCCAATCCTTTACGCGACGACGGATGAATTCCTCAAACGCTTCAAACTCAATTCCCTCGAAGATCTGCCCGATTACGAAACGCTGATGGCGGCGATCACGCGCGAGGACGACAGGGATTCCTACCTGTATGCAAGAGAAGAATACACCGATCCCAACGCGCCCGACTCGGTCATCGGGGAAGCGGAAGAGCAGAAAGACAAACAGGCGAAGAAAGCCAAACCGAAAAAAGAGGAGGAAACGCCTGCGGAAAGCGGCGGCTACGAAATCCCCGATTTCCTGCGCGGTCTGGATGACGCCGACATCGTCAAGATCAGTTGAAAATAACCCAAAAATGCCCGAAAGGGCTTGTTTTCTATAAATTTATATGAGTACTTGACATAAAATCGGATATGTCTTATACTGTAATAGATGTGGATATCATCGCGAACGGAGAGAGTTATGTTTTGTGCCTATTGCGGAAAAGCCATCTCGGATCAGGCTCCCGTCTGCCCGAATTGCGGACGTTTGCCGCAGGGCGGACAGCCAAAACAGGAAAGAGAGAAAACGGCGTTTTCGGTCGTCTCATTCTTTTTCCTTTGCTCGGGATCTTTTTTTGGTACTGGCTGGAGTCTTCCCGTCCGCAGACGTCCGCCGCTTGCAGTCTTGGGAATGGTTCGCTGAACCGTCGGTACCGCCCGAAAGAATTTGATCGTGTTTTGCGGAAATTGCGGGAAAGAGATTGACGACAAGGCGTATTTCTTCGCGCATTGCGGGGTGCAAGATTCCAATGAGAAAACGCAGAAGAGGTCTGTCAGCGACGGCAATTCGGCTCGGCGCGACAGTACCCGTCGCCGCGTTCGTCGTCTTTCTTGTTTTGGGAAGTATCGCGTATGACGTCCTTTGTCCGATCGGCGCCATGCTCGGCGCGGGCTACGGAGCGGCGGATTTGATTTTGATCTTTTCGGCAATGTGACCGAAAAAAATAAATTCAGGAGATATGAAATGTTTTGCAGAAATTGTGGGAAAGAGATCGACGACAAGGCGTATGTCTGTCCTCATTGCGGCGTACTGACATCCAATGCGGAAGCGCAGAAGCAGCCCGTCAATGACAGCGGCTCGGCAGGATGGGGCGTTCTGGGATTCTTTTTCCCGCTCGTCGGGCTCATCCTGTTCCTCATCTGGAAGAGCGACCGTCCGAAATCGGCGAGGTCGGCGGGGATCGGCGCACTGATCAGCGTCATTCTCTATGCGGTCTTGATCGTGATTGAAATTATTATCGTTGTCATCGCGGCAATGAGTTCGGGATACGGAACGATCGCTTTGCTTCCCGCGCTGATCGCCGCCTGACGATCAAA
>CALVLH010000013.1 GCA_944336975.1 uncultured Clostridia bacterium
CGCAACTCTATTTTACCACAGATTTGTATGAACTTCTTTTTTTTCTCAATGTGTTGCACTTAATAGTATAATTCACCAAATACAATAAAAAAGCCGACCTGAGGTCGGCTTTTTTCGGCGGGAATTTCCGCGATCAACGCTTGGCGGGGACGATCTCCAACCAGTATCCGTCGGGATCGGTGATGAAATAGATGCCCATTTCGGGATTTTCGAAGGCGATGCAGCCCATTTCGGCGTGTTTTTTGTGCAATCCGTCGTAATCGTCGACGTGGAAGGCGAGGTGGAACTCCTCGTCACCGAGGTCGTACGGCTGTTCGCGGTCGCGCAGCCAGGTGAGTTCGAGCATGAAATCGGTCACGCCGTCCGTCAGAAAGACGATGCGGTATCTCCCGTCGGCGGCGAGAGATTCGTGGTGGAATTTCAATCCGAGCGCTTCTTCGTAAAAGCGCATACTCTTGTCAAGATCGAGCACATTGAAATTGAAATGGTTGAATGTGATCATAACTCCTCCTTTGCTCCGAGCGCCCTTGCGAACGCTGTGCGGATCTTTTCTTCCGTCGGCACGCCTTCCATGAGTTTTTCCTTGCCCAAAAAGAAGCAGGGAACGTACCGGTAATCGTATGTTTCCGCGATCTCGGGGTGTTCGGTCTCTTCGATCTTTTCCGTTTCCACCTCGCGGAAAGCGGGTTCTTCCTGCATGAGCTGTGCGATGATCTCGTCTGCGCGGCGGCAATGCGGGCAGGTTTTCAGATAAAAATAAGTCAGTTTCATGTCAGTCACCCGAGATAGTCCACTTTTGTGACGTCGTTGAAGGGCGTCTTGCGCGGTTCCGGTTTTTTGGTCGCATAGCCGATCGCCGCGGAAGCGACGGGTTTCATCCCTTCGGGGAGATTGAGTTCGCGCAGAAGCGCTTCGTCCGCCGCGACGGCGGCGAGCACGCCGCGGACGTAGAGATTCCCGAGTCCAAGGTCGGTCGCGCAGAGGAGCATATTTTCTACCAGACAGGCGGTATTCGCGCCCGCGATGTCGCCTTCCTGCGAAGAAGAAACGATGACGAGAAGAGGCGCACCGTGCAAGGGATCGGCGTGTTCGTCGCCCGATGCTTTCACTGCCGCAAGGCGGATCTTTTCGAGAAGCGCTTTGTCCTGCAACACCGTGATGCGAAGGGTATCGAAGCGGTGCATCCCGACGGGGGCATACAGCGCCGCCTGCACGATCTCATTCACCATCTCTTCGGGAACGCGGTCGGGCAGAAAACTGCGCGTCGATACGCGCGCTCTGATCGCTTGTTTGACTTCCATATCAGCCGATCCTCCTTACGAACGGTTTATAGTCGAGAATTTGGTCAATGGCGCGGAGCGCGTCGTCGGGGATGACGAACCCGCTTGCCGCAAGGTTGGAAAGAAGTTGCGAAGGGCGGGACGCGCCCGTGATGACGGAAGAGATCTGTCTGAGGCGCAAGATCCATGCGAGCGCGAGCACGGAGAGGGGAACGCCCAGGCTTTCCGCGATCGGGATAAGCCGCTCCACCTTGTCGAGGTTTTCTTCGGTGAGCAGATTGTTGATCTGCTTGTCCGCCTGCCATGTCGCGCGCGAGCCTGCGGGGATGGGTTTTCCCTTGCGGTATTTTCCCGTGAGCAGTCCCTGCGCGAGGGGGGAGAAGGGCACGATGCCGATGCCGTTCTTTTCGCAGATCCCGACGATCTCGTCTTCGATGTAGCGGTCCGCCATATTATATTGCGGCTGGATGACGCTCAAAGGGCGCAGGCGGTTTTCTTTGATGACGGAGAGCGCCTCCGCGATCTGCACGGGCGACCATTCGGATACGCCGTAGTAGAGGATCTTGCCCTGCTGTACGAGGTCGGAAAGCACCTGCATGGTCTCTTCGACGGGCGTGGACGGATCGAAGCGGTGGCAGAAGTAGAGGTCGATGTAGTCCACGCGCAGGTTTTTGAGCGATTTGTCGATCTGTTCGATGATGTGTTTGCGGGAAAGCCCCCAATCGTTGGCGCCCCGCCCGACGGGGAAAAATACCTTGGAGGATACGACGAATTCGTTGCGGGAATGCTCGTTGAGCACCTTGCCGAAGAAGCGTTCCGCCGCGCCGCCCGAATAAGCGTCTGCGCAGTCGAAGAAGTTCACGCCGTTGTCAAAGGCGGCTTTCACCGTCTCCTTTGCCGTCTGTTCCGCGTCCGTTCCGCTCAGGTCGGTCACCCAGCTTCCGAGCGCAACTTCGCTGACTTTGAGCCCCCATTTTCCGAGGTTGCGGTATTTCATGGCTCTGTTCCTCCTTATCCCGTATATTTCTTTATCAATATAGCATAAAACGTAAAAAAAAGCAAACGGAGAAGCGAAGTTCCGTTTGCTTTACTTTTATGAAAAGGTTAGTGGTGGCTCGCGCTGCCCGTCGAAGCGGGCGCGGGGAATTCCTCCTGCGTTTCTTCCTGCGGCTGTCCTTCGTCGGAGGAAGGCGGGTTCTTTTTCGCCTCGCGGTTATACGACCATTTGAGGAGGATGGGCGTGAGCACGGAAGAGATCAGAATGATGAGGAACACGAAAGGATAGACAGCGGGATTCACGAGACCGCTCTGGACGCCTTTTTCCGTACAGATGAGCACGACTTCCGCGCGCACCATCATGCCGAGTCCGACGCGGAAGGAGTCGTGATTGCTGAAACGGCAGATCTTCGCGCCGACGCCGCAGCCGACCAGCTTTCCGAGCAACGCGACGACGACATAGACCACGCCGAACGCGAGGAAGGAAAGGGTGATGCCGCTGAAATCGAGGTTCATGCCGATATTCGCGAAGAAGATGGGCGAGAAGAACAGGTATCCCATCTGATCGACTTTGGACTCGACGTAAGGCGTTTCGCTGAGCGTGCCTCCGAGCAGGATGCCCGCGATATATGCGCCCGTGATGTCCGCGACGCCAAAGATCTTCTCCGCGACGTAAGCATAGATAAAGCATACGGTGAGGGAGAGGATGGGAACGCGGCGGTTATGCGGCGCTTTGCGCTCCATGATGTCGAAGAGTTTTCTCAGCCCGATGCCGAGCGCGATCGCGATGACGAAGAAGAGGATGATCTTGATGATGACCATTCCCGCGTTGGGGCTGAACCAGCTCCAACCGACTTCCGTTCCGCTCTCCGCGCCGGAGGCAAATCCGGTGAGGACGGAAAGGATGACGATTCCAATGACGTCGTCGATGACCGCCGCCGCAACGATGGACGTCCCGACTTTGGTGTTCAGTTTTCCCATCTCTTTGAGCACCGCGACGGTGACGGAGACGGAGGTCGCCGTCAGGATCGCGCCGTAGAAGAGGTGTTGCAGCATACTTTCCGCAGGGAAGAACAGCCACGAAGCGAGAAATCCGAGGAGCATGGGGCAGACGACGCCCATCGTCGTGATGACGACGGAAGCGACTCCCGCCTGTTTGAGGTCTTTCAGGTCGGTCCCGAGTCCCGCCGAGAACATGATGAGCACGACGCCGATCTTAGACATGATCGAAAGCGCATTCAGGACATAGTCGCTGAACAGGGCGTTCTGAAGGGGTTCCCAAGGGATATATTTGAGAAGTCCGATCAGGATGCCGGCGACCAGCATACCGATGACCGCAGGCATTCCGATCTTGTGCGAGCCGAGACCGAGAAGTTTGGACAGGCACAGGATGAGCGCGAGCGGCAATAACAATTCAAAGGGTTCCATGAAAATACTTCCTGTAAAAATGTAGTTTGACGTTCCGTCCCCGTTGCGCACGCGCATACGCCTGCGTGAAAGGACAAATGCTATTATACATCTTGTGTGCGGGAAAAGCAACCCATTTTAAAAAAATAATTGCGCTTTGTTGCGTGTTTTTCCGCATTTGCGACGGGGAAGCGCGTCCCGTCGCCGCGCAAGGACGTTCTGAAATCGAAATGGGCAATTTTCCGTAATTGCTTGTCATTTTGCTCGAATCATGGTATAATATACGGAAGAACAGAATGCGGAGCGAAAGGCAGTTGTTTTCCATTTTGCAGCCGCTCGAAAAAGAGCGCGTCAGACAAATGAATCCCGTCGTGCTCGCCTTTGTCGGCGATGCGGCTTATACCCTCTATGTGCGGCAGAAGCTCGTTTCCGAGAGCGGATACAAGACGGGCGAGCTCAACAAGCGGGCGTCCGCTTTTGTCTCCGCGCACGGACAGAGCGATCTTTTAGACCGCATCCTTCCGCTTCTGACGGAGGAAGAGGCGGACATCTATCGCCGCGGCAGGAACGCGAAAAAGCCGACCAGATCCAAAAACGCTTCTCCTGCGGAATATAACCGCTCGACGGGGCTGGAAGCGGTCGTCGGATATTTATACCTGACGGGCGATCTCGATCGGATCGACCGCCTGTTCTTCGGAGGAGAAGCATGAAAGCGGAAGGAAGGAACGCCGTTCTCGAATTGCTGAAAACGGATAAAAATATCGATAAGATCTTGCTGGAAAAGAACGCGCAGGGCGTTCTTGCCAAGATTTTTGCGGAGGCGCGCAAGCGCAACATCCGCGTGCAGTTCGTGGATAAGGCGGTGCTCGACAAGGAAAGTCCGACCAAACGCCATCAGGGCGTGATCGCGTTCACGACCGATTACGAATACGCCGACCTCTTCGACATGGTCGGCAAAGACGAGAGCCTCATCGTCCTGTGCGACGGGATCGAGGACGTGCATAATCTGGGCAGCATCATCCGCGTGGCGGAGTGCGCGGGCGCGGATGGCGTGGTCATCCCCAAGGCGAACGGCGCGTCCGTCACCGAGGCGGTCATCCGCATTTCGGCGGGGGCGGCGGAACACATGAAAGTCGCAAAAGTGCCGTCGGTCAATTACGCAGTGGACGAACTCAAAAAACTCGGCTATTGGGTATACGCCCTCGAAGCGGGCGGGGAGAGCATTTACGATACTTCCCTGACGGGGAAGGTCGCCCTCGTGGTGGGCGGTGAGGACAGCGGAGTCAAACGCCTTACGCGCGAAAAGTGCGACAAAGTGCTTTCTCTGCCGCTGTTCGGCAAAGTCAATTCGCTCAACGCGTCCGTCGCGCTCGGCATTGCGGCTTATGAGGTGGTCCGTGCAAGAGAAGGAAAATAACGCAAAGACAGACGAACAGCTCGTTGCCGCTGCGCAGGAAGGAAACGCTTCCGCGGCAGAAACGCTGCTGTATCGCTATAAAAACGCCGTGCGCGCCCGCGCGAGAGGGTTCTTCCTTGCGGGCGGGGAGACGGACGATCTCATCCAGGAAGGGATGGTGGGATTGTATGCGGCGATCGGGGATTACCGCCCCGAATCGGGCAAGAGTTTCAAAAACTTTGCCTATCTGTGCGTGACCCGCCGCATTCTCGACGCGGTCAAGGGCTCGTCGCGGCAGAAGAACGTCCCGCTCAATAATTATGTTTCCATTTTCGATCCCGACTTTGACGATAAATCGGGAGACGAAAGTCCCGAGGATACGCTCATCACGACCGAGTCCCGCGCGGAGTTTTGGGTGAAGATCGGCAAAGCACTTTCCGATTTCGAGTTCCGCGTGATGGCGATGTATCTCGAAGGCATGAGCTATGCGCAGATCTGCGAGGCGACGGGCAAGGACGTGAAGAGCGTCGACAACGCGATCCAGCGTTCCAAAAAGAAATTACAGCGCGTTTACGGCGGCTGAGAGGAGGAAATATGGCGCACTTATCCCTATATCGCGCGTTCCGTCCCGATACCTTCGACAAGATGGTGCGGCAGGAGCACGTGGTGCGCATCCTGAAAAATCAGATCGGAACGGACGCGGTCGGGCACGCGTATCTCTTCTGCGGTCCGCGCGGCACGGGCAAGACGAGCGTCGCCCGCATTTTTGCGCGCGCGGTCAACTGCGAGCGTCCCGAAAACGGCTCGCCCTGCGGGAAGTGCGCGACCTGCCGCGCGCTGTCGGAAGGAGGAAATCTCGACGTCGTCGAGATCGACGCCGCGTCCAACAACGGCGTCAACGAGATGCGCGACCTGCGCGAAAAGGTGCAGTATCCCCCCGTGTCGGGCAGATATAAAGTTTACATCATCGACGAAGTGCACATGCTGACGGACAGCGCGTTCAACGCGCTGTTGAAGACGCTGGAAGAACCGCCGCGGCACGCGATCTTCATCCTCGCGACGACCGAGCCGCAGAAGATCCCAGCGACCATCCTCTCGCGCTGTATGCGGTTGGATTTCAAGCTCATCCCCGAAGAGGACCTCGAAGCGCACCTCAAACGCGTATTGAAGGAGATCGGGAAGGAATACGACGACGAGGCGGTCGCGGCGATCGCCCGCGCGGGCGCGGGAAGCGACAGAGATATGCTCTCCATCGCGGAGATGTGCATATCCTATTCGGATAAACTTACCTATGAAAGCGTGACCGCGGTGCTCGGCACGGCGGATTTTTACGAGATGTGCGCGCTGGGCGGCGCGATTCTGTCGGCGGATACCGCCGCCGCGCTGGATAAGACGGAGAAGATCCTGTCGGAAGGAAAGTCGGTCGGCGTGCTTTGCCGCGATATTCTGCAATTCCTCAATCAGGTCGCCGTCGTGCGCGCGTGCAGGAATGCGGAACGCATCCTTTCTCTGCCCAAAGAGATGTTTGCGGCGATCGGAAAGGTCGCGGAAGGCGCGGACGGGCACGCCGTGCTCCGCGCGACGGAGGTCTTTGCGAAAGCGGAGACCGATCTCCGTTTCGCCTCTTCGCCGCGCATCTGCCTGGAAACGGCGGTCGTGCGCTCGGCGACGCCCGCCGCCGATTACGACATCGACGCGCTCCTCGCGCGCGTGAACGAGCTGGAACGGCAGGTCGCCGCGCTTTCGCAGGGGAAAGTTTCCGTCCGTGCAGACGCCGTTTCGGAGCCGCCCGTCAAGGCGGCTGAGCCGCAAACGAGCGCGCCGCGCGAAGAGGACGGGGAGTTCCCCACCGAAGAGCCGCAGTTCGAAGAGGCATATTTTTCTTACGACGAGCCGCCGCGGCAGCCCGCCCGACGGGCAAAAGCGCCTTCGGCGCAAGCGGCGCAGCGGGCGCCCGAAGCGCCTCGTCCCGCTGTCGGAAAAGAAGCGTCCGAAGCGTCCCGTCCGCCTCGTCCCGCCGAGGACGTCGCGCCCCCGAGTCCCGCGCAGACGCCCGTTCCGACGGCGCCCGCGGAAGGAGAGCAGGACGCGCAGACTGCGTTCGGCAGATTCATGCGCACCCTGCGCAAGACCAGCCGCAACGGCGTGCTGTTCACCATGTGTTCCGATCTGGAAGCGGCGTTCGAGGGCAACGTCCTCGTGCTGACGACGGACAGCGAGACGGTGTTCCGCTCGCTCGGCAGGGAAGAGCACCGCGCGGTGATGGCGCAGGCGTTCGCCCAGGTGGGCGTGAGCGATTTCGTCGTCCGCATGAGAGCGAAGGCGCAGGACGACAAAAAAGGGTTGGAACAGTTGAAACGGGACTTTCCCGATTATCCCATCGAAGTGAAATAAAGGAGGCAATATGGCGAATTTCGGAAAAGGCGGCATGGGCGGCGGAATGCAGAACCTCATGAAGCAGGCGCAGAAGATGCAGGAAGAGATGCAGGAGATGGAAAAACTCCTCGACGAGTGGGAGATCGTCGGCACGGCGGGCGGCGAAGCGGTCGTCGTGTACATGAATGCGAAGAAGATCATCGACGGGATTGAGATCGACAAAGAGGTCATCGACCCCGAGGACGAAGAGATGCTTGAAGACCTCGTCATGGCGGCGATCCAGGACGGATACAAGAAGGCGGACGAAGTATATAAGGAAAAGATGTCCAAATTCGGCGGCATGGGCGGCATGGGAGGACTGCTGTAAGTGGAAGTATTCATCGAACCCATCGGCAGACTGATGAACGAGTTTTCCAAACTGCCGGGCGTGGGGAAAAAGACGGCGCAGAGATATGCCTACCGCGTCATCAATATGTCGGAAGGGGAAGCGCGCGCGTTCGCGGAAGCCATCCTCAACGTCAAAAAGAAGGTGCGCTATTGCAAGGTGTGCGGAAATTTTACCGAAGAGGAAGAGTGCGAGATCTGCAAGACGCGCGACAAGAGCGTCATCTGCGTGGTCAAAGAGCCCAAGGACGTCATCGCGCTGGAAAAATTGCACGAATATAAGGGCGTGTATCACGTCCTGCACGGAGTCATCGATCCGATGAACGGCGTGTCGCCCAACGATATCCGCATCAGAGAGCTGTTGGGCAGGATCGGCGAGGGAAACGTGAAGGAAGTCATCATGGCGACCAATCCCGACGTCGAGGGGGAAGCGACGGCGATGTATATCGCAAAACTTTTAAAACCGCTGGGCGTGACCGTCACGCGGCTCGCGCACGGCATTCCCATCGGCTCGGAACTCGAATATACGGACGAGGTCACGCTCGCCCGCGCGCTGCTCGACCGCAAACAGATCTGACGGCGCGCCGACAAAAAACAAGGAGAATATGATATGAAGATTTCCGTACTCGGCTGCGGCAGATGGGGTTCGTTCATCGCCTGGTATCTCGCGAACCGCGGGAACGAAGTATGCTCCTGGGGACCTGACGGCGACGGCTCGTACGAGGTGCTCCGCAGGACGGGCAGGAACGATTACGTCACGCTCGATCCCCGCATTTTACTTACCTGCGATCTGGAACTTGCGGTCAACCGCGCGGAGACAATCGTCATCTCCATCAGCTCGCAGGGACTGCGCGGCTTTATGAAGCGCGTCACGCAGTACGACGTGAAAGATAAGGTTTTCATCCTCTGCATGAAGGGCATCGAAGCGGATACGGGCAAACGCCTTTCCGAAGTGCTCACGGACAGCGGTATCCGCCCCGATCGGATCGCTGTGTGGGTAGGACCCGGGCATATCCAGAGTTTTGTGCAGGGCATCCCCAACTGCATGGTCATCGATTCGGCGAACGACGCGCTCAAACGCGATCTCGTCGACCGCTTCAAGAGCGATCTCATCCGCTTTTATTACGGAAACGACCTCATCGGCACGGAGATCGGCGCGGCGGCGAAAAACGTCATGGGCATCGCCGCGGGCATTCTCGACGTCGTGTGCGTGCCGCTCAAAGGTCCGCTCATGTCGCGCGGCGCGCGCGAAGTGGCGCGGCTCATCAAGGCGATGGGCGGCAACGAGCTTTCCGCATACGGGCTTGCGCACCTCGGCGATTACGAGACGACGCTCTTTTCGCCTTATTCCCACAACCGTATGTACGGCGAGATGCTCGCCAAGGGGCAGCGCTTTGAAAAGCTCGCCGAAGGCGTGGCGACTTCGGGCGCGATGAAATATCTCGGCGAAAAATACGGCGTCGATCTTCCCATCACCAATACCGTGTACCGCGTGTGTTACGGGGAAGGGGACGACCGCAAGCGCTGCATGGAAGAGATCGGCGCACTCTTTGCCCGCAGCACGAAATCGGAATTTTACGAATAACGCTCCGCGGAAAAGCCTTTTGCGCACTTATGCGCACAGCGGCGCAAAGAGCGGGCGCACACCCGTTCCCGGCTCTCGGCGCAAGGGGGCATACCGGACATCCCTTCGCGGCAGAAAATTCTCTTAAAATCAAACAGCCCGCCCGTTTTGCTCATCGAGCAAAACGGGCGGGCGTTTTTCGTCATGATTTAATTGCGCGTCTTTCACTGCGGCATTTTGACGGCGGGAAACGCGTGCGCTTCGGGCAACGCCTTCCCCGTCTTTTCCCTCGCCGCCTTGTCAGTCCTTAAATTCGTAAGGCGTGGTCTGGTAGACGAAGTTGAGCCAGTTGTTGTAAAAGAGGTTTGCCGTCGAGGACCAGTTCATGTTGATCTTGGTGCATTCCTTGTCGAGAAAATAGCAGAAGGGCTTGTCGATGGGGAGTCCCTTGGCGAGATCGCGTTCGTATTCCTTTTTCAGCGTGTCGCGGTCATATTCCATGTGTCCGAGCACGAACACGCGGCTGTGGTCGAGGTTGGTGACGATGGGCGCGCCAGCGCGGTTGGACGTGGCGAGAATCTTCAGCCGTTCGTCTTTGGCGATGTCCTTTTCGCGCACCGCGGAGTGACGGGAATGGCACATGTGGAATTCATCCGATACGCCGCGCATGAGCGGGTCGGGCGTCTCGAAATGCACCTTGCGGTGGGTGAACACGCCGAAGAGCTTGCGGGAAAGGGGGTATTTTTCGATCCCGTAGAAATAGTGCAACGCCGCCATCGCGCCCCAGCAGATGAAGATGGTGGAGGTGACGTTGGTCGAAGTGAAATCGAAAATGCGTTTCAGTTCGTCCCAGTACGCCACGTCGGAGAAATCCAGATCTTCCACGGGCGCGCCCGTCACGATCATGCCGTCGAAGTGTTTGTGTTTTATGCTCTCGAAGGGCTGATAAAAGCGGTCGAGGTATTCCGCCTCCGTGTTTTTGGAGCGGTAGGTCTCCGTGTGGATGAGCGTGATGTTCACTTGCAGGGGAGAATTGGAGAGCAGGCGCATGAACTGCGTTTCCGTCTCCACTTTGGTGGGCATGAGGTTGAGCAGGGCGATCTCGATGGGGCGGATGTCCTGCATCTGCGCCCGTTCCTGCGTCATCACGAAGATGCGCTCTTTGCTTAAAATGGAATAGGCGGGGATGTTGCGGTCGATGACGATGGGCATGGTGTTTCCTTCCGTAAGATAATTGATGGTACGCCGAAGGCGCGGGCAGACAGAAGCGTCGGGTGCGCCGCAGTGCGGGCGGTCAGATCTGCGCGAACGCCTGTTCGAGGTCGGCGATGATGTCGTCGGGGTTCTCGATCCCGACGGAGAGGCGCACGAGGTTCGCGGAGATGCCCGCGTCGATGAGCCCCTGCTCGGAGAGCTGGCGGTGCGTGGTGGAAGCGGGGTGCAGGACGCAGCTTCTCACGTCCGCGACGTGCGTTTCCTGGGAGATGAGTTTGAGGTGTTCCATGAAGCGGGCGCACGTCTTCGCGTCGCCGCGGATGCCGAAACTCATCATGCCCCCCGTGCCGTTCGGGAGGTATTTCTTCGCGCGCTCATAATATTTATCTCCGGGCAGAGAGGGGTGCTTGACCCATTCTATCTTGGGGTGCGCCGCGAGATACGCCGCCACTTTCGCCGCGTTGGAGCAGTGCTTTTCCATGCGGACGGAGAGGGTATCGCTCCCGAGATAGGTCAGGAACGCGTTCTGCGGGCTCATGATCGCGCCCGTATCGCGGATCATCTGCGCGCGGCATTTGGTGCCGAAGGGAACGGCGAGGTCGGCATAGACCAGCCCGTGATAGCTCTCGTCCGGCTCGTTGAAGGCGGGATAGCGGGGATTGCCTTTGAAGGCGAAATTGCCGCCGTCCACGATCATGCCGCCGAGCGCCGCCGCATGGCCGTCCATGTATTTGGACGTGGAATGCACGACGATGTTCGCGCCGAGCGACAACGGGCGGCAGAGGACGGGCGTCGCGAGGGTGTTGTCCACGATGAAGAGCACGCCCTTTTCCTTGCAGACGGACGCGACCTTGTCGAAATCGAGCACGACGATCGCGGGATTTGCGACCGTCTCCGCAAAGACGAAGCGCGTCTTGCCGTCGATGAGCTTTTCCAGCTCGTCCTGTTCGCAGTCCGCGTCGAAGAAGCGGCATTCCACGCCGAGTTTGGGCAGGGTGGTGCCGAACAGGTTATACGTCCCGCCGTACACCTCGCACGCGCAGACGATGTTGTCGCCCGCGTTGCACAGCGTCATCGCGGTGAGCAGGATCGCGGACATCCCCGAAGCGCAGCCGATCGCGCCCGCGCCGCCTTCCAGCGCGGCGACGCGCTTTTCCAGCGCGTCCACGGTGGGGTTGGCAAGGCGGCTGTAAAAGAAGCCGTCCGCTTTCAGGTCGAACAGATCCGCCATTTTCTGCGTGTCGCCGTAGAAAAAGGTCGTGCTCTGGCAGATCTGCGGGATGCGGCTCTCGCCCGTCTCGGGACGGTAGCCCGCCTGTACGCAAAGGGTATCCAATTTATACTCGTTCATGATCTTAACCTCGAAGATGTTTTATCTGAAAATTTCTTTGACCGCGCGGTCGGTCGCGCGCTTGACGTCGCGTTCGGCGATGGAACGCTTTTTGTCGTAGGTGTGTTTGCCGCGGCAGAGCGCGATCTCGGCTTTGACGAGCGCGTCCTTGAAATACAGTTTCAGCGGCACGAGAGTATAGCCTTTCTCGTTGACTTTTCCGACGATCTTGGCGATCTCGCGCTTATGCAGGAGCAGTTTTCGGTCGCGGCGCGAATCGCGCGTGGAAAAGGCGCCGCTCTTGTCGTAGAGGGCGATGTGCATATTTTTGAGGAACACTTCCCCGCGGCTGATCTCGCAGAAACTCTCGCCGAGGGAAGCGTGCCCCGCGCGCAGCGATTTGACTTCGCTGCCTTCCAGCACGACGCCCGCTTCGAATTTGTCCTCGATGAAATATTCGAACGAAGCCGATTTATTGACGGCAATGACTTTCATACGCTTATTATACCACAATTCCGCTTAAAAGGGAACGGATCAGAGAATTTTGTTGAGAAAAAGGAACTGCGTTCTGCGCGCGCCCCAGTCCACGCCGACCACTTTCACGCGCACGGACTCGCCGAGGCGGAAGGAGTTCTTCGTTCCGCGCAGGAGGAAGCGTTCTTCCACATAGTCGTAACTGTCCTCGGGGAGCGTTTCCAGGGGGAGAAATCCCTCGATCGTGTTTTTGAGTTCCGCGAACAGCCCGAACGAGGTCACGCCCGAGATCACCGCGTCGTATTCTTCCCCGATCTTGTCCTGCATATACGCGACCATATATAAAGCGTCCACGTCCCGTTCCGCTTCCGCCGCGTTTTTCTCGCATTCGGAGGACTGTACGGACGCCTGCGAGACGAAATCTTCGTAGCGGCGCACCGTCTCTTCGGGATGAGAAAGCGCTTCCTTGATGATGCGGTGGATGCACAGGTCGGGATAGCGGCGGATGGGCGAGGTGAAGTGACAGTAACAGTCGGAAGCAAGCCCGAAGTGTCCCGCGTTGAGCGGGGAATATTTCGCCTTTTGCATGGAGCGCAACATCACGCGGTTGACGAGGGAATAGATGGGGGAATCTTTCAGCCCTTCCAGGACGTCCTGATAGTCGCGCGGGGAGACCTTTTCGGGATCGAACTTCACCGTGACGCCCGCTTCCTGCAAAAATTCGAAAAAGCCGCGCGCCTTTTCTTCGGCGGGGCGCTCGTGCACGCGGTAGACGAATGGCATCTGCATCTCGCTCATCATGCTCGCGACGCTCTCGTTGGCGAGCACCATGAACTGTTCGATCATCTCGTGCGAGACGGTGCGGTTATAGTCGGGGATGACGATCTTCCCGTCGACATAGAGGATCTTCGCCTCCTTGATGTCCATCGCCACGCCGCCTTTCGCCGTGCGCGCCTCTTTGAGGATGTTCGTCAGTTCGATCGCCGTCTCCACAAAGCCGATGAGGTCGGGATAGCGTTCCCGCGTCTCGCGGTCGCCTTCGTGGATGGCGGTTACTGCGGTATAGGTCATGCGGTGCCGCGAGCGGATGACGGAAGGGGCGATCTTACGGCTGATCACCTTTCCGCTTTGATCTACCGTCATGAAACAGGAAAGCGTCAGGCGATCCACGCCTTCGTTGAGCGAACAGATGTTGTTGGAAAGCGCCTTGGGCAGCATGGGCAGCACGCGGTCGGGGAAATACACGCTCGTGCCGCGGCGGTATGCTTCCTTGTCGATGATCTCGCCCCGCCAGACGTAATGGCTCACGTCGGCGATGTGCACGCCCAGATAATAAAGTCCATCCTTTTTCTCGACGGAAATCGCGTCGTCGATGTCGCGCGTGTCTTCGCCGTCCACGGTGATGATGAGCTCCCCGCGCAGATCGACGCGGTTTTTGAGGTCTTTTTCGGTGATGGGGCGCGCCGCCTGACGATCGGCTTCCGCGACGACGTCGTCGGGGAATTCTTCGCGCAGGTTATGGGCGCGGATGAGGGAGAGCTCTTCCACAAAGAAATCGCCGCCCTCGCCTAAGATCTCCGTGATCTCGCCCTCGGGGGCGCGTCCTTCGGGATAGCGTAGAACGGTCGCGACGGCCTTCGCGCCGTCTGGACAATTCATGGACTTCGCGAGGGGGATGTAGACGTCTTCCGCGTATTTGCGCTCGTCGGGATGCAGGTATCCCGCCTTTTTTTCGCGGCGGAAAGTGCCGACGATTTCGCTGAGCCCGCGTTCAAGGACGGCAAGCACCTCGCCTTCGTCGTCCGACATCCTGCCCTTGACGGGGATGCAGTAGACGGTATCGCCGTGCAGGGCGCCGTGCAGGGCGCGATGGGGGATGAAGAGGTCGGAAAGCGCCTTATCTTCGGGCATGAAGAACCCGAACCCGCGCTCGTTGCCCGAGATTTTGCCTTTGAGGGCGCCGAACTGTTCCGCCGTGCCGTAGCGGTGGCGGGAGTCGGTGAGGATCTCGCCGTCGCGCACGAGCTCGCGGAGCATATCGCGCAGGGCATAACCTTCCTTTTTTCCGAGGCGCAGGGCGGCGGCGATCTGTTCGTCCGTTTTCAGGGCGAAGTCGCCGTTTTTTATCTTGTTGAGTAGCGATTGTTTTGCGTTCAAAATAACTCCTTGTTTTCGGGAAAGGGAAAACAAAAGGGCAGCCCATCCTTTGAGCCGCCCGCATCCGCCTGATTCGCCGATCAGGACCAAAATCCTTCGTATTGCAGAATATAGAAGACAATGGCGAGCACCGCCAGCACGACGAGGCAAGCGACCGTCCACTTTTTACGGGCGGACTCGCTCGATCTTCCCTTGTTTTTGCCGAAGAACGTCTCGCTCGATCCGCCCAGCGCGTCGATGCCTTCCGAGTTGCCCGGCTGGATGAACACGAGAATAATGGACGCAAGCGCCGCGACGAACATCAAAACAACGAGCACGATGCTGATGACGAGATAGGTGTAATAATGTGCGGCGTCCGCGGTGGGGACAAGCAGATTGGTGAACAATTCCATTTTTTACGATCCTTTTCCGAAATTTAGTATTCAAAGTAACAACAGAGAGTATAGCATATCCGCGCAGAAATGACAACTTTTTTTGCGCCGTTTTTCTCAAAAACAAAAAAAATTCCCTCCCGCAACGGGGAGGGAGTCAATTATTTCGTGCTCTTGAAGATGTCTGCCGCGTCGGTGAGCGGGGTGTAGAAGAGCAGAACGCAGTTGCCGCTGACATAGTCGGATTTCTGGATGTCGGAAATAAGCCCTTTGAGCGATTCGCTTTCGTTGATCGCGTCCTCCATTTCCTGCGTGGACTTGAATTCGAGGATGAGTGCGACTTTCAGCCCGTCTGCCATCAGGTGAACCGAGCAGACGTCCTCGAAATCCTCGCCGAGCGCTTCGACGATCTTGGTCTGATATTCCTCGACGTTTTCGCTTTCCGAATAACCTTCCGCTTCATACGCGCGGCGGATCTTGGAATAGCTGCTGCAACCGCACAGCAGGGTGATCGCGATCGCCGCGATCAACGCAACGAGAACGACGGTGATGCCTCTCTTTTTCATATACATTCACTCCTTATAAGTTAAAGTCAAAAAAATTATATTATATTTTCAGCGTAAAGTCAAGCGATAAACATTTTTTTCTTTTCAGAATTCCCGCAAAGGGATAGGGGCGACGATTGACAATCGGTTTCTTTTGTTCTATAATAAAACGGTATGGACAATATCGTTTTGATCGGGATGCCCTCGTCGGGGAAAAGCACGGCGGGCGTGCTTCTCGCAAAGACAATCGGATACGGCTTCATCGACTGCGACCTCCTTATTCAGAACGAACAGAAGGCGCTGCTCCGCGACATCATCGGGCGGGAGGGCGCGGATGGGTTCATCGCCATCGAAGAGCGCGTCAACGCGGAGCTTTGGGCGGAACATTGCGTCATCGCCACGGGCGGGAGCGTCATCTACGGCGAAAGGGCAATGGAACACCTCAGAAAAATGGGCAAGATCGTCTATCTTCATTTGAGCGAAGCGGAAGTCGCCCGCAGGATCACCAGCCTTTCCCTGCGCGGCGTCGTGATGAAGGGGAATATTTCCACCCTCGAAGAACTCTATGCGGAGCGCGCTCCGCTCTATGAAAAATATGCCGACGTCATCGTCAACTGCGATCATCAGACGATCGACGAAACGGTTGCCGCACTCGTCTCGGCGATCGGGGCGGATGTATGAGGCTGTGCGTTTACGGCGCGGGCGCGATGGGGACCGTCCTCGGCGCGTTGCTCGTCCGCGCGGGTGTTCCCGCCGATCTCGTCACCCGTAACAAAGAGCGCGTGGAAGCGTTCCGCCGCTCGGGCGCGCGCGTGGTCGGCGAGACGAATTTCTGCGTTTCCGTGCAGGCTTATACGCCCGAAGAGATGACGGGGAAATACGACTTCGTTTTTCTCCTCACCAAACAGAAGGGAAATGCGGAAACGGCGCGGTTTCTCAAAGAATATCTTGCGGAGGGCGGTGCGCTCGTGTGTATGCAGAACGGGCTTCCCGAGCGCGCGCTCGCTTCGGAACTGGGAAAAGAGCGCGTCTACGGCTGCGTCCTTTCGTGGGGCGCGACGTCGGAAGGGGACGAGTCGTCCCGTCTGACAAGCGATGTTTCCGCGCTCCGATGCGTGCTCGGCGCTTACGGCGGCGGGCGCCGTACGGAAGAGGTCGCGCACCTTCTATCCAAGATCATGCGCGTCGAGATCACGGACAACCTCAAAGAGGCGCGTTTTGCGAAACTCGCGATCAACGCCTCCTTTTCCACGCTTTCCGCGCTCACGGGGCTCACCTTCGGGGAGATCGCCCGCAGGCGCAAGACGTCGGATCTCGCGGCGAGACTGATGAAAGAGGCGTTTTCCGTCGCGAAAGCGGCGGGCTGTAAAAGACTGCCCGTGCAGGGGCACGATCTCCTGCACCTGCTCGATTACAGGTCGGCGGCGGGCAAACTGCGCACGCGGCTCCTTTTGCCGATCGCGATGAAAAAGCACAAAAACCTCGTTTCGGGGATGCTCGTCGCGCTCGAACAGGGAAAAAGGTGCGAGATCGACGAGATCTCGGGCGCGGTCGTACGCGAAGGAAAGCGGCTGGGCGTGCCCGTACCCGTGCAGGAACGCGCGGTCGCACTCATACACGACATCGAAAACGGCTTTGCCGAACTCTCTTACGAAACGGTCGAATTGTTCGACTGAACAGAATTTTGCGTTCCGCAAACAGGCGGACGAGGAGCGAATATGGACTTGAAAAAACTTGCCGAAAGGCTGATCCCGGGCGAATACCGCCCGCTTTCCGAATACGAGGCGATGTATCCTCCGCGCGATCTTCCCAAAGGCGCGCAGGTGACGCGCCTTGCGCCGTCGCCGACGGGATTCATCCACCTGGGCAATCTGTTCGTGGCGATCGCGAACGAAAGAGTCGCGCATCAGAGCAACGGCGTCCTGTATCTCCGTATCGAGGATACGGACGAAAAGCGCAAGGTGGAAGGCGCGGTGGAGGCGGTCAAGAACGCGCTCCGCTATTTCGACATCCGCTTTGACGAAGGCGCGGAGATCGAAGGGGCGGAAAACGCCTACGGTCCCTATTATCAGCGTCAGCGCGCGGAGATCTACCGCGCGTTCGCGCGCGATCTCGTCGGGCGCGGGCTGGCGTATCCCTGCTTCTGCACGGAGGAAGAGCTTTCCGCGCTCCGCGAAAAGCAGACGGCGGAAAAGAAGATCACGGGCTATTACGGCGAATACGCGGTCTGCCGCAACCTCACCGAGGAGCAGATCTGTGCCAACCTCGACGCGGGCAAGCCGTACGTCATCCGCCTGAGATCGCAGGGGGATCCCGAGCGCAAGATCGCCTTTCACGACGAGATCAAAGGGGACATCACGGTCACGGAGAACGATCAGGACGTCGTCATCCTGAAATCGGACGGCATCCCGACCTATCATTTCGCGCACGCGATCGACGATCATTTCATGCGCACGACGCTCGTCATCCGCGGCGAGGAGTGGCTCGCTTCTCTGCCCATCCACATCGAACTGTTCGACGTCCTCGGCTTCCGCCGCCCCGCGTACGGGCATAACTGCTCCTTGCAGAAGATGGACGGGGATACCCGCCGCAAACTCTCCAAGCGCAAGGATCCCGAACTTTCCCTCGAATTTTACCGCAAGGAAGGGTATTTTGCCCGCGCGGTCAAGGTATATATGATGACGCTGCTCAACTCCAACTTCGAGGAGTGGTATCTCAAATTCCCCGACAAAGACCTCGAGGAATTCCGCTTCTCCGTCGGCAAGATGGGCAAGAGCGGCGCGCTGTTCGATCTCGCCAAGCTCAACGACATCTCCAAGAACGAGCTTGCCCGCCTTTCCGCGGAAGAGATGTTTGAGTTTCTCCGCGCATGGGCGGAAGAATACGGCACGGAGGAGCAGAAGGGGTATTTTGCCGATCGCGAGTATATGCTCCGCGTGCTCAACCTCTGTATGGGGACGTCGGGCAAGAAGCGCAGAAAGGACTTCGTCACGGCAAAACAGGCAGCGGAACTCATTTCCTATTTCTTCCGCGCGCCCGTCCGCGAGGACGAATACCGCGTGGACGGAAAGACGAAGGGCGACATCCTCCGCGCGTTCGGGCGCACTTACGACTATGCGGACGACGCGCAAGTCTGGTTCGCAAAGGTGAAAAACGTGGCGGCGGAACTCGGATTCGCCGCGGAGATGAAGGACTACAAACAAAATCCCGAAGCGTACAAGGGCAGCGTTTCCGACGTGGCGGAAGTGCTCCGCATCGCGGTGACGGGCAAGGCGAACACGCCCGATCTGTGGACGATCATGCAGATCCTGGGCGAAAAGCGCACCCGCGAGCGCCTTTGCGCGGCGGAATAAGGAGGAAAATATGAGCAAAGCGGACGAGATCTTCATCGCAAACTGCAAGGACATTCTCGAAAACGGCGTGTGGGATACCGATCTTCCCGTGCGTCCGCGCTGGGAGGACGGCGCGCCCGCCCATACCGTCAAGAAGTTCGGCATCGTCAACCGCTACAATTTACAGGAAGAATTTCCCGTGCAGACCATCCGCCGTTGCGCCTTCCGCACCTGCGTGGACGAGATCCTCTGGATCTGGCAGAAGAAGAGCAACAACGTGCGCGATCTGCACTCCCACATCTGGGACAGCTGGGCGGATGAGAACGGCTCCATCGGCAAGGCGTACGGCTATCAGCTCGCGCAGAAGGCGATCTATAAAGAGGGGGAGTTCGATCAGGTGGATCGGGTGCTTTACGACCTGAAACACAATCCCGCGTCCCGCAGGATCATGACGAACATCTACAATTTTCAGGATCTGCACGAGATGAATCTCTATCCCTGCGCCTATTCGATGACGTTCAACGTCTCGGGCGATACCCTGAACGGAATCCTCAACCAGCGCTCCAACGATATGCTCACGGCGAACAATTTCAACGTCGTGCAGTACGCCGTCCTGCTCGTCATGTTCGCGCAGGTGAGCGGGCTGAAAGCGGGCGAGCTGGTGCACGTCATCGCGGACGCGCATCTCTACGACAGGCATATTCCGATCGTCAGAGAGCTGATGACGCGCACGCCCAAAAAGGCGCCGCGCCTTTGGGTGGACGAGTCCGTGAAGAACTTTTACGATTTTACGGTGGACAGCTTCCGTCTGGAAGACTATGAATTTACCCCGTTGGAAGAAAAAATACCGGTGGCGATCTGATGAAAGCGATATTACACGCAGACAGAAATTGGGGCATCGGCAAGGGGAACGATCTGATGTTTTCCCTGCCGCAGGACATGAAATTTTTCCGCGAAACGACGCGCGGAAAGACCGTGGTGATGGGGCTGAACACGCTCCGTTCGCTCCCGGGCGGCAATCCGCTCAAAAACAGGGTGAACATCGTGCTCTCGCCGGACGACGTGCAAAAGGACGGCGTTGTGACCGTTCACGATTTTAAGCAGTTGTTCGAAGAGCTGAAAAAATACCCGCCCGACGATGTGTTCGTCATCGGCGGGGCGAGCGTTTACCGCGCGCTGTTCCCGTACTGTACGGAAGTCCTCGTCACCCGCGTGGACGCGGACGGCGGCGCGGATGTGTTCGTGACCGATCTGGACAAGGACGAAAATTTCGTCCTGCAATCGCAGAGCGCGCCCGTGGGGGACAACGGGCAGCTCATCCGCTTTTGCGTATACCGCAACCGCAACGTGCTCACGCAGATATGAAATATCCCGCAATCATGCGCCCGTCCGACCCGACGGGCGCATTTTCTGCGCGTATCTCCGATTTTTTTTCGGCGCGCCCGCCTATTTTTGTTGAAAAATCGCGGGAAATGTATTACAATAATCGGGTATGAAATTTTTAGGACAGAGGTCAGAATTTTGATTAGAGAAGATTTGAGAAATATTGCGATCATCGCCCACGTCGACCACGGCAAGACCACGCTCGTCGACCAGATGCTCAAACAGGGCGGCACGTTCCGCGAAAACCAGGTGGTGGAGGACCGCGTCATGGACTCCAACGCCTTGGAGCGCGAGCGCGGCATCACCATCCTTGCGAAAAATACGTCCATTCACTATAACGGCGTCAAAATCAACGTCATCGACACGCCGGGCCACGCCGATTTCTCGGGCGAAGTGGAGCGGGTGCTCAAAATGGTCACGGGCGTGCTCATCCTCGTCGACGCGGCGGAAGGTCCCATGCCGCAGACGCGGTTCGTCACGCAGAAGGCGCTCGAGATGGGGCTTCGCCTCATCATTGTCGTCAATAAGGTCGACCGCCCCGACGCGCGCGTCAAGGAAGTCATCGACGAAGTGCTCGAACTTCTGATGGATCTGAACGCGTCCGACGAACAGCTCGAAAGCCCGTTCGTGTTCTGCTCGGGCAGAGCGGGAACTTCTTCGCTCGATCCCGACGTCGCGGGGACCGATCTCAAACCGCTGTTCGATACCATCCTTTCTCACTTCCCGCCCATGGAAGCGGATGAAACGGGAACGCTGCAACTGCTCGTTTCCTCCATCGATTACAACGAATACGTCGGCAGGATCGGCATCGGCAGGATCGAGCGCGGCACGGCGAAGGTGGGCGCGGACGTCGTCGTCTGCAACTATAACCACCCCGAACTGCGCGCGCGCGGCAAGATCGTCAATCTCTACGAGATCGAGGGGCTCGGCCGCGTTCCCTGCGAAAGCGCGAAGGCGGGCGATATCGTCTGTTTCTCGGGGCTGGAAAAGATCAACATCGGCGATACCGTCTGCGCGTCGGACGCCGTGGAAGCGGTGCCGTTCGTCCGCATCTCCGAACCGACGGTCGAGATGATCTTCTCCGTCAACGATTCCCCGTTTGCGGGCAAAGAGGGAAAGTTCGTGACGACGCGCCACCTGCGCGAGCGGCTTTACCGCGAACTGCTCAAAGACGTCTCCCTCCGCGTGGAGGATACCGACTCGGCGGATTCCTTCCGCGTGAGCGGCAGAGGGGAGATGCACCTGTCCATCCTCATCGAGACCATGCGCCGCGAAGGATATGAGTTCCAGGTCAGCTCGCCGAAGGTGTTGTATAAGACCATCGACGGCGTGCTTTATGAGCCTGTGGAGCGCCTCATCGTGGACGTCCCCGAAACGGGTTCCGTGTTCCAGAGCATGGGCGAAAGAAAGGGCGAACTCGTGCACATGAACGTGATCGGCTCGCGCACCCGCCTTGAATTCCTCATTCCCGCGCGCGGACTGTTCGGGTACAAGAGCCAGTTTTTGACAGATACCAAAGGCGAAGGCGTCATGAGTTCCGTCTTCTTCGAATATCAGCCGTACAAAGGCGAGATCGCCCGCAAGACGACGGGTTCGCTCGTCGCGTTCGAAACGGGCGAAGCGGTCACCTACGGTCTGTTCAACGCGCAGGGGAGAGGTACGCTGTTCATCGGGCCGGGCACGCCCGTCTATGAAGGGATGGTCGTCGGCTTCTCGCCCAAGGACGAGGACATCAACGTCAACGTCTGCAAGACCAAACACCTTACGAATACGCGCTCTTCGGCGTCCGACGACGCGCTCCGCCTGATCACGCCCAAGAAAATGAGCCTCGAAGAGGCGCTCGAATTCATCGGCGACGACGAACTTCTGGAGATCACACCGCTCAACGTCCGCGTGAGAAAGCGCATTCTCGACAGCGAATTGCGTGCAAAAGCGCGTGCAAAAGCAAAATTACAGGCATAAAAATAGTACTATGTCAGACATAAATAAGAAAAATCCCGCAATTTTGCGGGATTTTCTGCTGTAAAATGCCTCTGCGGCAGATCGCACGCTTTTTATTTCCGTTTGCGATTTTCAGTTGACAAAACTGTTCCCGTGCGCTATACTGATCATGACCACCAGCCCCTGTCAGGGGTAGCCACGGCTGATGCGCGTGGACAGAGAAGAACGTTTGGTCTTCGTGCGTAGACTTCTCATTTCACCGCTCCGATATTCGGGGCGGTGATTTTTTGTATGCATCGTGCCGCGACGCGCCTGAAAAGGGCGCTTTGCGAAGGTGCGGCGTGTCTGCTTGCGCGGTTGCGAGCGCGATGCGGCGGTCTGCCGTCTGCCCGTACAGTTCCGAGCGGTTTACGGCGACGTATCGGACGGTTTGCAAAGTTTGCGCGTTTGTCGGTCTGACGTCAAAGCGGCGGGCTGCGGGTCGTGATGATTTCGGCGTCCGATCATTCGCGTTTGCGGGGCGGTTCATACGGGGAAGAGCAGTTCGACGGCGTATTTTCCCTTGCGCGTGAGCCCGCCGCATTCGCCGACGTAAAATTTCCCCTTGCCGCGCACGGCGACGCAATCGCCCGTTTTCAGTTCCTTTGCGTTTTCCGTGCAAATTTTGCCGTTGAGGGAAACGCGTTCACTGCGGAAATATTCGAGCGCGTCTGCGCGGGAAAGGCGGAAAGCGGCGCAGACCGTTACGTCGCAGCGCAGGGAGGATAAGGTCACGCGCTCGCTCCTGCGCTCGTTTGCGATTTTCGGGCGTTCTTCCGTGAGCGTGCAGACGACGTCCGTATGACGGACGGAAGTCAGATTTCCGCACAGATAGGGCGCGATGCGCGTAAGACAGAAGGCATAAGAGCAGTCCTCTCCGACGATGAGATCTCCGATCGCGCTCCGATCGATCCCGAGCGAAAGGAGGGCGCCGAGCAGGTCGCGGTGGGTGTACGGCTGAGCGAATTTCCTGCTTTTCGGCGTTATTTTCAGGCAGGAGACGGGGAAATCCCCGTTGCAACCGCAGCAGCCGAACCGAGCGATCTGTCTTGCGCAGCCTTTCGCGCCGCCGAAGAGTTCGAGCCCCGCGTAGGCGAACTGCGCCCGTTCCGCGTTCAGTTCGAGGCATTCGCTTTCGCTCAGGAAGTCGGAAAAGAAATAGCGGCCTTCGCGGAAAGCGCGGTCGGCAAGCTCGTGCATTCTGTTGAAGAAGTGGGTTTCCATACCCTCATTATACGTCTGTTTTCGCATAAAGTCAAGAATGCGGCCTCTTAGGGCGAAAGATCGGACAAAGGCAAGGCTGTTTCCCTTTTGTTGCGGATCGGCATGCCGTATCAGCGCGGAACGCCGCAAGAGGAATGGGCGAGGGGCATGTGCACCTGCGGGGAAGTCGGAGAACGAAAAAAAGTCTTGCCCGTCATGTACGCGGACACGGCGACATACAATACGGTATGCAGCAACAGACAGAACAAAGCGTAATCACGATCGAACAGAGGAAGAAGATCCGCGTGACGGGGGTGGAGAGCGTAGATTCGTTTTCGGAATCCTGCGTGGCGCTGACCGTCGAGGGCAGAAAACTGCGCATCGCGGGCAATCAGCTCAAGATCGTCGCCTTTTCCAAGGAAAACGGGAATTTTGCCGCGATCGGCGAGATTTCAGGCATCCGCTACGGCGCGAAAGGGAAAGCCGTTTCCCGCCTGTTCCGATGACGGGCGCCGATCAGTTTTACGTCGCGCTCGTCTGCGCCGCGTGCGGCGCGGCGAGCGGCGTCGCATACGATTTTTTTTACCTCATCCGCCGATTTTTTCCTTCCCGCGCGACCGACGTCATCTGCGACGTCAGCTTCTTTCTCGCGTTTTCTGCGGTATATCTTTACGTTTCGCTCCTGTTCGGCTTGCCCGATCTCCGCGTCTATATGTTTCTCTCCTGCCTCGTCGGGCTGATTTTATATTTGAAAAGTTGGCACGGATTAGTTGCTTTTTTTTCGGAAAAGATATATAATAAGGTTGTAAAGCGGGGGCGTGCGTCCGCGCTTCAACCAAACACGGAGAAAAAGAGATGCCGAACAAGCAGGAAAAGGCAAAAAGAATTATCGTAGGAGGAACGGTCGCGGGGGTTCTGCTCATCATGTTCCTGATCATCACCATCGTGATTCAGGCGGCGCAGATCTTCATCAAACAGGCGGAACGCGATCGGCTTCAGAACGAATATGAAATGCTCGTGCAGCAATACGAGAACGCCAAGGACGATCTGGAATATTACAGTTCGGACTTTTATCTGGAACAGCTTGCATACGAGTACGGATACAGGTATCCGTCGGATAAGTAAATGAAGATCGCGGTCATCGATATTGGTTCCAATTCCGTTCGCCTGATGATGTGGGCGGGCGGAAAAACTTTATATAAACGGATTTGCACCACGCGGCTCGGCGAAGGGCTGGCGTCCTCGCCGTTGTTGCGCCCCGAAGCGATCGCCCGCACTGCGGACGCGGTATCCGTCTTTGCCGCGCAGGCGGCGTCGGAAGACGCGGACAGGCTTTATGCGTTTGCCACCGCCGCGGTACGTTCCGCCCGAAACGGCGCGGAGTTCTGCGAACGGGTGAAAGAGCTTTGCGGTCTGAACGTGGACGTCGTGCCAGGCGAAGAAGAGGCGCAGCTCGGGCTTGCGGGCGTGCTCGGCGACGGCGACGGCGGCATGATCGACGTGGGCGGCGCGAGCACGGAATACTGTTGTCGGAAAGGCGGAAAGACCGTCGTTTCGGTCAGCATGAACGTAGGCGCGGTTCGGCTTTACGATCTCTGCGGCGACGACGAGGAAAAACTGCGCGCCAGGATCGCTTCCGAGCTCGGCGCGCTGGACGGCTTGAAGGCGGAAGGAAAGACGTATGCCGTCGGCGGGACCGCGACGACGCTCGCCGCCGTTTTGCTCGGGCTCACGCATTACGATCCCAAGCGCGTACAGGATTTTTGTCTGAGCGTCGAATCTGCGGACAAGTTTGCCCGCGAACTGCTCGCCATGACGGCGGAAGAGCGGAGAGGACTGCGGGGGATGGACGCGCGCCGCGCCGACATTATCGGCGGAGGAGCGCTGCTTCTTTCCGAAACGATGAAAAAACTTTCGGTCGGCTTCATTTACGTTTCCGACTGTGACAACTTGGAAGGATACCTGATTCGGAGGGCGGACAGATGATGAAAGCACAGACTAAACGGATATTATATCGCATTTTTCTTCTCGTCTGCGGGCTTGCCGTCGTTACCGGTACGGTGCTCATCGCGTGCAACGCGATCGAGTTTGTCCGCGGGGGAGAGATGGGATATTATTGGGCGTTCGGCGTCGCCATCGTCTTTTTGGTCTTTTTCCCCGTCAATACCATCGTGCACGAAGCGGGACATCTTGTCTTCGGCTATCTTGCGGGCATGAAATTCTCTTCCATCCGCTTTTCATGGTTTCGGCTCATGCGGATCGGAAAAAAAGTGCGCGGCAGATTGCTGCGAGGCAAGGAAGTCGCGGGTTCGTGCGAAATGTATCCCAAAAACGCGAAAAACGTGCGCGCCCGCATGATCTTTTATGCGCTCGGCGGGGCGACGTTCAATCTTATCTACGGCGTTGCGTTCGTCGTCACCTGTTTCGTCGTGCCCCTGAATCCCGCGCTGTATTTCTTTCAGTTATTTGCGCCGCTCTGTCTGCTTGACGCCGCGACCGCTCTCTATCCCGCCGATACCGCGACGGGGAAAACGGATGGCGAAGTGGTGCGCGGGCTTGCGGCGAACGCTCCTTCCTCCGTGATCGCTTTGCGGGTGCTTACCGTGCAGGGGATCCTGAATACGGGAACGTTTTCCGATGTGGAAGAAGACTTTCTGTTCGATACTCCCGTCGTCCGCGAGGACGATCTCGGTTTTCTCGCCATCACGCAGTTGCGTTGGGAATATCTGTTCTGCAAGGGAGAGGAATCTCGCGCCCTGCAACAGCTTTTCCGTCTGGAATCGCTTTACGAATGTCTGCCCGAGATCAATCGGACGGACGCCGCGTGCGATCTTCTCTACGCTTATTCCGTCCTCGCGCCCGATCTTTCCCGTGCGGAAAGTTACCTCGCCGCGGCAGCGGAAGCGGACGGCGCGTGCGGATATTATCGCGCCATGGCGGCGTATACCTTCGCCAAAGGCGAACCTTGCGAAAAATTCCTCGCCGAAGCAAAACGCGCGGCGGCGGAAGAGCCCATCCGCGGCATCGCGGAATTGGAAGAAAAGCTCATCGCGCGAATCGTCGCCCGTGCGGAGGGGGAGAGCGAGAGCAAAGAGGAAAAATGAATTCTCGGCAGAATGCGGTCGGCGTTTTCGCGCGAAGATAAGGAAGTGAAAAAATAAAAAAATCCGCCGAAAGAGGGCGGAAGGGATAAGAAACAGCCCGAAGGGGCGATGGCGGAGAAATGCCCGCAAAAGGAAAAAGTTCTGCTATCAACAGAACTTCCCTTTTTTTCTTCTTATGCGAAGAGGCTTCCGATCAGCGGATGCACAAAAATGCGGTCGGTCGACCGATCAAAAAAAATTATGAAATTGTAAATAGCTCATTGATCGGAAAGACCGAGTAAATAATCCGAGGTTACGTTAAAATATTTGGCGATCTTTGCAATGTTGGAAGCGGTCGGGTCGCTTTTGTTGGTTTCCCAATAACATACAATTCCCAGGCTGACGCTCAAATCCCTTGCTACAGTCGCTTGTGACAGGCCTCGTTCTTTTCTCAGTTCCATGAGCCGTTCTGAAAAAATCTTCATGCCTACATTATACTCAACATACTCGCCGAATGCAAGTCATTTTTGTATAATTACTTGAAAAAATACAAAATTTTTTGCAAAACAACAAGTGTTTTTCTCAATTTTCAAAAAAATATTAAAATATTGTTAAGAACTCACGCTTTATAAAAACCTTTCACACACGGAGTTAAAGCAATGATACGCATTTTATTTGTTTGTCACGGCAATATCTGCCGTTCGCCGATGGCGGAAAGCGTCTGCGCGGAGATGATCCGCCGCCGCGGCTGGGAGCGGTTTGTCGCCGTCTCTTCCGCCGCCGCGCATACGGACGAGATCGGAAATCCTCCGCACCGCGGGACCAGAGAGAAGCTCACGCGGGAGGGGATCCCGCTCGTTCCGCACCGCGCCGTGCTCATGACCGCTCAGGACGGGGAGAAATATGACTATCTGATCGGGATGGACGCGGCGAACGTTCGCGACATGAAGCGCATCGTCGCGCCGAAAGACGAGGGAAAGGTGTGTCGATTGCTCGATTATGCTTCATCGCCCCGCTCTATCGCCGATCCCTGGTATACGGGGGATTTTGAGCAAACGTACGAAGACATCGTCGAGGGATGTACCGCGCTCCTCGACAGGCTGGCGCCCGACGTGGAAAAACTGCGGCGGGAAACTGCGGACGACAAAAGATAAGGAGAGGGCAGATGGCGAAAGGGAAAACGGCGCCGAAGAAAAAGACGGCGCAGAGAACGCGCATTCTTCCGCTTCCGCTCGGGAGCGTTTGCCTGCGGGACGATTATTCCGTCAACGCGTTGGAGAAAGAAATATCCTACCTGCTTTCCTTGCAGGAAGGGCGGCTTTTGGCGGGATTTTACCGCAACGCGGGACTTCCCACGCCCTTTGTCCGTTACGGCGGATGGGAGGACAGCCTCATCGGCGGGCATACGCTCGGGCATTATATGACGGCGCTCGCGCAGGCTTGCGCCAACGCGGGGGTAAAGGAGAGCGATCGCGCGGCGCTCAGAAAAAAACTCGTCGCGCTCGTGGACGGACTGGCGAAATGTCAGGCGCATTCCTTGGGCAAGCCCGGCTTTCTCTGGGGCGCGACGCCCGCCCGCGCGGAAGGCGCGGAAGCGCAGTTCGACAACGTCGAAGCGGGCAAGACGAACATCGTGCGCGAAGCGTGGGTGCCTTGGTATACCATGCATAAGATCCTTTCGGGACTGATCGAAGCGTATCGGTTTACGGAATATCCGCGCGCGAAAGAGGTCGCTTGTGCGCTGGGAGATTGGGTGTGCGAGCGCACGTCGCGCTGGGACAAGCGCACGCAAAAGCGCGTGTTGGCGGTGGAATACGGCGGCATGAACGATTGCCTGTACGAGCTGTATGCGCTCACGGGAGAGGATCGGTATGCCGTTGCGGCGCATCGCTTTGACGAGGAGGCGCTGTTCGACGCCATCCTGACCGAAGGGAAAGACGTGCTCAAAGACAAGCACGCGAACACGACCATCCCCAAGGTGCTCGGCGCGCTCAACCGCTATCTGACTTTGCACGGCAAGGAGCGCGACGGCGAGCGCGCGGACGAGTCGCGCTATCTGCGCGTGGCGGAGATCTTTTTCCGCACCGTCGTCGTGCGCCATACTTATGTGACGGGCGGCAACTCCGAATGGGAGCACTTCGGCGCCGATTATGTGCTGGACAAGGAGCGCACCAACTGCAATTGCGAGACGTGCAACGCGTATAATATGCTCAAACTTGCCCGCCTGCTCTTTTCGGTGACGGGGGATAAGAAATACGCCGATTTCTACGAAAACACTTATATCAACTCGATCTTGTCTTCTCAAAATCCCGAAACGGGCATGACGACCTATTTTCAGCCGATGGCGAGCGGTTTTTTCAAGGTCTACGGCGAACCGTTCGACAAATTCTGGTGCTGTACGGGCAGCGGCATGGAGAGTTTCACCAAACTCGGCGACAGTATGTATTATTCGGACGGAGAAACGCTGTTCGTCGAGCTGTACTTCTCGTCGCGCCTGCAATACAAGGGGATCGTCCTGGACGCGGAGTGCGATTTTCCCCTGCGCGACGACGCGGCGTTCACCGTCGCGAAGGCGGAACGGCCTTTCCGCGTCGCCTTCCGCATCCCCGATTGGGCGAAACGCGGCGCGACGCTCCGCATAAACGGAGAAAAAGCGGGGGAAGAGCGAGAAGGGCATCTCTTTGCGACGCTTGCCGCAGGCGACCGCGCGGAACTCGTTTTCCCCTGCTCGGTCACGCTTTCCTGTCTGCCCGACAACCATGAAGCATGCGCGTTCCGCTACGGCGCGGCGGTGCTGAGCGCCGATCTCGGCACGGAAAATATGACCACGGCGACGACGGGCGTGATCGTGACCATTCCCGAGAAAAAAGTTGCGCCCACGGAACGCATTTATTTCAATGACCTTTCCGCCGTGCGCCGCGATCCCGATTCCTGCTTCGTGCGCGAAGGAGATACGTTCCGTCTCACGGGCGGGGACATCGAGCCCGTTTTCGGTCTACATTATCTCAGATACCGCGAGCGTTATGCGATCTACTGGTATTTATGCGAAGGCGACCGCCGGACGGAAGAGGGGGAAGAGCGGGAGTCGGTCGACGTCGTCCAGCCGGGATACGGTCAGTATGAGAACGACGCTCTGCACGCGATGGAGGAAAATTCCACCGTCGGCGTGACGGACGACGGGACGTATCGCTATGCGAAACGGGGCGGATATTTCCGCTATGATATGGCGGTGGATCCGAAGAGAAAGAACATCCTCAGCGTGGAACTGCGCCGCAAGGATAACGGCAAGACGTTGAAGATCACGGCAGGCGACGAGGTCGTGCTTTCCGAATATCTGCTCTATACGCTCGGCGAAGAGTCTTACCGCAGGGAATTCGAACTTTCGGACGAACTCATCCGCCGTTGCGCCCGTAAAAAAACGGCGAACGGAAAGGAGTATACCGTCGTTTCCGTCCGCTTCGAGGGGTTGCCCGGGAAGCAGAGCGGGAGAGTGTGCGAGTTTATCCGAATGTTTGCGGAAAACAAATAAGCGGAAGACGGATCGGGCGCGTTCGGACGTCGGATTTTCCGTCGAGGCGGTGCCCGAACGGGCGTTTTGCGTTCGTGCGATCGTTTCAGAACGGGCGGACGCCTTTTATGCGGCGCGGGCGGGGAAAATTCCCCGCCCGCGCCGCCTGTTTCCGCCCGCGCCTCTCTTTGCGGGTTTTCGCCCGTCTTTTATTTGCGAAGATCGGCTCGTTCCTTTTTGTTTGCCGTATTTTTTCCGCCGACGCGCACGGCGGATCTTGTCCGTTGTTTCTCGCCCCGCGGCGCGGGGCGAGCGATCTTTGCGCCCGATTCACAAAATTTTCTCCGCCGCGATACTATGAGGAAGGGGACATTATGCGGATTTGTTTTGTGACGGACGGCGATCTCAACGAATACGGCGAAAAGTACATGGATCCGACGGCGGACGTCGTCTGCTTTTCCTTTCACGCGATGGGGGAAGTGAGTTACGAGCGGGAACTGCGCGGGGAAACGGCGTTGTTTGCGGACGCGGCGATCCTTTCCCGCGTGGGACAGAACGTGGTCGTCTGCGGGTGTTATACCGACGCGCGCGGCATCCGCCGAAAATCCGCCGTCGTCGCGGAACGGGGCAAGATCCTCGGGGTTTCCGATATGGTCAACCGCATCGACGGCGGGGAATACCGATGCGGCGCGGGCATCCGCGTTTACGATACCAAGGCGGGAAAATTGGGCGTGATCGTCGCGGAAGATCTGTATTTTCCGCAGGTCCTGCAGACGGTCAGCCTGTGCGGCGCGGAGCTGGCGGTCTGCCTGTTCGAACAGCTCAACGAGACGCTCGAACAGACGCTCATCCGCGCGGGCGCGTTCCTGTACGGCGTGCCCGTGTGCATGTGCGCATACGGATACGCGCAGGCGGCGGACGTGACGGGCAAACTGTGTTTCGCCTCCGCAGACAATCCGTGCAGTTTCGATTTTGAACGGGAGCAGGAATATCATTTGGTGGAAACGCGCCAACGCGGCTTTGTCCGAAAAGGAAAAAGCGGATTTTAGGGCTTGAAAACAGAATAAGTCTGTGTTATACTGTTGTCATGAATCAGAACGACAAGCGATACGATCGCCAAACCGGAAACAAAGGATCTCAGAAAAAACGCTCCGCACAGGACGCGCCGCACAAAAAACGTCCCGCAGAAGAGGAGGCGCGCGCGTCTTTGCGGGAGGAAGAGCAGGGCTCTTTTTTGCCCGACGAAAACGTCGCGGACGAGATCGGGGAAGGAACGTCGACGGGAGCGCGCAACAACGCCCTGCAATTTATTTCCGACTACAACCTGATCGACGCCCGTCTGCGAGCCATTTATCGCGGGCAGGGCAATTTGCAGTTCTCCGATCTCGTGCGCCGTTGCGCGGAGTTTCATCCGGTCGTCCGCCGCTACGAGGGCGATCTGATGACGTTTGCCAAGCTCCGCAACGCCATCGTGCACAACAGCACGGCAGAGCGAGTCATCGCGCAGCCCTGCGATGAAGTGACCGACGAGCTTTCGCATATCGCCGCCCTGCTGACCATGCCGCCGAAGCTGAATAAGCTCAAAGAAAAGGGCGTGATCGGCATTCCGTGGGAATCGTCCATCGGCGACGCGCTCATCCGCATCGCGCAGAGCGGCTATTCCAATCTTCCCGTATACAGCGGGGAGCGCATGGTGGGCATGATCAACAACCGCCGTCTCGTCCGCGAGCTGGGCAACGCTCTCCTGCGCAAGGAGGATATGGACGAATTTCTTGCCCGCTCCTGCCGTTCCGTCCTGCACGACGAAGATATGCTCAATTATTATAAGGTATTGGGGCGGGACGACACCGTGCACGAAGCGCTGGAAGCGTTCGAGGACAACAAGAAGTTGCTCGCCGTCATCGTCACGGAGACGGGAAGGGCGGGCGACAGGATCGTCAACATCGTCACGGCGGCGGATCTTCCCCGCCTGCTCAAACTGTTGGAAGAGTGATCGTATGCGATGACCGAAAGCGAAAGTCTCCCGCAAAAGGGGGATCGCCGCCCGCGGTCAGAAAGAGGGGAACGCGAAGCGCGCTTGTCGTCCTCGCGCCGCCCCGTGCGATTTTTCCGAGACTCGGAACGATCGGACGCGAAAAACAATAGAAAAGCAAACGCCGCCCGCCTGAACAAACAGGCGGGCGGCGTTATCGTCTGCCCCGAACACGCGGGGACATTTCCGAAGATCGGCGATTGTCTGTGCGCGTTATTTGAGGACGCGCGTGCAGGTGCAGGCGAGCGAGCCGGGGCCGATATGGCAGGCGACGCTCAGAGAAAGGGGATCGATGAAGGTGAGGGGAACGTCGGGGAACGCGGCTTTGAGTTCTTCCGCAAAGCTCTGCGCTTCCTCGAAGCTGTCCGTATGCGCGACGGAGATGGTCATCTCTCCGTTTTTGCGGTATTCGGCAAAGCGCGTGGCGAGATCGTTGCGGAGCGCGTCGATCATGACTTCCCGTGCCTTTTTCACCGATTTGACGGTGGAATTGAATTTATCCAGCTTATCGCCCTGGATCTGCAAAACGGGGCGAAGTTTGAGCAGCGTGCCGATGAGCGCCGCCGCAGGGGTGAGTCTGCCGCCCTTTTTGAGATATTTGAGCGTGTCGAGGCTGATATAGATGCTGCTGTCGCGCCCCATTTTTTCGAGGATCGCTTTGATCTCCGCCGCGCTCTTTCCCTCGTTTGCGAGCTTGATCGCGTCGATGACGCTCTGTTTCTGCGTGACGGAAATGCGCAGGTTATCCACGACCTGCACGCGCCCGCCGTATTCCTTCGCCTGCGCGATCGCCGATTGGCAGGACATGGAAAGCCCGCTCGACATCGGGATGTGCACGACTTCCGAGCCGTCTGCGAGCAATCCTTCCCACAGTTCGGTCACGTTCCCGATCGCGGGCTGCGACGTGGAGACGGAAGCGTCGCCCTTGAGGTGCGCGTAAAATTCCGTCTGCGTCAGGTTGATGTCTTCGAAGTACTCTTCACCGTCGATCAGAAAGGGCATCGGGAGGACGGAGATTCCCAGTTTCTCCGCTTCCGACTGCGTGATGCCGCTGTTCGAGTCGGTGACGATCTTTACTTTCGCCATGTTAAACTCTCCAATTAAGATTTTTAACTATTATAGCAGAAAGAAGAGAGCAGGTCAAACGATACGCGCCGTTTGTCATAAAAAATTATTACTTAAAAAAATGATCTCTTTGCAGAAAATATTTCACAAAGTAAAACGTCGGAATTTGACAAAATATATTCTCCGTTGTATAATAACGCTTATACGGGATTCCCGACGTGGATCCGCGGGAGGTTGCAAATGTATCGCATACTGAAAAGGAAAGAACTCAATCCTACCGTCACGCTGATGGACATCGAAGCGCCTTTTGTCGCAAGGAAGGCGAAAGCGGGACAGTTTATCATATTGCGCGTGGACGAGGAAGGGGAACGCATTCCCCTGACCGTCGCGGGGTGCGACGCGAATACGGGCGCCGTCACGATCATTTTTCAGATCGTCGGCGCGACCACGCAGAAACTCAACGAGAAAAAAGAAGGCGAATTCATTCAGGATTTCGTCGGGCCGCTCGGAAGACCCACGCACGTCGAGGGACTCAGAAAGGTCGCCGTCGTGGGCGGCGGCGTCGGCTGTGCGATCGCGCTTCCCGTCGCGCGCCGTCTGCACGAGCTCGGCTGCGAAGTGACGAGCATCGTCGGTTTTCGCAACAAAGACCTCGTCATCCTCGAAGAGGAATTCAGGGAATATTCCGACCGCTTCTTCATGATGACGGACGACGGCAGTTACGGCGAGCACGGCAACGTCTGCGTGCCGCTCAACCGCCTGCTGGAAGCGGGGGAGCGCTTCGACGAGGTCATCACGATCGGGCCGCTCATCATGATGAAATTCGTCGCGCTGGCGACCAAGCCTTACGGCGTAAAGACGATCGCGAGCATGAACCCCGTCATGATCGACGGAACGGGGATGTGCGGCGGATGCCGCCTGACCGTGGGCGGAGAGACCAAGTTCGCCTGTGTGGACGGCCCCGAATTCGACGCGCACCTCATCGACTTCGACGAGGCGATGAAGCGCTCGCGCACCTATTCCGAATTTGAGAAAGAGGCTCGGGAAAAACACTGCAACCTCTTCCGCCAGGAGGTAAAATAAGATGCCGAAATTCAACATGAATCCCAAGAAAAATCCCATGCCGTCGCAGGATCCGCTCGTCAGAAACAAGAATTTCGACGAAGTCGCGACGGGTTATACGGCGGAGACGGCGATCGACGAGGCGAAGCGCTGTCTGAACTGCAAAAATCAGCCGTGCGTAGCGGGCTGTCCCGTCAATATCCACATCCCCGAATTCATCGCGTGCGTGGCGGAAGGAAGGTTCGAGGACGCCTATCAGGTGATCGCGCGTTCTTCCTCCCTTCCCGCGGTCTGCGGACGCGTCTGCCCGCAGGAAACGCAGTGCGAAGGCAGATGCACGCGCGGGATCAAGGGCGAACCCGTCGCCATCGGTCGGCTGGAACGCTTCGTAGCGGACTATCACAACGCAAACTGCGCGCAGAAACCCGTCCGTCCCGAGAGCAACGGGCATAAGGTCGCGATCGTCGGATCCGGCCCCGCGGGGCTGACCTGCGCGGGCGATCTCGCGAAGCTGGGTTACGACGTCACCGTGTTCGAGGCGCTTCACCTCGCGGGCGGCGTGCTCGTCTACGGAATCCCCGAATTCCGTCTCCCCAAGGCGATCGTGCGCAAAGAGGTGGAAAATCTGCAGGCTCTCGGCGTGAAGATCGAGACGAACATGGTCATCGGCAGAGTGCTTTCCGTCGAAGAACTCAAAGAGGAATACGGCTTCGAGGCGATATTCATCGGTTCGGGCGCGGGTCTTCCCAAGTTCATGGGCATTCCCGGGGAGAATGCGAAAGGGGTATATTCGGCGAACGAATATCTCACCCGCACCAACCTCATGAAAGCGTATAAAGAGGGGAGCGCGACGCCCATCATGCACGCGAAGAACGTCGCGGTCGTGGGCGGCGGAAACGTCGCGATGGACGCGGCGCGTTGCGCAAAGCGCATGGGCGCGGAAAACGTCTACATCGTTTACCGCCGTTCGGAAGCGGAACTTCCCGCGCGGCGCGAGGAAGTGGAGCACGCGAAGGAAGAGCAGATCATCTTCCGCCTTCTGACCAATCCCGTGGAGATTCTCGCGGACGAGCAGGACAACGTGGTCGGCATGAAGTGCATCGAGATGGAGCTGGGCGAGCCGGACGCGAGCGGACGCCGCCGCCCCGTGGAAAAGCCGGGCAGCGAGTTCACGATGGACGTGGATTGCGTGATCATGTCGCTCGGCACTTCTCCCAATCCGCTCCTCAAAGCGACGACGCCCGGGCTGGAAACGCAGCGCCGCGGGGAGATCGTCGCGGACGAGACGGGCAAGACCTCGCTCGAAGGCGTCTATGCGGGCGGTGACGCGGTCACGGGCGCGGCGACGGTCATCCTCGCGATGGGCGCGGGTAAGACGGCGGCGAAGGCGATCGACGAATATATCAGGAACAGATCGTAAAATACGCGACAAAGAAAAAACGGCAGGCGGGCGCACGGATATTTGCGCCCGCTTTCTCATACCATAGAATATGGATTTTCTCTTCAAACATCGCGCCGCGCTCGGATTTGCCTGTCTTGCGCTCGCGGTGATCGTGACTTTCGGCATCTGTTTCTTCGCGCTTTCGGTAACAGCTTCGTCCGCGCAGCGCATCACCGTCGTCATTGACGCGGGACACGGCGGCGTGGACGGCGGCGTGACGGGCGTGAATACGGGGGCAAAAGAGAGCGACGTCAACCTGGACATCTCCCGCCTGTTGCAAAAGCGGCTGGAAGAGGCGGGGCTGTACGTCGTGCAGACGCGGCTCACGCAATCGGGGCTGTACGGCGCGGCGGTCTCGGGATACAAGATGCGCGACATGAAAAAGCGCAAAGAGATCATCGAGAACGCTTCGCCCGCGCTCGTCGTATCCGTACATCAGAACTTTTTTCCGCTTTCTTCCCGCCGCGGCGCGCAGGTCTTTTATCGCGCCGATTCCGAGCAGTCGTACGCACTCGCCTGTCTCATACAGAACGCCTTCAACGCCATGCCCGAATGCGCGAGGAAGTGTCAGCCGCTCGCCGGCGACTATTACATCCTCAATTGCAGCGAATATCCTTCCGTCATCGCCGAATGCGGTTTTTTGTCCAACGCGCAGGACGAGGCGCTCCTCGTCACCGCCCAATATCGCGCGCGCGTCGCAGAAACGCTCGCCGAGGGCATACTTGCCTATCTTTCATCCGCCGCGAACGGTTGACTTCCTTCGCTCGGGGTGATATAATTGCCATATGAGCGATTACAGGCATTTTCGGACGTTTGAAGTCCGCTATTCGGACGCCGATTTCAAAGACGACGTCAAACTTTCCGCGTTGCTCTCCTTTGTGCAGGAGGCGGCGTGTTCGAGCGCGGACGAGCTCGGCTTCGGATACGAAGCGCTCAAACCGCGCGGGCTCGGTTTTCTCGTGGTGGGAACGCAGTGCGAATTTTACGCGCCCGTCCGCCTGGGCGAAGCGATCACGGTCGCGACGTGGCCTTGTCCGCCCCGTCACGCCTTCTTCGAGAGAGATTACCTCGTGACGGATCGCGATGGGAACAAGCTCTGTGCGCTTGCCTCGCGCTGGTGTCTGTTCGATTTCGCTTCGGGAACGCTCCGTTCTGAGGACGCCCTGCCTGAGCACGAGCAGAATTGCTATAATCCCGAAAAGAGCATTGCCGTATCCTCGTGGCGGCTCCCGAAGATCGGAGAGGACGGGGAAGAGGTCTACCGCATGAAGATATGCGGGAGCCATTGCGATCACTATCTCCATGCGAACAACGCCCGTTATGCCGATTTCTTTTCCGATTGCTTCACCATGCGGGAACTTTCGGAGCGGCGCGTCAGGCGCTTTGCGATCACTTATATCCGCCAGGCAAAGGAAGGCGAGGAGATCGTTTTCGTGAGAAAAGACTGCGGAAACGGCGTATATCTCGCGGAAGCGCGTCATGACGGGGAGGCGATCGCACAATTTAGCATGGAAACGGAGGATTAAGGAGAACGAACATGAAGAAGAACGCAGCCGCTTGCACCTGTCTTGCACCCGTTCCCGCAGTGATGGTATCGTGCGGGACGCAGGAGCAGTCCAACATCATCACGCTCGCCTGGGTGGGAACGATCAATTCCGAACCGCCGACGGTGAGCATTTCCATCCGCTATTCCCGCCATTCGTTCGCGATCGTGGAAGAATGCAAGGAGTTCACCGTCAATCTCGTGACGAAAGATCTCGTCCGCGCGACCGACCGCTGCGGCGTGGTCTCGGGCAAGAATGCGGATAAATTCGCGCTTTGCGGGCTGACCAAGGGGAAGGGCGTCGCCGTTTCCTGCCCGTATATCGCCGAATGCCCCGTATCCCTCGAATGTAAGGTGGTGAAGCGGGTGGATCTCGGTACGCACGCCGTGTTTTTCGGGGAGATCGTCAACGTGATCGCCGACGAAAAATATGTGGACGAAAAGGGCAGGTTGTCTCTTCCCGAAGGGCTTCTCGCCGCGTATGTGAACGGGAAGTATGTCTCGACGGGCGAAGCGCTCGGTTCTTACGGGTTCACCGCAAAGGAGAAAAACGCATGAAAACGGGCGTCGCGCGCTATGTCAAGATCATGAGATCGCTGTTCGTCGCCTTTTGCGTGATCGCGGTCCCCGCTCTGATGATCAGCCTCTCTCTGGCGGTCAATCTCGAAGACAAAGCGCTTTGGATCTGCATTTCCGTCGCCGTCGCGCTCCTGTTTTTCGTCGCGTACGGCTTTTATACCATGAACGTGGCGATGGGGACGGTCGTCGAAGTGCAATGCACCGACAGGATGATCTATCTCAAAACGCCGCGCAAGACGTATTCTTACGACGCGGAAAGCGGTTGCGTGAGCGTGAGAGTGTATAAAAACAAATTCGTCGGCGTCTTCGAAACGCAGGATTCACGCGATAAATTCATCTTTTACCGCCGCGTTCTCTTTTCCAAATATCACGAGGTGCAGTTCACGGAGGACGACATCCGTCCCTTTTATCCGCTCATCGACCGCGCCATGCAATCTCAGGATTGAACGGGAGGCTTGCCTCCCGTTTTTATATGCAAATATTCATAAAAAATACACATATATTGCATAAAATTCATTATTAAAAATAAATATGCAAAATTTATAAATTTTTTTTGCAAAGGTATGCGGAAACGCTTGACTTATAAAACGGGCGAGTGTATAATCTGCGATGTACTTTGAAAGGAAGGTTTACCGTTATGGAAAAGAAGATCAAAAAAGTAGTATTGGCATATTCGGGAGGGCTGGATACCTCCATCATCATTCCCTGGCTCAAAGAGAATTACGACAACTGCGAAGTGATCGCGGTATCGGGCGACGTCGGGCAGGGCACCGAACTGGACGGGCTGGAAGAGAAGGCGATCAAGACGGGCGCATCCAAGCTGTATGTGCTCGACCTCAAAAAGGAATTCGTGGAAGATTACATTTTCCCGACCATGCAGGCGGGTGCAAAATATGAAGACCAGTATCTGCTCGGCACCTCGTTCGCGCGTCCCGTTATCGCCAAGGCGATCGTGGACATCGCGAAGAAGGAAGGGGCGGACGCGATCTGCCACGGCTGCACGGGCAAGGGCAACGATCAGGTGCGTTTCGAACTGACCATCAAGGCGTTCGCGCCCGAGATGAAGATCATCGCGCCCTGGCGGATCTGGTCCATCAAGAGCCGCGAAGAGGAGATCGAGTACGCGGAAGCGCACAACATCCCGCTCAAAATCAGCCGCGAGACCAACTATTCCAAGGACAAGAACCTGTGGCACCTTTCTCACGAAGGTTTGGATCTGGAAGATCCCGCAAACGAGCCGCAGTATGAAAAAGAGGGCTTCCTCGAACTGGGCGTTTCCCCGATGAAGGCGCCCGACAAGCCCACCTACCTCACCATCCACTTTGAAAAGGGCGTGCCGACGGCGATCGACGGCAAGAAGATGGGTGCGGTCGAGATCGTGGAAACGCTCAACAAGATCGGCGGCGCGAACGGCGTCGGGCTTTGCGACATGGTGGAAAACCGCCTCGTGGGCATGAAGTCCCGCGGCGTGTACGAAACGCCCGGCGGCACCATCCTGTATGCGGCGCACCAGATGCTGGAAATGATCTGTCTCGATAAGGCGACGCAGCACTATAAGCAGCTCGTCGCGGTCAAGTTCGGCGAGATGGTGTACGACGGTCAGTGGTTCACGCCCCTGCGCGAGGCGCTTTCCGCGTTCGTCTCCAAGACGCAGGAGACGGTCACGGGCGACGTCAAGCTCCGCATCTACAAGGGCAACGTCACCAACGCGGGCATCACGTCTCCCTATTCGCTTTACAGCGAGAATATCGCGACGTTCGACGACGACGGCGGCGCTTACAGCCAGAAGGATTCGGAGGGCTTCATCAACCTGTTCGGTCTTCCCATCAAGGTGAAGGCGATGCTCGAACAGCACAAGCTGAAATAATGGTCAAAGTATTTATTGACGGAAAGGCGGGGACGACCGGTCTCCGTATCTATGAAAGGTTGGGAAAGCGGGACGATGTTCAGATCGTCTCGCTTTCCGAAAATTTACGAAAAGACGTCGCGGCGCGCAAAGACGCGATCAACAACGCCGACGTCGTGTTCCTGTGCCTGCCCGACGACGCGGCGCGGGAGGCGGTGACGCTGGTCGAAAATCCCGCGGTGAAGATCATCGACGCTTCCACCGCGCACAGGACGCAGGAGGGTTGGGCGTACGGATTCCCCGAGCTTTCGGACGAATTCCGCCATGCGGTCGCCTTCGGCAACCGCATCGCCAATCCCGGGTGCCATGCGAGCGGGTTCATCTCGCTCGTCTATCCGCTCGTGCGTTGGGGGCTGGTCTCTCCCGACTATCCCTTCGTGTGCCATTCGGTCACGGGATATACGGGCGGGGGAAACAAGATGATCGCGCAGTACGAGAACGCGGAGCGCGACGTCCTTCTGGACAGCCCGCGCCAGTACGGGCTCACGCAGGCGCATAAGCACCTGCCCGAAATGCAGAAGATCTGTTCGCTTGCGAGAACGCCCGTGTTCTGCCCGATCGTCGCCGACTTCGATTGCGGGATGTGCGTGACCGTGCCGCTGTTTGCCGATCTGCTTTCGCGGCGCATGACGGTCAAAGAGCTTGCGGAATTTTTTGCTGATTATTATGCGGGACAGAAGTTCATTTCGGTTACGCAGGAATCGGAAGGGGGATTTCTCTCCGCGAACGCCCTGCGCGATACCAACCGCATGGAGATCTTCGTCGGCGGCAACGACGAGCGCATTCTGCTCTGTTCCAGCTTCGACAATCTCGGGAAAGGCGCGTCCGGCGCGGCAATTCAGAACATGAATATCGCTCTGGGACTTGACGAGGGCGTTTCTTTGTAGTATAATAGTAAAGATAGTGTAAACAGGAGTATGGAAGAATGTTGACACAGATCGCGGGCGGCGTTTGCGCCCCGAAGGGATTCCGCGCGAACGGCGTTCACTGCGGTATCCGCAAGAATAAAACGAAAAAAGACCTCGCGCTCATCGTCGCCGACGTGAAATGCGCGACGGCGTGCGTCTATACCACCAACCTCGTCAAGGGCGCGCCCATCCTCGTGACCAAACAGAACGTCGCGGACGGATACGCGCAGGCGGTCATCTGCAACAGCGGCAACGCGAACACCTGCAACGCGGACGGGGTGGAGATCGCCGAGAAGATGTGCGAGCTGGTGCGCGAATATACGGGAATCAACGCGGGTGACGTGGTGGTCGCTTCGACGGGCGTCATCGGACAGAAACTTTCCCTCGATCCCATTATTGCGGGAATGCCCGCCCTGTGCGAGGGGCTGGGAGATCACAGCACCGCGGCGGCGGAGGCGATCATGACGACGGATACCGTCGCGAAGGAGATCGCGTTTTCGTTCACGGCGGGCGGCAAGGAATGCAGGATCGGCGCGATCTGCAAGGGCGTCGGAATGATCTGCCCCAATATGGCGACCATGCTCATGTTCGTGACGACGGACGTCGCGATTTCGCCCGCCATGTTGCAGAAGGCGCTCTCGGCGGACGTGAAAAAGTCTCTGAACATGGTCAGCGTGGACAGGGATACCTCCACCAACGACACGCTCTGCGTGATGGCGAGCGGGCTGGCGGGAAATGCGGAGATCACCGAGGCGAACGCCGATTACCGCGCGTTCTGCCGCGCGCTCAACGCGGTGACGACGGCGATGTGCCGCAAGATCGCCCGCGACGGCGAAGGCGCGACCAAACTCATCGAATGCCGCGTTTCGGGGGCGTCCTCCCTGAAAAACGCGCGTCTCGTCGCCAAATCCGTCATCAATTCGCCCCTTCTGAAAGCCGCGATGTTCGGCTCGGACGCGAACTGGGGCAGAGTTCTCTGCGCGATCGGATATTCGGGCGCAAAGCTGGATGTCGAAAAAGTGGACGTCGTGTTCCGTTCGGCGGCGGGAACGCTTCCCGTGTGCAAGGACGGGAGCGGGCTGGAATTCTCGGAGGACTTCGCCAAGAGAGTACTTTCCGAGGAGGAGATCGTCATCGACGTCGATCTGAACGGTGGCAACTTCCGTGCGACGGCGTGGGGGTGCGACCTCACTTATGATTACGTAAAAATCAACGGAGATTACAGAACCTGATGATCGGAAGAAAAGAACAAGCAGAATTTCTCCTGGAAGCGATGCCTTACATCGAGAAATATCAGAATAAGATCCTCGTCATCAAATACGGCGGGAACGCGATGCAGAGCGACGAACTCAAACAGTCGGTCATGCGCGATCTCACGCTCCTTCAGTTCGTCGGGATCAAGGTGGTGCTCGTCCACGGCGGCGGGCCGGAGATCTCCCAGACGCTTTCGCGCATGGGGATCGCTTCCCGTTTCGTCAACGGACTTCGCTATACGGACGAAGAGACGGCGGAAGTCGTGCGCATGGTGCTGGCGGGCAAGGTGAACAAATCGCTCGTCCATATGCTCGGCGGGCTGGGCGCGAAGGCGATCGGGCTGTGCGGCATCGACGGGAATATGCTCATCTGCGAAAAGGAGAGCGAAGAGCTCGGCTTTGTCGGAAAGATCGTCAAGGTGAACACCGACGTCATCACGGATTGCCTGGACGCGGGGTATCTTCCCGTCATTTCTACGGTCGGGTGCGACGACGTGGGCGGCATTTACAACGTCAACGCCGATACGGCGGCGTCCGCAATCGCGGGCGCGCTCAAAGCGGAGAGCCTCAAGATC
>CALVLH010000014.1 GCA_944336975.1 uncultured Clostridia bacterium
TTCCCGATCGTCGGGTTGATCCTGTTTCTTATCTGGAGAGATGAGCGTCCGAAATCGGCAAAAGCGGCAGGGATCGGGGCGCTGATCTTCGTCATTCTCTATGCGGTCTTGATCGTGATTGAAATTATTATTGTTGTCATCGCGGCAATGAGTTCGGGATACGGAACGATCGCTTTGCTTCCCGCGCTGATCGCCGCCTGACGATCAAAAAAACAGAGAGGAGTCAACGATGTTTTGCAGAAATTGCGGAAAAGAAATCGACGAGAAGGCGTATGTCTGTCCTCATTGCGGGGTACTGACATCCAATGCGGAAGCGCAGAAGAAGACCGTCAACGACAGCGGCTCGGCAGGATGGGGCGTTCTGGGATTCTTTTTCCCGATCGTCGGGTTGATCCTGTTTCTTATCTGGAGAGATGAGCGTCCGAAATCGGCAAAAGCGGCAGGGATCGGCGCGCTGATCTTCGTTATTGTTTACGTCATCATTTTCGTCATCATTTTCGTCATCATTTTCGTCATCATCATCTCGATCGGCACCCAGGGCGGGACGGTGTTTGTGCCTGCGCTCTTCTCGGTCCTGTGATTGTTTTGCGGGGCAGGTCATGACCTGTCGGCTTTTTTGAAAACTGACGTTTGTTATCCGTGATTTTATTGACGACAAACAAGGAGAGATGAGATGTATTGCTCACATTGCGGAAAAGAACTGACAGACGGGGCATATCTGTGTCCCAATTGCGGTGCATTGACTCAAAACAACGTCCCGTCGAACCGTGCCGAAAAGGATAGCGGTTCACCCGTTCTGATATTATTAGGTCTGTTTTTTCCGGTCATCGGGTTGATTTTATTGCTCATTTGGAAGACCGCGCTCCCGAAATCCGCAAAATCAGTAGGGATCGGGGCATGGATCGGGTTGGTCATGCAGGTCATTCTCATTGCGCTATATCTGGTTTTTATTATCGGTATCATCAGAGACGCGTATCAAACGGCTATGCTGTTCGCTTCGGCGATATCGATGGCATGACGCTTATTTCAATGAAATGCCTGTGGAGACATTCGCTTCACAAAGGAGAGTATAAGCAATGAGTTATTGCCCGAAATGCGGAAAAGAATTAGCGGAAGGCAGCGTTATTTGCTCCGACTGCGGGAATGCCGTGAGCGCGGAAACTGCGCCCGACAAAGCCGCGGAATACAAAAATATACCCGGATGGACGATCCTGTGCTTTTTGTTTCCGATCATCGGATTGATTCTCTATCTGATATGGAAAGACAAGTATCCGGCCAGAGCGCAGTCATGCAGTTCCGGCGCGATCATCGCTGTGGTATTTTTGTTTGTGCTTCTGGTGGCGGCTGCCGTGCTTTTGACCTTGTTCGGCGCTCTTGTCGGTGGGCTCAGAATGTGGAGATAAAAGCGGGCATTGAGAGGCGTGATGCGTTTTCTGTATCATACTCAACTCAGCCTGACAGAATACGGATAATTTTTTTCAGTTCGCTCATATTACGGATATGGGCGAACTTTTTGTTTATCTTCTCCTGTTTTCCGTCGCGGGACTGATTTTCCCCGTCTACGTCCATGCGGACGTCTATGCGGACGCGGAACAGAACAAATGCTGGTTCGCCCTCGGGCTGTATTCGAGGATCAAACTCTTCGGCGGATACCTCAAGATCCGGCGGGACGGGATCGCTTTTCATCTTTCCGTAAAAAAAGCCGTTCTGCTACCGTATTCCGAGATGTCGGATACGCGAAAACGCTTTGAGATCACAAAGGGATTCCAGGTATACCGCTATCATCAGATCGTCGAAGTGGGAACGGACGGCGGAGGAAGGGGGATCTTGTTCGCGGCGCTGGTACAATCGCTCGCCGCGCAGATCTATTCCGTCTTGCAGACGGCGCATCCCTTTCTTTCTTTGAAAAACAGCACTTTGCTGTCGGAAGGACGAACGTTGAAAATTACGCTCCGCGCCGTTCTGGTGTTCAACGGACTTGTCCTTGCGGTCGCGATGAGCAAGAAAATATTGGAGGCATTACTCAATTGGATCAGAAAAAGAAAATCGAAGGCATTATGGAAAAAACGGCACAGCGCATGAATTCGTTAGTGGATGTGGATACGGTCATCGGAAAGCCCATTTTCACGGCGAGCGGGGCGCAGATCATACCCTTCACGAAAGTGACGATGGGGTATCTTTCGGGCGGGGGAGAATACGGCGAAGTCAAAGCGATCAAAGCGGATGAATGTTTCCCTTTTGCGGGCGCGTCGGGGACCGTCGTCAATATACGACCGACGGGATTTCTCATCGACGACGGGACGTGCTGCCGCCTCGTCAAAGTCAGCGACGATCCGCTCGAAGGGTTAATGGAAAAGACGAGCGAACTGATCACGCGCTTCACTTCGGGGGGAAACAATGCGTAAATGGCGCCGTATGGCATGGCTCGCCGCGCTTGCGGCGGGTCTGTTTTCCTGTATCCCGACGGTATGCGCCTCCGCCGCGACCGTCAGCATGGCGGAATGCGTGCTGGAAGTCTCTTCCCGCCGTTTTCTCTCCGCGCGCAACGCGGACACCTTTCTGCCCATGGCGAGCACGACGAAGGTGCTCACCGCCATTCTTATCATCGACGATTGCGACGTCGGCGATATCGTCGTCGTCCCGAAAGCCGCGGAAGGGGTGGAAGGTTCGAGCGCATATCTCAAAGCGGGGGAGGAATATACCGTCGAGGAACTGCTTTACGGGCTGATGCTTCGCTCGGGAAATGATTGCGCGGAAGCGCTCGCGCTGTATCACAGCGGCAGTATCCCCGATTTTGCGCAGGCGATGAACGAAAAAGCGGCGGCGCTGGGCGCGGAACACAGCCATTTCGTCAATCCGCACGGGCTGCCAGACAAACGACACTACACGACCGCGCGCGATCTGGCGATCATCTCTGCCTACGCGATGGAAAATCCGACTTTTCGTAATATCGTCTCCTGTCGTTATTACGAGCCGAGGAATTGGGCGAACAAAAACAAAATGCTGCGCGAATATGCGGGCGCAAACGGCGTAAAGACTGGGTTCACGCTGGATGCGGGGCGATGTCTCGTCGCCGCGGCGGAGCGAGACGGGATGCAGCTCGTGTGCGCCGTACTGAACAGCCCGCAGATGTATGAACGGTCGACGGAACTGCTCGACGCCGCCTATCGCGATTATTCGATGGTCTGCCTCTGCGAAGGAGGCGCGGCGCTGGACGGCGTATTCGCCAAGGAAACGTTCTGTTACCCGCTTACCGAACGCGAACGGGAGCTCGTGCGCGTCGAATTGATGAAGATCTCGCCGCTTCCCGCCGTTGAAGGGGAATTTGCGGGACAAATGAAGATATATCTCGAAAACAACTTGATTTTTTCGCAGAATTTGTATATGATGGAAGGGAAAACCGAAAAGAGGAGTTCCTTTCATGAGGATCAATAAATTTCTTGCGGAACAGGGGATCGCTTCTCGCCGCGCGAGCGACAAACTGATCGAAGAGGGCAGAGTGACCGTCAACGGCAAACGCGCAAAACCCGGCGACGAGGTCGGTGAGACCGACTGCGTCATCGTCGACGGAAAGATCCTGTCGCATAAGATCGATTACGAATACTATATCATGAACAAACCCAAAGGGTGCCTTTGCACGGTATCCGACGACAAGGGGAGAAAGACGGTCATGGATCTCCTGCCCGACGGGGCAGGGCGCGTCTTTCCCGTCGGCAGGCTGGACTACGATTCGGAGGGACTGCTCATCCTCACCAACGACGGTGCGCTTGCCTTCCGCCTGACGTCTCCCAAAAGCGAGATCCCCAAGACCTACCTTGTGCGCGTGGAGGGCACGATCACGCCCGTCCAACTCAACCGCATCCGCGCGGGCGTTGAGATCGAAAAGGGCGTCGTCACCAAAAAGTGCAAGGTGACCGTCGTCGAGACGAACAAGGATTATACGAAGATGCACGTCGTGCTGACCGAGGGAAAGAACAGAGAGATCAGGAAGATGTTCGAAGCCGTCGGGAAGAACGTCGATTTTCTCAAACGCATCCGCATCGGCGATCTTACGCTTTCGGGGCTGGATCGCGGCGCGGTGAGAAAGCTCACTCGGGAAGAAGTGTTTTATCTGAGCAACCTCTGAGGCGTTCGATATGAGTTATTATCCCGATAAAAGCCGCAGCTTTTTCTGCGTCCTGCTCTGCGTTTTGTTCTTTGCGCTGTCCGCGCTTTCCTCTCTTGCGTACGAAGGGGACGCGTCGGCAAAACTCGCCGCGTTCGGCATTTCCACGGCGGTGTTGCTGGTCGTCTATCTCCCTGCAGGAATTCTTGCCGTCAAATACCGCAAGCGCGAAATTTACGTCGGCGAAGAGGAGATCCGCCTGCGCTCCGTCCTTCCTGCCCGCGAAGGCGAGATCGCGTATTCTGAACTCGACCGCATCGTCTTTTCACACCGCAAGAGCCGCGTTTTTACGCCGAAAATGTACTTATATTATCCCGACGGGGGATATATCCGCGTGGCGATCAACGCGGAGATCGCCTGCGCGGTGGAAAAATGCGCTTCCTGCCGCACAGAGATGTTATCGTCCGCGAAGGAGGAGAACGCTAAATTCGGACAGTCTGAGTCGGACGGAGGGGACGAGGGCGGGAAAGACTGAGTAGTCCGCAGTTCGCTTCTTTCGGCGAGACAGGCGTCTCGTCTGAATGCGTGGGCATCGGTTAACGGCAAAAGACCGACGGCGATATGAATAACAGGAAAAAAGCCCGCAGAACGCGGGCTTTTCCGATGTCAGATTCATAAGATGTCGATATTCATAAAATACGAGCCGAAGCATTCGGGGATAATCAGCGCACTTCGCAAAAAGAACGCGCCGCGAAAACGCCGTCCGCCTGACCGAACACGCGGTCAGAAACTGCGCAGAAGCCCGATGACTTTCCCGAGGATGACGACTTCGTCTAGGACGAAATCGCTCATGGCGTCGTTTTCGGGGTGGAGGATGATCTTCCCGTCGCGGCGGAAAAAGCGCTTCACCGTCGCGCCGTCTTCCGCGCCCTCGTTGAACATCGCCACGACGATGTCTCCGTTTTCCGCGTTCTGCTGTTTGCGCACGACGATCTTGTCGCCGTCGTAAATGCCCGCGTTGATCATGCTCTCGCCGTGCACGCGGAGCATAAAGAGATCGTCGCCGCGGAATTCGCTCGCGGGAAGCGTATAATAGCTGTCAAAATTCTCCACGGCAAAGATCGGCTGACCTGCCGTGACCGTACCGATGAGGGGGACCTTCACCGTATCGCCGCTTTTCAGAACGACGGCGCGTTTTTTCTTTTCCGCTTTGCTCAAAAGCCCCATTTCGTTGAGACGATTGATGTAGCTGTATGCGGTCGCCGTCGATTTGATGCCGACTTCTCGGCAAATGTCGCGTACGGTAGGGGGGAAGCCGTTGTCTTCTCCGAATTGATTGATGAAATCAAGAACTTCGTAGAGCTTCTGTTTGTCCAGCATATTATTTCACCTCTAAACACATTATAACACATTTCGACAAAATATGCAAACAAATGTTTATATAAAAATATAACTTTTTTTCTTTTTTTGCGGGGAATGCTTGTCTTTTGTCCCGCGCCGTACTATAATAGCATAAAATCAAGCGGAGCGAGGTAAGGTTATGAGCCGAAAAATGTGTATTCTGGACGAAAGCAAGGAATGCGACGACTGCATGGAATGCGAAATGTGCGATCTCGAACCGACCAAGATCTGCGATAACTGCGGAAAATGCCTCGAGATCCGCGACTACGCCGCGATCAAGATCGACAAGGTTTATACCGATCCGGAAGAATACGAAAAAACGCTGAAACAATGAGCGCTCGGAACGTCAGGTTCCGTTTTGCGCGATCGCCGCACCAACGCGCGACGTTGTTGTCCGAAAACGGTTTGTCTGTTCGCATAAGAAGCGGCGCCCGCATTCGTTGAATGCGGGCGCCGCTTCTTATGCCGGAAACTCATTTGGGAAGATAAGAGCGAAATTGTTCGGCGTATTCGGCGGGGATGATGACCGAAATCTTCGCTCCGTCGTCGGTGTATTCGACCGAACGTTCCGTCAGGAGCGCCCGGATCTTTCCGTATTCCGCCAGCCTGTCATAGGGAACGAACAGCTCTGCCCGTTGATATTCGTCGCGAAGCGCCTCAAAGATGCGGCGTTTCAGGACATCGAGTCCCGTGCCGTTTTTGGCGGAAATGCACACGGCTTCGCGGGGAAGAACGTCCCGATCGGGCGCGACGTCGCACTTATTCATGACGAGCAGATAGGGGGAGGCGAAGCCGAGCGAACGAAGGGTGGAAAGAGTGGTCTCCATCTGCGTCCGATATTCGCCCGAGGCGTCGCAGACGATGAGTGCGAGATCGCAATGGAGCGCGCTCTCCAAAGTGGAATGAAATGCCTCGATGAGCTGATGAGGCAGGCTCTGCAAAAAACCGACGGTATCGACCATGAGGAAGGGAACGCCTTCGATCTCGAAGGCGCGCGCCGTCGGATCCAGCGTCGCAAAGAGGGCGTCTTTGACGAAGACGTCCGCGCCCGTCATCGCATTGAGGAGGGTGGATTTTCCCGTATTCGTATATCCGACCAGCGCGATCGTACGGACGCGCTCTTTTTTACGGCGCTCCGTCTGCATGGCGCGCCGCTTCGCCGTCTCGCGCAGCTTTTCTTCCAGAGCGTGGATGCGCGTGCGGATATGGCGGCGATCCGTTTCCAGTTGCGTTTCGCCCGGACCGCGCGTTCCGATCCCGCCCCCGAGCCGCGAAAGCGCTTCGCCTTTGCCTTTCAGGCGCGGGTAGAGATATTTGAGTTGCGCAAGTTCGACCTGTATCTTTCCTTCGCTGCTCTGCGCGCGCAGGGCAAAAATATCGAGGATGAGCGTCGTGCGGTCGATGACCTTCCGATGGTCGAGCGCGGCGGAAATGTTCAGCGTCTGGGAAGGGGAGAGCTCGCCGTTGAAGAGCACGGTCACGTCGTCCAAGCCCTCCAAGCGCTCTTTCAATTCGCGGAGTTTGCCTTCCCCGATATATGTCGCGGGGTTGATCTCGCGCACGTTCTGAGAGATCGAGCCGGCATAGCCCGCGCCGGCGCTCTCGATCAGCGCGATCGCTTCCTGTAAAAGTTCTCTGTCATGCTCGCCCGTGAGCGGCTGAATGATATAGATGATCTCTTGTTTTTCCGTCATAGATTTCAGTCTTCCTCGTCGTCGGGAATGTCCGTTTTATGCAGGCGGACTTTGCCTGCCACGGCACGGCGATGATCTTCCGTGATCGCGGCGTAATGCTTTCTCGTCGTATTGACGTCGCGATGCCCGAGCACGTCCGCGACGATATAGATGTCGCCCGTCTCGCGATAGAGGCTCGTGCCGTAAGTGGAGCGCAATTTGTGAGGCGTGATCTTTTTGAGCGGAGTGACGATCTTGGCATATTTTTTGACGAGATTTTCCACCGCGCGCACGGTGATCCTCTTATATTGCAGAGAGAGGAACAACGCGTGTTCTTCGGGCGGTACGCGCGGGTCTTCTTCCTTTTGCGCGAGATATGCCGCCAACGCGTCTCCGACTTCTTCCGAAAAATAGAGGATTGCCTTATTTCCGCCTTTTCGCGTGACGACAAAGGAGTTATTGCTGAAATCGATGCTCTCGTCGTTGAGTCCGACCAGCTCGGAAATACGGATCCCTGTGCCGAGAAAGAGGGTAAGGATGGCGCAATCGCGGATCTTCGTCTTGTCGTGATACCCGCCCGCATGGCGCGACAGCCCGCTCCCGAATTCGGCGACGTCGAGCAGAGAGGAGACCTCATCCGTTTCCAGACGGATGATCTCTTTTTCGTGCAATTTCGGCGTGGCGACCTTTGCGGAATGATTGACTTCGATCAGTCCCTTGTTGAAGAAATATTTGTACATCGCGCGGACGGTGGAGAGCTTTCTCGCTTTGGCCCGTTCATCGCAGGACAGCCTGCGGCCGCGAAAGCGATAGTTGGAAAGATAGCTTAAAAAGATCTCCAGATCGGTATCCGTGACTTGTTCCAATTCCTCCAACGTGATCTCGCGAAGGGGCTTTTCCCGCAATTTCTTGCGCGACAGGAAATCGAAAAAGATGCGCAGATCGTAGACGTAATTCAGGCGCGTCAACGTACTCGTGCGCTGTTCCACGCCGCGCAGATAATCTTCGCAGAACGGGGGAAGTTCGGCGAGAAGTTCATCGATCTTGTCAAGATTGCGGAGATTGCGCTCCGCATAGTAATTGTCGTTCTTTGCCATACATGACATTATAGCACGAAGCGAGAGAAATGTCAATTTTACGAATAGTTTCGCAAAAATATTTTAAGAAGACAGGGGATCCGTCGTGAGAACGCAAAAAAATCAAAAGTAAAAAGGGGAAATGAGCTGAAAAACGACAAAAAATAAACGAATGAGAGAAGAAATTGCATTAAAACTAAGAGGAATGAGAAAAAATTGACAAAAAAACAAAAGAAAAAAACGGGGGAAGCAGGATATTTCAGCAAATAATCATTAAAAACTGCCCTCGTTTCGGAGAAAATCAAAGAAATTTATGCCATTCTTCCCTGTTTTTTGATCGTTAAATTGTGCAGAGTGGACTAAGATAACTATTCGCAAAACACCGCTTTTACGAATAGTTAAGGTAAAAAAGCAGGGAAATAAGCTCGTAAAACACATTTTTGACATTTGTACGCGAATTTGTAATCGTGTCGTCGGACATTCTTAAACGTTTGGCAATGTTGTTGTCAGCGATTTTGTCAAAAACATTTTTCAACGCTTATAAAAAATATCATTACGGCGCGATCGCTCGTTTGCGTTTTTTTTTCATGCGTTCCGAAAACGTTTTCTGCGCGATTTCTCAGCCGTTTTTTCTTTTTCGGCATACGATTCCCCGTACGACAATTCCAAAATCGCTCTCAGATCGCTTGGCGAGACGTCTTTTTCGTCTGAAAAACACAATTGTCGGGCAAAGCGATCTGAATGCTTTCAGTTCGCACAGCCGACATCGCGGATAAAACTGCTTGATGACGCAACGCATTGCGATCGTTCCGCCGTGATTTCAGCTAAATTCATCCGAAATGCTCTTAATTTTCTAAAATTCGCGGCTGAAATCGCCAAATCATAGCAAAAAAACGGTCATATTTACCGAAATCAACCTAAATCAAAGTCTGTTTTATACGGATTGTTTCGGGTTAAATTCTCGTCAAAATGATCGCGCCGTTTGCCGTAACTCGATGTTTTTACCTTGAAATTCTGCAAAAATTACAAATACAGCGGTAAAATTCCGCTGTATTGATAATATTATGTCACGCATACTATTTGATTTTCGCGATAATTCCATAGGAAAAACCGTCAAAATGCAGTTTTTCGTCGAATGTCCTTCCGCTCAGCAATTCGCGGTATCTCCCCTTGAAGCGAACGGTATATTCATTCGTCGAATTATTGATATAGACATAGACGCTTCCGTTTTCAGAACGTCGCTCAAAAACCAGACAGAACTGATCCGCAAAGATTTCGCGATACGTTCCGGAACGGAATGCCTCCGCAAATTCACCTTCCCGTACGTTGCCGAGTTTACGATAATAGGCGCCGAGGTCTTCGTCGACATTTTTCCAGTCGAAACAGCGACGGCAGAACGGATCGATATAGCCTTCCATACCCGTCTCGTCCCCGTAATAAATACAGGGAATGCCGGGCAAAGTGAATTGCAACAGAGCCGCCATTTTGACTTTTTCGATCGCGGCGCGTTTCTCTTCCGTGCTCAGACGCGTAACCGCCATTTCGTCTTTTCCGGAACAAACCTTCCTGCCCATTACGGTCACGATACGCGGCGTGTCGTGCGTGCCGAGAATGTTCATCAAACAGTCGAGAACTTGCTTAGGATAATGATCGATCAGCGCAAAGATCGTTTCCCGCAACTGCGTCGTATTCGCAGACGTCACATAACTGATGATCGCGTCTTTGAGCGGGTAGTTCATCACGCTGTCAAGCTCATATCCCTGAAGATACTTCCTGCGCTGGCTGTATGCGATCTTGTTGGACGCGTCTTCCCAGACTTCGCCGATGATCACCGCGTCGGGATCTTCTTCCTTGACCGCTTTGCGCAGTTTTTGCAGGAAGAAATCGGGAAGCTCGTCGGCAACGTCCAGACGATAACCGCCGATCCCGTGGCGCAACCAATGCCTGAGCACGCCGTCCTCTCCGAAAATAAACTCCTGATAGGAAGGCGAACCTTCATTGACCGCAGGAAGCGTGTCGATCCCCCACCAACTTTCATAGCTGTCGGGGAAGTGATAGAACCGATACCAGTCGGAATACGGCGACAGCGGAGACTGATGCGCCCCGAGCACGCCTTCATAGGTGCCGTATTTGTTGAAATAACGGCTGTTATCGCCCGTATGATTGAACACGCCGTCCAGCACGATCTTGATCCCACGCGCTTTCGCATCCGCGATGAGGCGGTCAAAATCCTCTTCCGTCCCGAGGAACGAGTCGATCTTCATATAATCGCCCGTATCGTAGCGGTGGTTGGAATACGCCTCAAAAATGGGATTGAGATAGATGACCGTGACGTTCAATTCTCTCAGATAGTCCAATTTTTCGCGGATCCCGTTGAGATTGCCGCCGAAAAAGTCGTTATTCAGAACTTTTCCGTATTCGTTCGGCTGATAACGCGGGATCCCGCCCCAATCCTGACGGAAGACCTTGCCTTCTTTGAGGACGCAGTCCCCCGATTTGCAGAATCTGTCGGGAAAGATCTGATACATCACGCCGCCCTTCATCCAGTCGGGCGTGGTGAAACGATCGTCATAGACCGTGATCTGGTAATTTTCCGGCGTAGCGGTGAGTTTCCCCTCGCGCAACAGCCCGCGGCCGAGCGCTATATCGTCAAAACGAAAATGATAAAAATACAACCCGATCTGATTGAATTTCAGATTGACAGACCAACCGAATTCGGTACGGTGCATCGGATATGAGACGGGCGCGCAACCGTCCGGACTCAATACGAACGTACAAGAGTCAGCGGAGAAGTCCACCTCTCCGCTTTTATAACAAAAAATATTAAATGTTACTTCACTCTTGCGCGGGATCGCCCCTGTCAGGCTCTTGCACGCCTTGTCTAACGGGTTGAAATATACCTTCATGTCTAATTCCTTTTAAGAATTAAATTTGGTAGAACTGAATTATTTTTTTAACGATCTGAGATTCCAGATCTTTTCCGCATATTCGCGGATACTTCTGTCGGAAGAGAAATATCCCGAAGCGGCAATGTTGCGCAGCGACATCCGATTCCACGATTTCTTGTCGTTGCGGTACAGATCGGACATCGTCTTTTGCGTTGCGACATACGACTCAAAGTCCGCCAGACACATATAAGGATCGGCAACGGGAGAATTACGAAGAAGGTAATTCGCAATATCCGCAAAAGACGTCCCGTTGAAGCCGACGATAAGAGACTCGATCACCTTTCTCATGAAGGGATCCTGATTGTAGTAAGAGCTCGAATTGTAGCCCTTGCTCCAAATCTCCGAGACCTCGTCCGCCGTCAGTCCGAAAATGAAAATATTCTTTTCGCCGACGTGTTCTGCCATCTCGACGTTTGCGCCGTCCAGTGTTCCGATCGTGAGCGCGCCGTTGATCATGAACTTCATGTTCCCCGTCCCGCTCGCCTCTTTTCCCGCCAAGGAGATCTGCTCCGAGATCTCGGACGCGGGCATCAGCCGCTCGGACATACTCACGTTGTAGTTTTCCATATAGACGACGCTGAGCTTTTGCGCGATCTTCGGGTTTTTCTTGATGTCCTCCGAAAGGAAGCAGATGAGCTTCATGATCTGCTTCGCCATGTAATACCCTGCCGCCGCTTTCGCGCCGAAGATGTACGTCTTGGGAAGGATGTCGAGGTCGGGATTTTCGCGCAATGCGTTATAATCGGCGATGATGTGCAAGACGTTGAGCAACTGGCGCTTGTATTCGTGCATACGCTTCGCCTGCACGTCAAACACCGTATCGGGATCGATGATCACGCCCTGCTGCTTCTTTGCGTATTCCGCAAACTGCACTTTCTTGATGCGCTTGATCTCGTCGAGGCGTTTGAGCACGCTTTCGTCCTTTTCAAACTTCTTGAACTTGGAAAGTTCCGCCGCGTTCTTCGTGTATCCGTCCCCGATGCATTCGTTCAGCAATTCGCATAATTCCGGATTGGACTGATTGAGCCAGCGGCGATGCGCGATGCCGTTCGTCACGTTGGTGAATTTCTCGGGCATCACGTCGTAGAAATCGCGGAAAATGCTCGTCTTGATGATCTCGCTGTGCAACGCGGACACGCCGTTCACGCTGTGGCATCCCATCACGCACAAGTTCGCCATTCTGACCGTGTTGTGCGCCATGATCGCCATGCGGGAGATCTTGTTCCAATCCCCGGGGAAGCGGTTCCACAAGTCTTCGCAGAATCTGCGGTTGATCTCTTTGAGGATCCCGTAGATACGGGGCAAACGGCGGGAGATCAGCTCTTCCGACCACGTTTCCAGCGCCTCCGCAAGCACGGTGTGGTTTGTATAGGCGCACGTCGCCGTCGTGATGTTCCACGCCGTTTCCCAGTCATAGTAATTCTCGTCGACGAGAATACGCATGAGTTCGGGAATGGACAGCGCGGGATGCGTATCGTTGATGTGGATCGCCGCCATTTTCGGGAGTAGCGAAAGCGAACCGTAACGGCGCTTGTGGTCGTATACGATGCATTGCAGGGACGCGGAAACGAGGAAATACTGCTGCTTTAAACGCAGAGACTTCCCTTCCGTGTGATTATCGGCGGGATACAGAACCTTGGAGATGAGCTCCGCTTCGTTGTCTGCCTGCATGACCGCGGCATATTCGCCTTGCGAAAACAACTTCATGTCGAAATGCTGGCGCGCGCGCGAACGCCACAGGCGCAATACGCTGACCGCCTGAGAATCCGCGCCCGATACCATCATGTCGTACGGGATCGCTTCCACTTCTTTCGCGTTATGGTAAATGGTCTCCATCCCGTGGTCCGTCCACTTTTCTTCCAGCTCGCCGTCAAAGCGTACGGTAAACGCCTTGTCACTCCGCTGTGTCAGCCAGACTTCGCCGCCGGGAAGCCAGACGTCGGGCAGTTCGATCTGCCAGCCGTCCACGATCTTCTGTTTGAAGAGCCCGTATTCATAGCAGATGGAGAATCCCATTGCGGGATAATCCTGCGTGGCAAGACCGTCCAAAAAGCAAGCCGCAAGTCTGCCGAGTCCCCCGTTTCCGAGTCCTGCGTCGGGTTCCTCTTCATAGAGATCGTCGAGCGAGATCTTATAATCTTTCAGCGCCCCTTCCATCGCTTTCGCGATCCCGAGGTTGTATACGCTGTTTTTTAATGATCGTCCTAAAAGGAATTCCATGCAGAGATAATAGACGCGCTTTGCCTTTGCCTCTTTCGTTTTGAGGTGGAATTGCAGGCGCTTTTCCAGCATGATGTCCTTCACGCTCATGACGACGGCTTTGTAAACTTGTTCTCTGGTCGCTTCCGCGGGAGTTACCCCGAAGTAACGGGATAACTTACCGCGGATCAGCTGACTTGCTTCTTTTTCGGTCATTGTGCTGCTCATTGGGTTTTGTTACTCTCCTACAGTAATCTTGTCTTGTTATTTCTTATTTCATCATTCCGAGATACAGACCTTCATAATAGGTCGCGGATTTCGCCCACGTGAAGTCGGTATCCATTGCCTTTTTAATCAATTTTTTCCATTCTTCCTTGTTGTAATACACTCCGATCGCCTCATTGATGACATAAAGCATATCGTAAGCGTTATAATCGTGGAAGGTAAATCCGTTGCCGCCCGCACCGTAAGGCGTGATGCTGTCTTTCAGTCCGCCCGTTTCGCGTACGATGGCGATCGTGCCGTAACGGGAAGAGATCATCTGCGACAGCCCGCAAGGTTCGCTCTTGGAAGGCATCAGGAACAGATCCGCGCCCGAATAGATCTTGCGGGACAGGTCTGCGTTGAACGAGATGATGGAAACCACCTTTCCGGGATACCTTCTCGCGAGGTCGGAGAAGTAATTCTCATAGACGGAGTCCCCCGTTCCGAGCAGAACGAACTGAACGTCCTGACGGAGCACTTGCTCGATGACCTCTTTCACGAGATCTAAGCCTTTGTGCGCGACAAGGCGGGTGATCATCGCGATGATCGGGGTTTCCGGCTTCACGGGCAGGTTGAGCATACGCTGCAATTCCTCTTTGCAGATCGCCTTTGCCGAGAAATCTTCCGAATCGTAGTTCGCGAACAGCGATTTGTCCGTCGCCGGGTTGTAGTAGTCGGGATCGATGCCGTTAAGGATGCCGCACAGCTTGAATTCGTTGCGGCGGATGATGGGATCGAGTCCGTGCGAATAGTACGGATCTTTGATTTCGCCCGCGTACGTCGGGCTGACCGTCGAGAAACGCTCGCAGCATTCGATCGCGCCCTTCATCAGGTTGATGCAACGGTCAAATTCGACGAGATATTTGAAGCGGTAAGAGATCCCGAACAGGTCTTCGAGAATATCCATCGAATATTTACCCTGGTATTCTATATTATGAATGGTGAAGACCGCCTTGATAAACTGATACTCGGGACGGAAACAGTAGATCGTCTTGAGATACAGTGCCGCCAACGCCGCCTGCCAATCGTGGCAATGCAGGATGTCGGGATAGAAATTGATGAAGGACAGGATCTCCATGACGCTGCGCGAGAAGAACGCAAAACGCTCGCCGTCGTCGTAGTAGCCGTAGCATCCGGGACGTTTAAAATAGTATTCGTTATCGACGAAATAGAAGGTCACGTTGTTCGCTTCATATTGGAAAATTCCGCAATATTGGTTTCTCCAGGAAAGCGGAACAAAGATGTTTCCGATGAAACGGAAATCCTTTCTGTATTCCTTCTTGATGTCCGAATAAAGCGGAATGATCACGCGGACGTCGTAAGCGTCGCTCTTGGCGAGCGCTTTGGACAACGAACCGATGACCTCCGCAAGTCCGCCCGTCGCGATGAACGGCGCGGCTTCGGAAGCGACGAACAGGATCTTCTTTTTGGGCGCAACTTCGATCTCAGCGGGAGCTTCCGCTGCGGGCGCCTCTGCGGGTTTTACCACCTCTTCCACGGGCGTGACCGCGGAAACGGCGGTCTGTTCCTTTACCTCTTCCACGGAAGCGGGTGCGGTTTTCTTCGTCGCGGTCTTGCGCGCCGCGGGCTTTTTCGCCGTAGAATTTGTCGTTTTGGGCATTGTTTTCTCCCTCCTTACCCATTTTGCTCGGGGCGAAACTGCCGCCGCCCCACCATGAATTGCGGTGAACAATTCATTATATCACGCACGGAAAAAAATTGCAATATTTCCGTGCGTGATCGTGAATTTTGCTCTGAAATTTTTACAACATGCTTCCCTTCGGGATAAAGAACGGCATCGCATCGCAACCCGCAAGATGTCTGCGGTCACGGATGACGACGTTCTTGTCGGTGATCACGCTGTCGAGCTGCACGCCGGAGCCGATGACCGTATCCTGCATGATGACGGAATTGCGGATGACGCTCCCCTTTCCGACTTTGACGCCGCGGAAGAGGATGCAATTTTCAACCGTTCCTTCGATCGTGCAACCGTCGGAAATGAGCGAATTTTTGACCTCGGCTCCGTTGATATACTTGGACGGAGCGGAGTCACGCACTTTGGTGTAGATGTCGCGCGCGCCGAACAGGGCGTCGCGTACGGTCTTATCCAGAAGTTCCATGCTGTGCTGATAATACTTCTGAAGCGATTTCACGCCGGCGTAATAACCATTAAATCTATAGCCGTACAGTTTGAGGCTGTCCACGTTCTTGCTCAGCACATCTCTTCCGAAACTGCTCAGCCCGTGCGCGATCGCGCCTTTGATGATGTTGATCAGGAACTCGCGATTGAGCACCATGATGTTGACGTATACGTTCGTGCGGTCGCCGATCGCGGGATTGATCTGAACGTCTTTGATGCGTCCGGATTCGTCGGGCGTGAGTGCGAGGAAGTAATTGGAGTTGATCTCCTCCTCTTCATGATAGACGAGGGTGATGTCCGCATTCTTCTCTTCGTGATAGCGGATGATGTCCGCAATATCCACTCTCGCGACGCCGTCGCAATCGCTCAGGACGACATAGTCCTCTTTTCTGCGGTTCAAAAAACCCGTGATCCCTTTGAGCGCTTCGAGGCGGTTGGAGTAAGGCGAATCGGTTTCGTCGGAGAAAGGAGGCAGGAGAATGATGCCGCCGTCTTTTCTCGCGAGATCCCAATCCTTACCGCTGCCGAGGTGGTCGATCAGTGACTGATAATTGTGCTTGGTGACAATCCCGACCGTCGTGATGCCCGAATTGACCATGTTGGAAAGCGCGAAATCGATCAGGCGATATCTGCCTCCGAACGGAATGGACGCCATCGTTCTGTGGCGGGACAATTCGGGGATGTTTTCATCGTGAATATTGGAAAAAATAACGCCTACTGCGGATGCCATAACTTTACTCCCCCCTGTAATCTTTATCCAGGATCTTGCCGCCTTCCACGGTCAGCCCGCTTCCGATGGTGATCTGTCTGCCGAGAACCGCGATTCCCGCACTCTTGTTATCCTTGCTGTCGCCGACCGTCGCATAATCTTCGACGACCACATCTTCGTCGAGGATGGAATAGGAAACGGTCGCGCCCTTACGGATGATCGATCCCGCCATGATGACGCTGTCTTTGACGGTTGCCCCCTCTTCCACGACGACGTTGCTCGCGAGAATGGAATTTTCGACCGTTCCTTCGATCTCACAGCCGAGCGCGATCATCGAATTGGAGACCTTTGCGTTCTCGCCGATGTATTCGGGAGGTGCGAGCGGGTTGCGCGAATGGATCTTCCAATCCGCGTCGCCCACGTCGAACGCGGGATCTTCGCCGAGCAGATCCATGTTGGATTCCCACAGCGAGGAGATCGTTCCGACGTCCTTCCAATATCCGCTGAAACGGTAAGAGAACATCTTCTCGCCTGCGTTGAGCATGGCGGGAAGCACGTCTTTGCCGAAGTCCTTGCTGGAATCGGGATTTGCTTCGTCCTCTTCGAGATACTTGAAGAGTTTGCTCGCCGTGAAGATGTAGATCCCCATCGAAGCGAGGTTGGATTTAGGCTGTTTGGGCTTCTCTTCGAACTGATAGATGGAGCCGTCGGGGTTGGTGTTGAGGATACCGAAACGGGATGCCTCTTTCATGGGGACTTCGATCGCCGCGATCGTGCAATCCGCACCCGTCGCCTTATGCGCTTTGAGCATTTCCGCGTAGTCCATCTTGTAGATGTGGTCGCCGGAAAGGATGAGCACATAATCGGGATTGTACTTCTTCATGAACTGCATATTTTGGTAGATCGCGTTAGCCGTGCCTTCATACCAGGAGGATTTCTTCTTCCCCTGATACGGCGACAAGATATGTACGCCGCCGAACGCGCGGTCGAGATCCCAGGGCTGTCCGTTCCCGATGTACTCGTTTAATTCGAGCGGCTGATACTGCGTGAGAACGCCCACGGTATCGATGCCCGAATTGATGCAGTTGGAGAGCGGGAAATCGATGATGCGATATTTCGCGCCGAATGCAACTGCGGGTTTTGCGATGTTGTTGGTCAGAGCGTACAGTCTGCTTCCCTGTCCGCCGGCGAGCAACATAGCGACACACTCTTTCTTTCTTTGCATATGATCATGCCCCCTAAGATTTTTCCTTTTTATTTTTCAGCCTTTTTCCCCTGTGCGCCCGCTTTTGCCGTCTTTGCCGACTTTGCGGTCTTTGCAGGAGCGTCCGGCTGTTTGACCATATAGATACAGGTGAGTTTGGGAAGATCCATCGCCAAAGAAAGCTCTTTTCCGTGGCTGGGACGTTTGACCGTCGTATACGTCTTTTTCTTCAACAACCCTTCGCCGCCGTATTTCACGTCGTCCGTGCTGAAAATAACTTTATACTTCCCTTTTGCGTTTACCCCGAGCAGATAATTCTTGGAAGGCGCGCCCGAGAAATTGATCAATGCAATGATTTCGTTCCCCTTCTTGTCCCTGCGGATAAACGCGACGGTATTGCGGTCGGCGTCGTCCACGGCGAGCCATTCGAACCCGTCCCACGAATCTTCCACTTCATAGAATGCGGGGTTGTTTTTATAGAACGCGTTGAGGTCTTTGACCATCTCGGCGAGTTTTCCGTGCAATTCGTATTGGTCGCGAAGGAAGAAATCGAGCCCTTCGTGATAATCCCACTCCTTGAACTGACCGAACTCATATCCCATGAAATTCAGCTTTTTCCCGGGATGCGCCATCATGTAACCGAGGAACGCGCGCACGCCGGCGAACTTTTCCTCGTAAGTGCCCGGCATCTTGTTGATGAGCGAACACTTGCCGTGCACCACTTCGTCGTGCGAGATGGGAAGCACATAGTTCTCGGAGAAGGCGTACATCATCGAGAAGGTCAGTTTGGAGTGATTGTTCATACGGAAATAGGGATTGAGCGATACATACGACAGCACGTCGTTCATCCAGCCCATATTCCACTTGAAGTTGAAGCCGAGACCTCCCACCGAACCGGGTTTCGTGACCAGTCCCCATGCGGTGGACTCTTCCGCGATCATGAGCGCATAAGGGAAACGGAGGAAAACCGCTTCGTTCAGCCTGCGCAAAAAGGCGATCGCTTCGAGATTTTTGTTCTCGCCGTAAATGTTCGGCACCCATTCCCCGTCCCGCTTGTCATAGTCGAGATAAAGCATGGAAGCGACGGCGTCGACGCGAAGCCCGTCCACATGATATTTATCGAAGAAGAAGCAGGCGTCGGAGATAAGGAAGGAAAGCACTTCGTTCCTGCCGTAATCGAAACGGCGCGTGCCCCAACTCTTATGCTCCATTCTGTCCCACTGACTGCTCTCGTAAAGCGGCTGTCCGTCAAATTCGTACAGTCCCTGCGCGTCCTTGGGGAAATGCGCGGGCACCCAGTCGAAAATGACCCCGATCCCCGCCTTGTGGAATTCGTCGATGAGATACATCAGATCTTTCGGCGTTCCCATGCGCGAGGTAACGGAGAAATAACCCGTGACCTGATACCCCCACGAACCTTCGAACGGGAATTCGGTGACGGGCATAAATTCCACGTGCGTATAGCCCATCTCCTTCACATACGGAACGAGCTCTCTCGCGAGATCGCGATAGGAATAATAATTCCCGTCGTCGTGACGTTTCCAGGACAGGAGATTGACCTCGTAGATATTCATCGCGGAAGCATAGACGTTCTGCGCGGAAAGCTTTTTGAAGTACTCCTTGTCCCCCCACTCATAGCCGTCGAGATCGTACAGCTTAGACGCGGTCGCGGGCGGCGTCTCCATATGGAACCCGACGGGATCCGCTTTAAGCAACGTGCGCCCGTCCTGCGTGAGAACGGCGTATTTATAGGTATCGTACTGTTTGAGACCGGGAATGAACAGCTCGAAGACCTCGTTGTCCACCATGTGATACATGACGTGTTTCGACGCGTCCCAGCCGTTGAAATCGCCCACGACGGAAACGCTCTTGGCGTGCGGCGCCCATACGCGGAAAATATATCCGCTCTCCCCTTTTACTTTCGTCTTATGTGCGCCGAGGAAATCGTAAACCCTGTCATTTTTGCCGTGATGGTACAAATATAACGGGAAATCCGTTTCGTTCTGCATTTGTTCCGTTTGTTTCTTCTGAGCCATTTTCCCCTCCGTTCTGCGGTACGGCCCTTGCCCCCCCAAGCTGCATGGAAGCACTACGGATGCCGTCCGTTACTTCCTTTATTATACTATATATTGCGGCGAGTTTCAATACCCAATTTTAATTTTTTTCGTTTTTTTTACAAAAAAATTTATTTTATCACGCGGTTTTTTCATTCCTTTATGCAAAAAATGCCGTCGGGGTTGCAGACCCGACGGCATCGCGCGTTTTCCGTTATTTGGTTTCGCTGTACTTGTCTTCCTTGTTCCAGGAATACAGCTCGCGCAGCTCTGCGCCGACCTTTTCCAGCTCGTGCGCCGCTTCGCGCTCGCGGCAGGCGTTGAAATGCGCTCTTCCGCCGCTCTTGTTCTCGGAGATCCACTTGGAAGCGAACGTGCCGTCCTGGATCTCGGTGAGGACTTTCTTCATCTCCTTCTTGGTCTCTTCGGTAATAAGGCGCTTGCCTGTCTCATAATCGCCGAATTCCGCCGTGTCGGAAATGGAATAACGCATCTTCTGGAAGCCGCCGTTGTAAATGAGGTCAACGATGAGCTTCATCTCGTGGATGCATTCGAAATATGCGTTTCTGGGATCGTAGCCCGCCTCGACGAGCGTCTCGAAACCAGCCTTCATGAGCGCGGTCACGCCGCCGCAAAGGACAGCCTGTTCGCCGAAGAGGTCGGTCTCCGTCTCGCACTTGAAGGTCGTTTCCAGAACGCCTGCGCGCGCGCCGCCGATACCGAGCGCATAAGCGAGCGCGATGTCCATCGTGTCGCCGGAGGGATCCTGATAGACCGCGACGAGGTCGGGAACACCGTGCCCTTCCACATATTCGCTTCTGACCGTGTGACCGGGCCCCTTAGGCGCGATCATGAAGACGTTGACGTCCGCAGGAGGAACGATCTGCTTGAAATGGATGTTGAAGCCGTGCGCGAACGCGAGATACTTGCCCTCCGTCAGGACGGGAGCGACGGATTCCTTATAAATATCCGCCATCTTCTCGTCGGGCGTGAGCATCATGATGATGTCAGCCTTTTCCGCCGCCTCTTTGACGGGATACACCTTAAATCCCGCTTTTTCCGCGATGGGCCAGGTCCTGCCGCCCTTGTTGAGGCCGATGATGACGTTTACGCCGCTGTCTTTGAGGTTGAGCGCGTGCGCGTGTCCCTGGCTGCCGAACCCGATGACCGCGACCGTCTTGCCTTTCAGGCGTTTGAGATCGCAATCCGCTTCATGGAAAATTCTCGCCGATTCCTTTTCGGGATCGTAGATTTTATGTCCCATAGTAGTAATCCTCCGTTACATTTTTCTGTTCCATAATATTATAGTCTCACGCGGACATTCCGTCAAGCGAACGTTTGACTTTTTTTATTTATTTTTTATAATTATTTGCCTTTTCGTCGCAAATAGACTATAATATGGAAAAAACATTCGTATTTGGTGCATATATGAATACTTTTTCGAAATTGTCCGTCCTGCGCGGGCTTTTCTCCGATCCGCTCCTCGCCGCTTTCGACCGCTGGCGTGAAAACGAGAGCGATCTCGCCCGCAAAGCGGAGTTTTTGTCCCAACTCTTCCGCGCAAACGCACAGGACGATTTTACCGCATATGTGACCGAGCGCATTTTGCTCGACGAAAACCCCTTCTCACGCGCCTGCGCAGCGGAACGCCCCGTTTCGCCCTATCTTTACCGCGCCTTTTTGAGCGATCTGGGCGCCATCCGCGCCGAGCTTTCCGCCTGCCATTCCGAGGACTTCGCCGTCGGAAAACCCAAAGGGCTGTTCGAAGGCGGACGGGAGGACGTGATCGGAAATCGCCTTGCGGACTTTTATCGCGCGAACGGGTTCGGTCCTTTTATCAAACACCGCGCTTTCCGCTATGATGAAGCGGACGGACTTATCCCTATCCTCTCTCCGTCCGAGATCACGCTCGATGAACTGAAAGGTTACGAACATGAAAAGGAAGAAGTGCGCGACAATCTCGAGAACTTCGTCGCGGGGCTTCCCTTTGCCGATATGCTCCTCTACGGCGACCGCGGCACGGGAAAATCCTCCACCGTCCATGCGATGGTGAACGAATTCTCGCCCCGCAAACTGCGCCTGGTGGAGATCGCAAAAGAGGACATCCTCTCGCTTCCCCGCCTGAAAAACCGCTTGTCCGAGATCCCGCTCCGCTTCGTCGTCTTTATCGACGATTTCTCCCTCGCGGAAAACGACGAACGCTTCTCCACGCTCAAAGCCGCCCTGCAAGGCAGCATGGAGGGACATTCGGACAACGTGATGATCGTCGCGACGTCCAACCGCCGCCATATCGTCGAAGAGAATTTCGACACCCGCTCCAACAGCGTTCACGCCAACGACAGCGAGCAGGAACTGCTTTCTCTTTCCGACCGCTTCGGCATCACGGTACTCTTTTCCACGACCAACAAGGCGGAATATCTCTCTATCGTCCGTGCGCTCGCGGACGACGCGCGGCTGAAGACCTCCCGCGCCGAGCTGGATATGCTCGCGGAACGCTGGGCGCTGCTGAAAGGCGGCAGATCTCCCCGCAGGGCAAAACAGTTCGTCGATTACGCGATCGCCTGCGAACGCAAAGAAAGAGAGATCCGCGTTTAATCGAGGATCTCTCTCATCATGCGGTCGATGTCCCCCGCCCCGAGCGCGAGGATCACATCGTCTTTTTTGGGCGCGTCCGAAAGACGCGCCTTTATTTGTGCGGCGGAGCTCACATAACCCGCCTGCGGCAATCTGGCGGCGAGCGCACAGGCGCTTCCGTCCGCGTCGAATTTCTCCCTGGCGGCGTAGGTACGGCAGATGAGCAGGTCCTCGCAGTCGGAAAGCACGGACACGAAGTCCTCCATCAGATCTTTCGTCCTCGAATAGGTATGCGGCTGGAACACGACGCGAAGCCGACCGCGGCAAAGGCGTCTCGCCGTAGCGAGCGTTTCCGCGATCTCGCGCGGATGATGGGCATAATCGCTGATCGCCTGCATCCCGCACACCGTTCCGATCTGCTCGAACCGACGCCCGACGCCCGTAAAGCGTTCCAGTCCCGCGCGGATCTCCTCCGCGGTGAAGCCGTAACGTCTTGCAGCCGCAAAGGAGGCGAGGGCGTTGAGGACCTGCACTCTTCCCGCGAGCGCAAGGCGGATGCGGACGAGCGGGATCCCGCGCTCTTCCGCGGTAAAGGAATAGCGCTCCTCCTCTTCCCGCAGGTCGAGCGCACGGTAATCGCCGTTCGACAATCCGAAAGCCGTCGCGTGCGAAAGCGAACAAGCGCGAGGATCGTCCGCGTTCACGATCGCCGTTTTCGCGGCGGCGGCGAACCGCCCGAACGTCTCGCACAGTTCCTTCTCGTTACGGTAACAGTCCATATGATCGCGGTCGATATTGAGGATGACGGCGCATTCCGAAGGCAGAGAAAGCAGGCTCTTGCGGTATTCGCACGCCTCGGTGATGAAATACTCGTCCCCGAAACAGGCGAAATTCCCGAATTCCGCGTCCTCACCGCCGATGTGACAGGTGAATTTGCGGTCGTTTTGCCGAAAAATATGCGCGAGCATCGCAGTGCAGGACGTCTTTCCGTGACAGCCCGCAACGGAAATCACATGCGGATATTCTTCCGCCGTCATTCCCAGAAACTTCGCGCGGGAGATGAGGCGTTTTCCCGCCCTCCTCGCTGCCGCGAGCTGCGGATGATCTTTTTCCGCCGCGCCCGTATAGACGACCGCCTGCGCCGCGATCTCTTCGTCCGTTCCGATCGACACGGGGATCCCTTCGGCAATCAGCGCACGGACGCGCGGCGAATCGGAGGCGTCGCTGCCGCGCACGGGGATCCCCTTTTCATGCAACCGGCGCGCCAGAGCGCTCATGCTCACGCCGCCGATCCCGACAAAATAATAGTCCCTGTAATCGGATATTTTCTCGGAAAACATATTGCATTTTATGTCGCTTTTTCGATTATTGTGAAAATATTTTCATTTTCACCCGCTAAAAGAATTGTGTTTATCGGAAAAATATGGTAATATAGTGAATGCAAAATAATTTACAGGTGGTGAACCATGACGATCTCGGACGTACGCATCAGAATGGTGCAGCAGTCGAACGGTAAATTACGTGCAGCGGCTTCGATCACGATCGACGAGTGTTTCGTTGTCCACGACATCAAGATCATCGAGTTTGATGGCAATTTGTTCGTCGCTATGCCAAGCCGTAAGACGACTGAGGGCGAATACAAGGACATCGCGCACCCGATCAATTCGGAAACGAGAGAAATGATCCAGCGCGAGATCCTGGATGCTTATGTGAAATTGCTGGAAAATTGAAATTATTCGTCCCGATCCCGTCCGCAAAAGCGGACGGGATCATTCTGTTTGTGTCAATTTTCGATTTTATACGATCTTGGCATATAAAAAACGGCGCCGAAGCGCCGTTTTTTGATGATCGAATATTCGTTCAACCGATCGGGACTACGTTGACCGCGCGCAGTTTCCTGCTGTCTTTGGGATCGGGTTCCGTATCGAACGTCACCTTCTGCCCCTCTTTCAGAGTGCGGAATCCTTCCGTCTGGATCGCGGAAAAATGAACGAAAATATCGTCCCCGCCCTCATCGTTGGAAATAAATCCGTATCCCTTGCCATCGTTGAACCATTTTACCGTACCGCTCACTGCATATACCTCCTGTAATTCACCGAAAAAAGCTCGCAACAATAAGCGCGAAAAAATGACTTACTGTTACGAGCTAAATTATCTTTCAGTGCTGTATTCATATTATAACAAGACTTGACGTCAATGTCAATATACTGATGAAAAAACTTTCAAATTTTCAAATATTTTTCCAACAACAGCATGTTATTTTGCGTAAACGCGCTCACTTCCTCGGGAGAAAGTTGCTTATATGCGAGTTTTGCGAGGTAATAGATCTGCGCAACGGCAAATCTTCGCTCCTCTTCTCCCGCGCCTTTGAGTGCAAGAACGGCAGGATTTGCGGTGTTCACCACGAGCGTGATCTCGTCCGGGATCTCACCCATCTGATAAAAACGATTCATCTCCGACATCCTACGCATAAATTCGGAAACGTTCACGACGGCGGGCACGGTCTCGTTTTTGAGTTTTTCCGTCTTTACCTTCGCCTTCACGCCCATTCCTTCGAGCGCTTTCGAGACGATCTCTTCCAACTCCTTATCCTCTTCTCCAGCCTCTTTAAGCGCCCCGTCGATCTCCGCGTCGATACGCAGAAAACGCACCCGCGTGGGATTTTTGTATTCGATGTAGCTGATGAAATGAGGATCGATATAGGTATCGCAGACGATCGCGTCCAAACCTTCGTCGCGGAACATCTTGATGTACTGCGCCTGCTTCGCTTCGTCGGAAACATAATATGCCGCCTTTGCCTCTTTCCCCGCATTCGCCTCTTCCGCCGTCACTTCTTCGCCGAAATAGGACACTACGGGGCGATACTCGCCGGAAATGTTCTTATAGATGATGATGTCTTTGACTCGGTTATAAAAATCGTCGTCTTTGAGACAACCGAATTTGACGAAGGTGGAAATATCGTTCCAGCACGCTTCGTAACGTGCGCGGTCGTCGCGGAAAAGTTCGCAGAGCTTGTCCGCGACCTTCTTTGTGATGTGTTTGGCGATCTTCTGCACCTGACGGTCGTTTTGCAGGAAGGAACGGGAGACGTTCAACGGGATGTCGGGACAGTCGATCACGCCGTTCAGCAGCATGAGAAATTCGGGAATGACTTCCTTGATGTTATCCGCGATAAACACCTGATTGCAATACAGTTTCACCTGCCCGCGCTCCAGCTCCACCTGCTTTTTCACCTTCGGGAAATAGAGAATGCCTTTGAGACGGAACGGGTAGTCCATGTTGAGATGGATCCAGAACAGCGGCTCGTTGAAATCGGAGAACGTCTCACGATAAAACGTCTTGTATTCCTCGTCCGTACATTCCTTCGGATCTTTGACATAGAGCGGCGTCGTCGTGTTGAGCGGTTTGTCCTCTTCGCCCTTCGGGTTCAGATAGATGTTGTAAGGCATGAAAGAGCAGTATTTGCGGATGAGCTCGCGGAGGGTATGTTCCTGCAAAAATTCCTCTTCGCCTTCCGCAAGATGCATAACGATTTTCGTGCCGCGCGACGGCTTGTCGCATTCGCCGATCGTATAGGTGCTGTTGCCGTCCGATTCCCAATGCACGGCGGGTTCGCCTTCGCGATAGGATTTTGTAAAGATCTCGATGTTTTCGGAGACCATGTAAGCGGAATAAAATCCCAGACCGAAATGTCCGATGATGCCGTCCCCGCCTGCTTTTTCGTACTTGGAAACGAAATCGGCAGCGCCCGAAAACGCGATCTGCGTGATGTACTTTTCCACCTCTTCGGCGCTCATGCCGATGCCGTTGTCTTCGACGGTCAACGTCTTTGCCTTATCGTCGGCGGTCACGACGATCTTATACTCTTCCTCTTGCGCGGAGGTTTCGCCGAGATCGCACAGCTTTTTGTATTTCGTGATCGCGTCCGCCGCGTTCGCGACGATCTCGCGCAGGAAGATGTCCTTTTCCGAATACAGCCACTTTTTGATGATCGGCATCATGTTTTCGCTTGAAATGCGGATATTGCCTTGTTTTTCCATAACCGAAGCTCCTTTGTCTTTTCGCGGCGCGTCAAGCCGCCGTATCGTACAAATTATTTATAAACAAAAAAATCCGCCGTTAAGCGGATTTTTTGTCTTTTCAAGATAAATTATTTGTCGCTGTTTTCGTCGAGCTTGAGCATTTCCGCAATGGACGCGCCTCCGAGGCCGCCTTCGTTCCATTCTCTGTACTCGTCTTCCTCGGAGGGCTTGGAATCCCTTCTGCCGGAAGCCTTCTTCGCTCTCACGGGCTTGTCGCCTTCCGTCTTGACCTCGACCGTCTCGGGCTTAGGTTCCAGCGCCTTGATGGAGAGATTGATCTTTCTCTCTTCGGGATTGAATGCGAGGATCTTCGCATCGATCTCCTGACCGATCGTCAGAACGGACGTGGGATTTTCCAGCCATTCGTGCGAGATCTGGGAAACGTGGACGAGACCGTCGATGCCCTTCTCCAATTCGACGAACGCGCCGAAAGGAACGATACGGACGACTTTGCCGTGCACGACGTCGCCGACGGCATATTTTTCCGCCGCGAGATCCCAAGGCTGAGGCTGAAGCTGCTTATAGCCGATGGAGACTTTCTTTGCCTCACGGTCGATCTTGAGGATCTTGAATTCATAGCGCTTGCCGATCTCGAGTACGTCGGTAACCGCCTTGACTCCCGTCCAGGAAAGATCGGAAATGTGAGCGAGGCAATCGAATCCGTTGACGGAAACGAACGCGCCGAAGGAGGTGACTCTCTCCACCTTGCCTTCCACGACGTCGCCGACGCCGATCGCGTTGAAGAATGCTTCTTCCTTTTCCGCCTTCGCCGCTTCGCGGGCAGCCTTTTCCGCTTCAAGGATCACGCGCTGAGAAGCGATGATCTCCTTTCTGCGCTCTTTTCTGATCTCGATGAGTTTGAGACGGAGCTTTTTGCCGACATACTTGTCAAGCTCTTTGACGTAGCCCGAACGGATCTCCTTCGCGGGGACGAACACGGGATAAGAACCGAGTTCCGCCGTCAGGCCGCCTTTATTGAAACCGGTGCAGACGACGGAGAACTCCTCGCCCGCTTCGATCCCTGCAAGGACCGCTTCCTCTTCCTTCATCTTTCTCACTTTCTTTTCGGAAAGTTCGACGGGATTGAGGGAAACGACCATCACTTCGATCTCTTCGCCGATTTTTGCCGCATACGCTTCTTTATTATATTCTTCGCAGTCGATCTCTTCTTTTTTGAGCAAGATCTCTTTCTTACCCGATGCGGAAACGAAAATTCCCTCATCCGTCGCGGACACGATCTTCGCCTTGATCAGCTGACCTTTCTTGTACCGCTCTTCCTTGCCCATCTCCTCAACGACGTCCTGCATTGTCGTTGCCTGAACTTCTGCATTGTTTTCTTCCATCTTGAAAAGAACCTCCTGAGCCTGCCAATCCGGGGTGCTCGCCCCTGTAATTATGCCGACTCTTTTAAAAATTTTAATTTTTTCATATTCGAAATCATCCGCCCTTGCAAGCCGATAAACGAACTTGCCGCCCGCAGACGCTATTTCGCATAACTTGTCGGTGTTGCTGCTGTTCAAGCCGCCGATCACCACGACCGCGTCGCACAACTCCGCAAGTTCCCTCGCTTCTTTCTGGCGACCAATAGTAGTATAACAAATTGTTCTAAAAATCTCAACTGTTTTTTGACATTCTTTTTTAATATTTTCCGCAATTTTTGAAAATCTTTCTTCCGAAAAGGTCGTTTGCGCCACCAAAGCGACGTTTTTTTCTCTCAATGCGGAAAAATCTTCGCCTTCCGAAGCGACGACGAGCGTTTCGCCGTGCGCCCAGCCGACAAGCCCGACGACCTCGGGATGACTGGAATGCCCCGCGATGACTACCGTCTTTCCCGCCGCGCTCTGCTCTTCCACGATCTTTTGCGTATGGCGGACGAAACCGCAGGTGCAATCGATCACGCGGATGCCGCGCCGTTCGCAGGTAGCGTACACTTCGCGCCCAACGCCGTGCGAGCGAATGATGAGCGTCGCTCCCTCCGGGACTTCGGAAACGTCCTCCGCCGTCGGGATCCCGCGGTCGGAGATACAGCGGATCACGTCGGGATTGTGTATGATCTCGCCCAACACGAACGTGTTCTCCGCGGGCACGGAAAGCGCGGTCTCCACGGCATATTTCACGCCGCGGCAAAACCCGCAGTTTTTCGCGAGAATGACCTGCATTTATTTCCTCTTCTTATTCTTCTTTTCCGCCATTTCGGCACGGTGCTTGTCGCGCAAGGCGTAAAGATGCTCCACGAGTTTGCGGTCCGCCTCGTCGTAATCCGCCTGCGTGAGTTTTCTGCCGTAATATTCGGAAAACTCGAACGGCTCGCCGAACACGACGTGCGTCATGCGGAACAGCCTCGGACGGTTGCAGATGACGAAGGGAAGCACGGGCGTTTTCGTCTTGATCGCCAAAAGCGCCGCGCCGCCGTGGAAAGGCAGAAATTCCTCGTCCGATTTTTTGTTGCGCGTCCCCTCGGGGAAAATGACGAGCTTTTCGCCGTTTTTCAGCACTTTCATCGAGTCAACGACGGTACGGACGTCTGCGCCGTCGCGCATCGCGCCGATCACGCCGCAACCGTGCGCAAACGGCTTGAGCAGAGCGTTTTCGAGCAACGACTGCTTCGCCATATAATGAAGCACTTCCCAAGTGGTGTGCGCGGGATAAAACGCGTCCCACTGGCAATAGTGATTGCCGACGTACACATACGCGCCCGCAGGCACCTTTTTGAAGCCGTACATTTTGAACGGGAACAGAAGCCAATGCAGCGGGAAAAACATTACGCGCAGCAGATTCATCAGATGACAATAGTGCTTCCCTTTTTTGTTCGCGGGGAACAGTTTGATCTTATATTCCTTATTTTTGCGCTTCTGAGCCTTTTTTTCCTCTTTTTTTACCGCTTTTGCGGCTTTCGCGGCAGATTTGCTCTCTGCCGCTACCGCGTTTGCGGCGGCATTCCCGTCCGTGGTCGCGCCTTCCGCGTTCGGCTGTGCGGGCGCCTGCGGCGTCCCCGCGGGCGTATTTTTTTCCGTATCCAATGTATCGCTCATCAGATCTTCTCCTGCATCGTTTTCTTGATCTCTTTGAGCACCTCGTCGATGCTCATCTCCGACGTATCGATCACGACCGCGTCGTCCGCCTTGCGGAGCGGAGAGAACTCGCGCGTGCTATCCTGAAGATCGCGACGTTCGATCTCGCGTTTGAGCTCCTCGAAATCGACCTCGTACCCCTTCGCGACGAGTTCGTCGTATCTGCGGCGCGCGCGCACCTCGGGCGAGGCGGTAAGAAAGAACTTGAATTCCGCGTCGGGAAGCACATAAGAACCGATGTCTCTGCCGTCAAGCACGCAGGACATCTTCCCCGCGATCTCGCGCTGTTTTTCCACCATTTTCATGCGCACGCATGGATATTTGGATACGGTGGAAGCCGCCATAGAAACGCGCGGCGAACGGATCTCCTCCGAAACGTCCTTCCCGTCCAATATAGTATGCTGAACGCCGTCCACATACTCGATCGCCAGGGAAAGTTCGCGCATCAGATCGCACAAAGCCGCTTCGTCTTCCACGTCTGCGCCCTCGTTGAGCGCTTTCAGCGCGCAGGCGCGGTACATCGCGCCCGTATCGAGATAGAGGATCTTATAATCGCGCGAAAGCGCCTTTGCGATCGTGGACTTGCCGCTCCCCGCAGGACCGTCGATGGCGACGTTGATCTTCGCCGTCAGATCCTTGCGCAGGACGCGCGCGCCGCGAAGATATACATGATGCGGCTCCACATTTTTTTCGATGAACATCATCACGCGGATGCAGAGATTCAGCCCGCCGTCGATCTCCGGCTCCATCGCCGAAAAGAGCGAACAGGACTCAAACCCAGCCTCCCGAGCCGCTTTCGCGGGATAATAAGAATGGATGTCGGACGTGCTCGAAAAGACGATGCTGACGATCTCCGATTCCTTTATGCCGTTTCTGCTCTCGATCTGTTCTAAAAGCTCACGGACTGCCTTTCTGATCTCGTCTTTGTCGTCGTGTTCGATTGTCGTTGCACCGCGAATGACTACCATTATATTCCCTTCCTGTTTGTGATTAAGACCGTTCTTCCGTCCGCGTCCGTTTCCCTTGCTCGCTGACAAAATAATGCAGAGCCGAAACGAGAAGATCATCTGTCGACGCGCGTTCAGAAAAATGCATGAAGTTTTTCTCGCGTAAGTTATTACGATCTATATTTCAAAATTATACACTTTTGCGAGAAAAATGTCAATTATATACAAAAAAAAGTAAAATTTGATCGTTTTAATAAAGAAAAATTGGATGTAATACTTAAATTATGTCTGACATATTACTATTCAAAACGTTAAAATATGAAAAATGAACCTTTCTTCCCCTGCCGTTAAAGCGAATTCCCCGCCGCAAAGCCCGTAGAAAAGGCGATCTGCAGATTGAACCCTCCCGTATAGGCGTCCGCGTCCAGGACCTCGCCGCAGAAATACAGACCGCTGACGAGACGGCTCTCCATCGTCTTCGGGTTGATCTGAGAAGTATCCACTCCTCCCGACGTCACTACCGCTTCGGAAAAATCGCGCAGGGAAAGCGGCTGCATCGGGAAGCGTTTGAGCGCGGAAACCAGCCGCGTCCGCTCCTCTTTCGTCACCGCGTTCGCGCGTTTTTCCGCGGAAATGCCCGCGCACGTAAGCACGAGTCGGGCAAGTTTCGCGGGAAGCAAGCCGCAGGCGACGTTTTTCATCTGTTCGTTTTTCCGCTCGGAGAAATCGCGCAGAAGACGGGCGTCGAGCTTTCCCACATCGAGCGCGGGCTTGAAATCGAGTTCCAAAGCGATCTCTTTCAGCGGAAGGCGGTTGATCTTCGCCGAAAGAGAGAGCACCAGCGGACCGCTGATCCCGAAATGTGTGAAGAGCAGTTCGCCCAGCTGAGAAAAGATGACTTTTCCGCCGCGCCGTGCGGAGAGAACGGCGTTTTTCAGGGAGATCCCCTGCGCCTCCCGCCAATCGCCGCGCAGATTCAGTCCGCACAGCGAGGGAACGGTCGGCACGAGCGAATGTCCCACGCTCTCCGCGAAGCGGTATCCGTCGCCTGTGGAACCCGTCGAGGGATAAGACAGCCCGCCTGTACAGACGAACGCACAATCGCACGGATATTCCCCTCTGTCGGTCACGACCGCGACGACGGCTCCGTTTTCCGTCCGCAGAGAAGTGACGGTTTCATTCAGACGGATCTCCGCGCCCGCCGCACGGCAGGCGCGTTCCAGCGTCTTCGTCACGTCGCTCGCGCGATCGCTCGTCGGAAAAACGCGGTTGCCGCGTTCCACTTTGAGCGGGAGCCCCAACTCTTCCATGAGCCGCATGAGCGATTGCGGAGGAAAAGAATAGACGGCGCCCGTTAAAAACTTCTCGCCCCGCACGACGTTTTGCAGAAATTCGTCGGGCAACACGTCATTGGTCAGGTTACACCTGCCCTTCCCCGTGATGTAGATCTTTTTTCCGAGCTTTTCGTTTTTTTCGATGAGCCGCACGCGATGCCCTTTTCTGCCCGCCGCGTATGCGGCCATAAGCCCGGAGGCGCCGCCGCCGATCACGATGACTTCTTTCATCTTATTTTCTCCGTATTTGAGCGAATGTTGTCCCATTTCACAGGCAAACCGTTCCCCGTGCGAAAAATGCGCGATTTCCGCAAGGGAACCATGCAATTATGCTCTTTGCGCGTGAAATGCGCGCTTCTGCAAGAAAACGCGACCGCAAATTATGCGGAAACGAGGGCGCTTCCGCCCTCGTCGAACTTTCCGTTATTCCGTTTCGCCTGCCATCAGACGGGATATACGCCGCCCTTGGCGAGATCTGCGTCCACGCCTTCGCGCTGTGCTTTTCTCCATTTGAAGAAATTCTCCGCGACTTCGGGGAAAGAAGCGTACGAGAGCACGTCTTCTTCCTGCGTGTAATATCCCTTCGCCACGACTTCCGCTTTGAGCTGTTCGTATTCGGGCTCGAGATCGTCCGCGGGGCGGTATGTGATGCGCTTCTCGTCGCCGAGCACCTTGCTCGCGATCTCCTCGTTGACCGCCATCGGGAGTTGTCCGTATTTGCCCGCAAAGAGATCTTTCATCTCCTTGGAGACCATCTTATAGCGCTCGCCCATCACGACGTTGAGCACTGCCTGCGTGCCGACGATCTGCGAAGACGGCGTCACGAGAGGCGGATACCCGCAATCGGCGCGGACGTGAGGTACTTCCGCGAGCACTTCGGGCAATTTGTCCTCTTTACCCGCCTTTTTCAGCTGATTCATGAGGTTGGAGAGCATTCCGCCAGGCACCTGATAGATGAGCGTGTTGATGTCCACCTGGCGCACCTTCGGATTGAGCACGCCCTCTTTTTCCAGCTCCGCCGCGACTTTCTTGAAATGCGCCGCGATGGGAAGCAGTTTGGCGATGTCGATGCCCGTGTCGTATTCCGTGCCTTTCAGCGTGGCGACGAGCGGTTCGGTCGCAGGCTGCGAGGTCCCGTTGCCGAGCGGCGAAAGCGCCGTATCGACGATGTCCACGCCCGCCTGGATCGCCATCAGGTTGACCATATCGCCCGTACCCGAGGTGTTGTGCGTGTGCAGGTGCAGTTTGGTCTCGGGACGAAGTTCCTTTTTGAGCGCCTTTACAAGCGTGAAGGCGTCAAACGGGAGCAAGAGGTTCGCCATATCTTTGATACAGATGTTATCCGCGCCCATGCTCTCATAGGTCTTGGCGAGCTTGACGAAATAATCGAGCGTATGCACGGGGCTGGTCGTATAGGAGATCGCCGCCTCGCATACGCCGCCGTATTTCCCGCCGTATTTCTTGATCGCCTTCATAGACGCTTCGATATTTCTCGGATCGTTGAGTGCGTCGAACACGCGGATGACGCGCACGCCGTTTTCCAGCGACTTTTCCACCACCTTTTCCACGATGTCATCCGCATAATTGCGGTACCCGAGCAGGTTTTGTCCGCGCAGAAGCATCTGAATGGGCGTCTTTTTCAGGTATTTGCGCAACGTGCGCAACCGTTCCCAGGGATCCTCGTTCAAAAAGCGCATACAGGTATCGAACGTCGCGCCGCCCCAGCCTTCAAGCGAGTAATACCCCACCTCGTCGAGCTGTTCGAGAACGGGGATCATCTGCTCCGTTCTCATGCGCGTCGCCGCCTGAGATTGGTGCGCGTCGCGCAGGATCGTATCCATGATCATTACTTTTTTCGCCATAATGTTGACTCCTTATCCAATTAGAAGCAGGCAAGCAGCACGCCTGCAGCGAGCGCCGAACCGATGACGCCCGCGACGTTCGGTCCCATTGCGTGCATCAGAAGGTGGTTGCTCGGATCGGTCTCCCGCCCGACGTCTTCGGAAATGCGCGCCGCCATGGGAACGGCGGAAACGCCCGCCGAGCCGATGAGCGGATTGATCTTGCCTTTCGAAAGTTTGCACATCAGCTTCGCGACGAGAAGTCCGCCGATCGTGCCGAGATAGAATGCAAAGATACCGATCGCAAGGATGCCCAGCGTCTGGAAGGAAAGGAAGATCTCGCCTTTCGCTTTGCATCCGACGGAGATCCCGAGGAAGATCGTGACCGTATTGATGAGCCCGTTCTGCGCCTGCGAGGAAAGACGTTCGACGACGCCCGATTCGCGGAACAGGTTGCCGAGCATGAGCATACCCAAAAGCGGAATCGCGTCGGGCAAGAGCAGTCCGACGACGAGCGTGACGGCAACGGGGAAAATGACTTTTTCCAGCTTGGAGACCTGACGGAGCGGCTTCATCTTGATCGCGCGTTCCTTTTCGGTCGTCAGCAGGCGCATGATCGGCTTCTGAATGGCGGGGATGAGCGCCATATACGAATACGCCGCGATCGCGATCATGGGAACGAGATGTTCCGCAAGCATCTTGGCGACATAGATCGCCGTAGGGCCGTCCGCGCCGCCGATGATGGCGATCGCCGCCGCCTCCGCGCCCGTAAAGCCGAGCAGGAGCGCGCCGAACAGCGCGATGAAGATGCCGAGCTGTGCGCCCGCGCCGATCAGCATACTCTTCGGATTCGCGATCAGCGGTCCGAAATCGGTCATTGCGCCGATCCCGAGGAAAATGAGCGGAGGATAAATGACCTTATCCACGCCGAAATAGAGATACCACAACAACCCTCTGTTGACGGTGTTGTCGTACGTCTCTTCCACCCCTTCGGGATAAGTGCCCCAAAGGATCTTTTCCGCTCCGGGGATGTTGATGAGGAACATACCGAACGCGATGGGAAGCAGGAGCATCGGCTCATACTTCTTGACGATCGCGAGATACATCAGCAGGAAGGAAATGAGCAGCATCACATAGTTCTGCCACGTCCCCTGCGCGATCCCCATCGAATTCCACAGATTGGAGAAGATCTCTCCGAAATCGATGAGTAAATTCGTCTGAATCATGGTTTCCGCTCCCGTCTTAACCGATCACCGCAAGGACCGCGTCCGATTCCACGTTGGAACCCTTGGTCACGCGGAAGGAAATCACGCCGTCGCAGGGCGCGGTGATGTCGCTGTCCATTTTCATCGCTTCGAGAACGAGGATGGGCTGATCTTTTTTTACCGCGTCCCCTTCCTTCACGAGGAAATTCTTGACGAGTCCGGGAAAGGGAGAAAGCACTTCCTTTCCGCCTTTGACCGCCGCAGGCGCAGGTGCGGGAGCCGCCGCAGGAGCCGCCTTGATAACGGGCGCGGGAGCGGCGCTCTCGGCGCCGACCTCTTCCACGCTCACTTCATATCTCTTTCCGTCGACCGTGATGATAAAATTACGCATATTCCGATTTCTCCTTATATTTTCCTGATTCTTTTAACGACAAATTCGCATTTGACGCGTTCTTCTTCATAATAAGCGGTAAGCGCCGCCGTGATCGCCGCAACCACTTCGGGAGAAACGGCATCTCCGTTCTCCTCTGCGGGAACGACCGGAGCTGGGATCTCCGCAGTAGCGGCTTTCTTCGTTTTCTTTCTGTGGGCGGCGACGTCCATGATCTTTCCTAGCGCCGCAAAGAGCAGGATGAGCAGCGCGATCCCGAAGAACACGAACACGAGCCCGAACACGGCGTAAAACGCGCCCTCGCCGAGATCGTATTTGAACCAGCCGTCCAACAAATTCATGAGCATCATGTTTCACCTCACCCGATCAGCATCTGCAACGAAGCGACGAGATATTGCTTGACGAATTGCGGCTCGATGATGTTGTCGAGATAGCCGCCCTTCGCCGCGTTGACGGGATCCGCGTTTTCGTCCGCGTACCGCGCCGCAAGTTTTGCGGGATCGGCGTTTTTCTCCGAGGCAAACTCGATCGCCGCGCCCTGTGCGCTCTCAAAGAGCGCGATCTGCGCGTTTGCGAACGCGTAGGTGTAATCGAAGCCGACCGATTTCGCCGCAAACAGCGAATAGCCGATGCCGATCGCCTTCCCCGTCACGACGGCGATCTTCGCCGTATCGATGGCGTCGAGGATGGAAAGATATTCGCCGATCTCTTTGAGCACCGCGCTGTCGTTCACGGAGAGGCTCGCCTCTACGCCCGCGCAATCGACGAAAGTGACGAAAGGAAGTCCGTAACAGCAGGCAAATTCCGCAAAATCGCGGATCTTCCTGACGTTCGCCGCATTCAGCTTTACGTCGTCGAACACGACCGCGGCGACCGCGATCCCTCCCACTCTGCCGAGGATGGTCCTGACTTCGGGAGAAGTGTTCGCCCCCAGTTCCACGCCGTCCTCGATGAGCGCCGCGATGGCCTTTGCGTCCGCCTTCTTATTGAGAGAGACCTGCGGCTCGTTCAGTTCGGCTTCCGTCACGGGAACGCCGATCAGATCGGAGATCTGCGCGATGAACGAGGACGCCTCTTTCACGTCCTTGACGAGGATCGCGGGGAGCCCCGCCTTCCCGAGCGCCGCATAGCCGCCCACCTCTTCCTTTTTGAGGTTTTTCCCCGCTTTCGCGGAAAGGACGAGCGGGCTGTTCACGCAAAGCGCGCTCTTCGCGGTGAAGAACACGCAATCGCATACGGCAGCGAGCGCCGCGGCGGAACCGTAGACTTCGCCGTCGACGATCGCATACTGCGCGACCGTGCCTTTGAGTTGCGTCGCTTTGAGCAAAAGCTCGGAGATCCCTTCCAGCACCTCGCATCCTTCGCCGATCTGCACCCCGAGCGTATGCAGCAGGTAGACGACGGGCGTCGAATTCTTTTCGGCGGCGGAAAGCGCGCGCGCGATCTTTTCGCAGTTCGCGGCGGAAAGTCCGCCGCCGAGCACTTCGAAGTTCTGCGCGACAATATAAAAAGGATACCCGTCGATCGTCGCAAATCCGGTCACGACGCCTTCTCCGCGGGCATCCTCGTCATAAAATTGATTTTTTGAAAAGCTGAACGCGGAAAGCTCGACAAAACTCTCCTCATCCACCAGCGCGGCAATATCGGCACGGATCGCGGTCCCTGCTTTGATCTGCGCGGCTCTTCTGTTTTGTAACAGCTTGATTTTGTCCATACCCGACCTCTTGTTGATATTTACGGCAAAAACCACAATTTCTACCAAATATCATTATATCAAAATTCAAAAAAAAAGCAATAGTCTATCAATATATTTTTGTGCAAAATTTTCTTTTTCCGCGTCAGAATGACGGACAAATTTTTTATTCGCGTCCGCGCAGAAAAAAGCCCCGCACTGAGGCAGGGCGCGATCGCTCATTTATGCATATTTCCGTCACGGGGCGAAGCGCTTCTTTCCGTCGTCTCTTCCCCCTTGGGCACTCCCTTTTCCACGATCGAGCCGTCGGGATCCACGACCTGTAACGTAAATTCGTCCTTCTTCGTCTCTCGCTTCACGCGCGTTTCCCGACGGAATTTTTTGATGATCCAATCCTGAATGCGATCCGCCTTTTTGTAGAGGAAGACGAACAGCACGATGACCGCCGCAAAGAACGCGATCCAAAGCGCGATCCCCCACCAGGTATTGAAGGGAATGAGCGTGACCGAATAGCTCGTCGTCACGATGGCGAGCACGCGGGAAATGAGGATGACGACGAGGAAAAATCCCCACGACATGGAAGAGAGCCCCGCGACGAAGCAAAGCACGTCGTCGGGGAATACGGGCAGGAGAAACATCGCCGAGAGGAGCAGTTTATCCTTCCCTTTGATCTTTTTCAGCCACTTATCGAGCGTATCCTTGCCGACGATCCAGGCGACGGCGCGGTATCCGACCACCCTGCCGATGAAAAAGGCGGTCAGGGAGCCGAGGACGATCCCGATCAGGCTGTAGATCGCGCCGCGCAGAGGTCCGAACAGCGCGCTCCCCGCCGCCACCGTGACAAAACTCGGGATAGGTAGGATGACCACTTGCAGAAATTGCAGGGCGATGAAGGCAAAGCTCATCCATGAGCCCGCCTTTTCGAGATATTCTTCCAGGCTTTCCGCGTCTCGGACGATCTCGAAGAAACCCGTCTTCTGCAAGACGAGCAGGACGGCGAGCGCGAACACGAGAAGCACATAGGCGCTGAGGATCGCCTTGTAGACGAGTTGCGAGCCTTTGAGAAAGAACGCCGTTTCCACGGCGAACATCGCCGCGTTCAGCACCGTGCCGAACGTCATCGTAAAGATGAACACGCCTTCCGACCACGAGCCGCGATAAAATTGCAGGCACAGCGTCAGCAGCGCCTGCAATGCCGCCGCCAACAAAAACACGCCCGCTATGTGAATGATCCGTTTTGCCGATTTTGTCAAGATGTCCCTTCCCTTATCATTCGATCTCTATCTATTATATACCGCACGGGCGAAGTTTATAAGCAGATCGGCTATTCTTCGAAGCGTTCGCGCCCGCCGAGCGCGGCGATCGCCGAACGCGCGAGTTCGTCGCATCGGTTGTTGAGTTCGTTGTCCGAATGCCCTTTTACCTTATGAAAGACGACGCGATGCGTGCGGGTGAGCTCGTACAGCCGTTGCCACAGATCGGCGTTCAGCACCTCTTTCCCGTCCGCCTTTTTCCAACCGCTCTTTTTCCAGGCGTAGATCCAGCCCTGATCGAACGCATTGACGGTATAGGCGGAATCGCTATAAACGTCGACGTCGCAGGGATATTTCAGCCGTTCGAGTCCCTTGATGACCGCCGTGATCTCCATGCGGTTATTTGTCGTCTGCGCTTCCGCGCCGCGAAGTTCGCGGCGACGCTCGCCGTAGATCAGGATCGCGCCGTATCCGCCCGCTCCGGGATTGCCGGAACAGGCGCCGTCCGTATAAAGAACGACGTTTTTCCTCCCTACGCTCATTCGGAAAGCTCCGCGGCGCGTCTGACCGCCGCTCCGACCGCGCGGGATACCGCGCCCTTGAAATCGTCGCGGGCAAAACTCTCCAATGCGGCGACGGTCGTCCCGCCCTTGGAGGAAACGGCGTCGATCAGTTCCTGCAAGGAACGCTCGGGATTTGCCATGACCATCTCCGCGCCGCCCGTCAGCGTGCGCAAAGCGAGCATTTTCGCCTGCTCTGCCGAGAGCCCCTGCTCTTCGCCCGCCGACGTGAGCGCTTGCAGGAACAAATAGACGTAAGCGGGACCGCTGCCCGATACTCCCGTGACCGCATTGAGGAGGCGTTCCTCCGTTTCCACGACCGCGCCCGTCGAGGCGAACAGCGCGTGCGCGAATGCGCTTTCCCGTTCGCTCAACGCCGAGGTGTCGATCGCGATCGCTCCCTTTCCGACGGAGCAGGGAAGATTTGGCATCGCGCGGGCGACTTTCACGCCGCCGCCCAACGCGGAAGAGATCGCCGAACGCGTTTTCCCCGCCATGATGGAGAGCACGACGGGAAGACGACAGCCCTTCAATTCTTCCGCGACCTGCGGAAAGACCTGCGGCTTGACCGCAAACAAGAGATAATCGCAATTTTCCGCGATATAACGGTTGTCGGCACAGGTGAACGCGCCCCAATGCGTAAATTCGAGTGCGCGAGCGTCGTCGGGCTCTCCCACGGCGACGTCGGACGGAGAGAGAAATTCGCTTTTCCATGCGCCGTGCAAAATCGCCTTCGCCATAAATCCGCCGCCGATCACGCCCAACCGATACGTTTTTTCCATGACTTTGCTCCTTTTTTGCAATTACCGCCGAAAAATTCTTGACGGATCGCATTTTATATTATATAATGTGTTTTGTTTTTAGGGGAGTGGCTCAACGGTAGAGTAGCGGTCTCCAAAACCGTAGGTTGCGTGTTCGAATCGCGTCTCCCCTGCCACAATCGTTCCGATTTTACGTCGGAACGATTTTTTTATTTCCGAAATCCACCCCTGTGCGGAACACGCAAACTTGCTTTCCCGCGTGCGTGTGACGCGATCGCGCCGCCTCCCGCGGCGAACGATGCGCTGTTCCGTCGCTCCGCTCCTTACGAATCGCGTCTCCCCTGCCACAATCGTTCCGATTTTACGTCGGAACGATTTTTTACTTCCGAAATCCGACCCCTGTGCGGAACACGCAAACTTGCTTTCCCGCGTGCGTGTGACGCGATCGCGCCGCCTCCCGCGGCGAACGATG
>CALVLH010000015.1 GCA_944336975.1 uncultured Clostridia bacterium
CAACGGGTCCCACAGGGCCGAGCGGTGCGACGGGCGCAACGGGTCCCACGGGTCCGAGCGGCGCGACGGGCGCAACAGGTCCGACTGGTCCTACGGGTCCGACGGGCGCGACGGGAACGGTCGACACCGACAACCTGAGCGCTTATTCTACCCCATCGGCAAGCGTAACAAACAACAGCGCCTTACTGTTTGATCGTACCTCAACGCAGAACGGAAGTTCGCTTTCGCACACGAACGGCAGTTCGTCGGTAGGCATTGCGCAACCGGGAACGTACCTTGCCACTTTCAGCGGCGCATTGTCGCCTTCCTCGACGAGTTCCTTTCCCGTGACCAACCTGCTGAATTTCTCTTTGGACGGAACAAGTCTTTCCGGCGCATCCGCGCAGCACGTTTTCCGATCGGCAAACGAAACTCAGACGCAGACGCTTTCTCTTATCTTCAAAGTAACGAGCGTCCCCGCGACCTTGCAGGTCATTTCTTCGGGCGGGACGTTCAATTATTCCAACCCCACGCTCAATGTGGTCAAGATCGGATAACCGACCTGTCAACGACAAAAAGTGCCGCCGTGCATATCACCATGCGCGGCGGCACTTCTCTGTCTCAGTATTTATAGTAATCCTTTGCCGCGCGGAAGAATGCGCGGATATTATCCCACGGTGCAAGCGGCGGAATGTCGCAGCCTGAGGAAAGGATAAAGTTTTGATACTCGCCGCAATCCTTCAGAAGCGCAAGAGTGTCCTCGTAAACCGACTGCTCCGTGCCGCTGAGGAATTGTCCCGCGGGATCGATATTCCCCATCACGACGACGTCGGACGGCACCGCTCTGAGCACGTCGCGCATGTCGACGGCGTTGCCGAAATGATACGCCTTGCACCCCGTAGACAGGATGCTGTCGATCATGCGGACGGCGCCGTTTCCGCAGTTATGATAGACAATGAGGAACTCCTCGTTCTGGCAGGCGCGGACGATCTTTTCCACATACGGAGCGGAAAATTCCGCCGCCAGATCGGGAGAGAGCATCCCCGCGAGCGGTTCGGCGATGACCACGCCGTCCGCACCCGTCTTCTGATACTCGGAAATATACGCGATGAGAAACTCCGTGCATTTATCCAATACGACTTTGAGCATATCGGGGTCTTCATAACACAGGATCATCGCCTCGGTCACGTCTACCAGCCTGCCCGCGAGGGAAAACGGACCGATCACGCCCGCAAAGACGGGTCTGTCCGTGATGAGTTGTTTCGCCTTTGCGATCGCGTCCAGATAAATGCCCGCGCGGGCGGAACGGACGGACGGCACGGTCAGCGCGTCCGCCTCTTCGGGCGTCGTGACGATCGCGCCCACGACGGTGGGAACCTCGTCGTCGGATACCTTGACCGTCGAGCCGAAGCACTCCGCTTCCACGGACAGGTCCATGAGGCTGACGGAAGCGAGCGCGTCTGTCGCGTCCGCGACGAGCTTCATGCCGCGCGCCTGATACCCCGCGTCCGAGATCAGATCTTTGACGGTAATGCCCATGAGCTGAATGCCCGGATAGGAAAGCACGGGCATTGGTTTCTTTTTGCGATCGGCTTTGACCGATTCCAGCCATTGATACATATTCATAGCGTTTTATTCCTCCTGACGGAACGCGACGAGCGTTACGCCGTCGATCGTGAGATTCTCTCCCGAGATCTCCGCGTTTCCGTTGACGCGGAACACCTCTTTGTAATTGCCCGCGGGAACGGACGCCTGCGCACTCTCCGCGCGCGGATTGACCGCGATGAGGAACTTTCCGCGGCGGAATACGAACGGATAGGCGTTTTCCTCCGCATAAACGAGTTCCAGATTGTTCACCGCGTGCAGGTCTTCGTTCTCTTTTCTGAACTTCACCGCCGCCCTGACGGTATTCAGCAGGGAATGCTCGTCCGCCTGCTGGCGCGCGACGTCGGGAGATGAGGGCGTTTCGTCGACGGGGAGATATAATTTCCCGTCCGTCTGCGAAAATCCCCTGTTCTTTCCGCTCGTCCACTGCATGGGCGTGCGGGAGCCCGTGCGGAAATATCCGCCTTCTTTGGAAGCGAGCCCTTCCGCATAGGGAAGCCCGATCTCGTCTCCGTAATACAGGAAGGGAATGCCGGGCATCAAAAACACGAACGCCGCCGCGACCTTCATCTCCTCCTGCGTGCGGTGACGGGAATAGCGGATCATGTCGTGATTGTCCGTCGGCATACACATATAGCCGCGCCCGTCGATATAGGCGAGTTTTTGCATAAATTCGTCCGTAAACGCCTTTACGTTGCCCTTTCCGTCCTTCTGGAAGAAACAATGGATCTCTTCCGCCCTCCCGACATAGTCATAACTATCCGTCTGGAAGAGGGCGTTATATCCTTTCGTATGGAAATGGATATAAAAATCCATGTGGAAACCCGCGTCGATCGCCTCTTCCGCGCACGACCACTCGGAGAGGATCGCCGCTTCGGGATACTCCTTGTCGAGCATCGCGCGGACGTTCTGCCACAGGCGCTTAGTCCCCGTCTTGTCCTCGTCGTTCTTGACGAGAGAATACGCCATGTCCACGCGGAAACCGTCGCACCCCATATCCAGCCAGAAGCGCATCACCTTTTTCATCTCTTCCAGCGTAGCGACGCAGGAAGGATGATCGGGCGGGAGCTGCCAGGGATAATCCTGCCGCTCGAACCCGTAATTGAGCGCGGGCTGGAAGCTGAAAAAGTTGACCATGTAGTTACCGTCGCGGTCGGAAAGCCCGCTTTGCAGGCGGAACCCCTCGGGATAATCGAACACGTTCCCCGTCCAGATGTAGCGGTTGGAATATTTGTTTTTGTTCGGGCGGCGGGAAGCGCGGAACCATTTATGTTTGTCCGACGTATGTCCCGGGACGAGATCGAGCAGCACGCGGATCCCGTGCTCGTGCGCCTTCTCGAACAATTCGCGCGCGTCCTCGTTGGTGCCGTAACGCGGCGCGATCTTGTAATAGTCGCGCACGTCGTATCCCGCGTCCATGAAGGGAGAGTCGAAACAGGGATTGATCCAGATCGCGTTGAACCCGAGATCGCGGATATAGTCGAGCTTTGCGATGATCCCCCGAAGATCGCCGATCCCGTCGCCATTGGAATCGTAAAAGCTCTGCGGATAGATTTCATAAAATACGGCTTCTTTCAGCCAGGAAGGCATATTCATCTTTCTGCGTCCTCTTTAAGCGTTTCCGCCACGGCGAGAAGGTTGCGTACGGGCGTGTCGCGCGGGACTTCGCATCCCGCGGAAGAGATATAGCGATCGGGGACCGCCGCGCGGCAGGCGCGCACGCTCTCCGCGATCGTCTCGGGCGTGCCCTGCAAGAGCACCGCCACGGGATCGTAATTGCCGCTGATGATCGTCTTCCTCTCGCCGATGAGCTCTTTCGCGCGGCGCAGGTCGACCATCCAGTCGAGATCGACGATGTCCGTTCCCGTCTCGATCATATACGGCAGGACGTTGGTCGTGTTCCCGCAGATGTGCAGTTTCGTGCGCCCGCCCGCCGCATGGACGGCGTCGACGATCGCCTTCTGATACGGGAAGGCAAACTCCTTGTACATATCGGGCGAGATGAGCGATGTCGCGGCGTCGCCGATGCCGACGATGTCCGCGCCCGCCTTGACCTGCTCGACCGCGAAGCGGATCGCCTGTTCGTTGATCACGCGCAGAAAATCGTGGATGACTTCCGGCTCTTCGCAGGCGGCGTCGGCGAGGAAATCGTTGATCCCGCGCAGATCGCAGCATTCCGCGAACGCGCCTTCCACCCAGCCGCCGACGGCGTAATCCTTTCCGTATTTGCGGAAATATTCCACCGCGCGCAGGCGGTCCTCCGTGCGCTTGCCGTTATAGGGATCGTACGTCTTTACGACGTCCGTCGCCGTATAGAGATCCTGCACGAGCGCGACGGGGCTGTAAGGCACGTCGTCCTCGGGCATGGTCACGTTTGCGCCGAACCCCTCCGCTTCGCGCATGGGATCGGAGATCGCCGACAAAAGGTCGATGGAGAACTCCTCTCCGCAGCGCAGATCGCAATCGCACAAAACGCGGTAGTCGGACGCGTATTCGCGATAGGTATGCCCGCCGTGACGGGCTGAAAATGCCATAAGAATGTTGAAGTTCGGCGTCCTGTCGGGTTTTTTGCCTTCCAGGAGCGCAAAAACTCTCTCTCTCGGTGTCATACGGTTCCTCCTCTTTACCGACGGTAGATCTTATCCTCGTCCGTATAGACGGGGAAGGTGGTGCGGCGGAGCGTCGTCGCGCCGATGGGCACCAGCTTAAGCTGTACGGGATACGCATAGCGGTCGAGCGCGCGCACGGAGAGAACGACGGGCGTTTCGTCAAGGGGATACCCCTGCGCTCCCGTATATTCCACCGACGCCTCCTCGCAGGTGACCGCGTCGCGCGTGAGGATGGTATAGTTCCAATCCTCGTGCGGCACGGGCATAAAATCGCAGTCGTAAAATCCGCTCGCGCCTTCGTACTTCCTGTAACGCTTGCAGACGGCGGGGATGTCCTTGGAAAAGAGCAGCGTGCCGTAGCTGAGCGCATAAGTGCCGTCCACCGCGCGGTGCATCCTGATCTCGGGACGGAAAACAAGTTCGATCACATCCCCTCCCGCGATCTGTTCGCGAAGATATACGAGCCCGCACTGTTTTTCATAAGCGCATTCCCTGCCGTTCTTGCGGACGGAAAATTCCGCCGAATAGGCGGGCAGACGAAAGGCGAAAGGAAATTCCGATTTTCCGCGCACCGTGAAGGTCACGTCGTAGCGGTACGGATATTCCGTCTTTTCTTCGATCGTCATCCTGTTCCCGCCGCGGACGAATTCGAACCTGACGGGAAGATAAAGGTTGGCGATGAGCACTTCCTCCCGCATAAGGAACGCCTCTTCCGTAAATGCGGGCATGAGCTTGCACGCGTTGGGCGCACAGCAGACCGCCGCATCGTCGTGCGTGGGCGAATAATCGTAACGGGGATTCACCGCATGCGACGCGTCGTACATATTGTCCGCGCCGAGATATTGGATCATCTTACCGCTCGGATGCTTGGAAGCGAACCCCGCGTTATAGACCAGCCATTCCAGCTTGTCCGCATAGGAGACGTCTTCGAGGATATGCTCCGCGCGGATGTAATCGAGCGCGAGTTCGGTCGTCGAACAATACTCATACGCCGTCGAAGGCAACGGGACGGAACCGCCGAACACGCTCGTCCGCTCGTTGTTCTCCATGACGAGAGCGCTTTGATATGTTCCGATGAACTCGTCCGATTTGCACGAGCCGGACAGCGAAAGATTCTTGTTCAGCTTTTTGACCGCGCAGAGATATTCGATGAGATAGCGGTCGTTGCCCGTCATCCTGTAAAGCTGCAACGGAAGGCGCAGCATTTCGCAGGTGTGCGGACCGTGTCCGACGAAGGGAACGTCGGGATTGAGGACGTTGCTCGAACGAAGATCGTCCTGGATGAATTGGGAGATATGCGCGCAATAGTCGTCATACAGCCATATGCAGAAATCGCGGTATTCCGTCTTTCCCGTCATGAGATACAGGCGATACATCCCGTCGATGATCATCAGGCTGTGTCCCTTGCTCCCGTCCTCGTCGGCGATCGCAAACACGGACTCCTTCACGTTGGCGACGATATTGTCCGCCATGCGCAGGAGAGCCTCTTTCACGCGCTCGTCCTGCGTGTGGTCGTAATAGCACAGCAGGCTCCGCATCGCGCGGCTCTGCGTCCACAGTTCGCCGAACCTCTTGGTCACCACGTATCGCGCTCCCTCTTTGTATATGCCGATGTATCCGTCTTCCGACTGGTTGGCGAGGATATTCTCCACCATGTCGGCGGCACGTTTCAGCAGTCTTTTATCGTCGAGGACAAAAGCAAGGCGGATGAGCGCTTCCATCCAGTTGCCCTGCGTTTCCCCCGCCCACCAGGAACTCCAATATCCGTTTTCCTTGTGGTCCACCTTGTCTTTTCCGAAAATATCGACGGCGCAGTCCTCGAACAGCTTATCGAGATTCCCCGTGATGCCCTTCGCGTCCCGCCGTAAAAATTCTCTCAACCAGCCCTGAGGGATCACCCTTCCGGGCGCTTTTTTCAGACTCATTTCAATTCCTCGCTCGAACGAATTTTTTTGCCGTCCACGGTCAGGATCCCTTCGGGATATACGGCTTTTTTCAGATCGGGAGAGATCCACAACGCGTCATAACCCTCAAAACGCACCCGCTTGCCGCCGCATTCAAATTCTGCGACGAGCGGATTGTGCACGTTTTTCTTCCCGTCCGTGGTGAACAGATAGCTCCCGTCCTGCAATTTCACGCCCAATTCGTATCTGTTCGCGGGAACGCCGAAGCGTTCCGCCGCTAATTGCGCGAGCGCTTCCGCCGAAGGGATCGCATCGCTGACGGTCGCGCCCGCCGCCGCCAATTCCTTTACGAAAGCGAGCGTGTCCGCGTCCCTTTCCTCATAGCAGACGGCGAGATGCGTCTTGTCCGCCGCGCGGAGAAACGCCTTCGCCCCTTCGCTCATTCTGCCCGGGTAGAGGACGACGACCGCGTCGTATTCCTGATCGCCGTACTGCGCCTTTCCGTCCCCGTTCACGAACAGGGAACCGTTCTCCGCCGCATACGACGGAACGAGGTCGCAGAGCATTCGCGAGAACACCTGCTGTGCGGTATTGAGCACCATGTCGAGGCGCGGATTCTGCGGCTTCCAGGGCATTTCCATGCCGATGTCAGCCCAGTTGGAGACCGATTCGTATCCGAAGAGCAGACAGAGCCTGCAATCGGGCTGACGGACGGCGACGCCGTCGAACAGGCGCACGCGCTTGTCCATCTCCTCGATGCTCTCCATCATGCCCTCGGGTTTGAGTTCGAGAACGACCGCCTCGTTCGGGCATTCGTAACCGAGATAATGCGTCCTGCCGCCGTAGCGCAGGTTTTTCCACGTTTCGTCGTAATAGGTGTTGATGTCGCGCGTGCCCATGGAATACCACATATTATACCACACGGGCGAATCCCACCTGTGGGCGAGCGCGGTGCGGATGGGATAAGCGATCATCTCGTCCGTCTGCGCATAATCGCGCTTTGCGTCCCACCAATAGAAACCGTTTTTGAAGAACTCGAAATTCAGGCTGTCCACGCTGCCCCACCAGGTCGGGTGCACGCCCCAGAAGGCGTCTTTTCCCAACACTTCCTTGACGACGGCGTACATCTCCTCTTCGTTCTGCGTGCAGATGAGCCGCAGAGCGCGGAGATACCCGTCCACCGCCTCTTTCCTCGCTTCGGGATGATCTTCATCCGTATAGAACAGGGATGCAAGGCGTTCGAGGAGCGGTTTGCCCGTAAATTCCAGGTGCTTTTGTTCAAAGAAACGGGAATAAGAAACGTGTCTGAGATTGAGCTCGGTGTCGTCGTACGGGTTGGGTTTGACAATCTTTAAGATCATGTCGTAACCCCATTCGTCCGAAAATACCCCGTCCGCCCCCAGCTCCTTCGCGTGCTCCGCCATCTTGCGGAAATAGGGAATGAGCATGGGATGCGCGAGGTCGACGATAGGCTGAGGGAAGCCGACGCACACCGCGACGGTGTCCCCCGCTTCCGCGCCTTCGAACTCGACGACGACGTTATAGCCGATCTCCTGCTCGGCGGTGCCGCCGAAGCAGACGACGTTCTGACTTTCGCCGCCCTGCTTTACCGATCTCGCCGTCACGTTCTTATCGAAGCGCTCACAGCTCTTATAGGAGAATGCTCCCGCCTTTTTCATGCGGTAAGCGCAGAACAGCTTGAATTCGCCGTGATCTCCGCTCTTCCGCCAATAATGCCAGACGGGTTCCGCGGGGATGACGATCGTCCCGCGCCCCGTCTCGTCCGCCTGTCCTTCGTAGAAGGAAAGCAGGTAAGACGGCTCGTCGGGATATTGCTTATAAAAGGGTTCCCCTTCGTTGCGGATGCAGCATTCGATCATCGCCTTTCTGCCTGCCGCGTGCAATCCGTCGATGCACCTGCGGAACGCCGCGCCGATCTTTTCGCCGTGGAAATGATCGACGATCCACTGCGTGCCGATGAAAATCGAACCGATCTGCGTGCGCGAGGTCAGGTCATTGAGCTTTCTGCCCATCACTTCGGGATCGAGCACGTCGTTGTCCCATTTCCAATACATAATTGAACGATTCATGTCAGTTACCTCTCGATGTATCCCGCTTGATCACTTGGTCGCTCCGCTCAGTCCGTTGATGATCACCTTTTGCAGGAACATATAGATGACCGTCATGGGAAGGCTGGAAAGGATCGCCGCCGCCGCGAACATCGCGTAATCGGTGGACGACTGGGAGAAGATACTCTGATAGATCCCGAGCGCGAGCGTGTATTTGCCCGGATCGGTGATGAGGATCTTGGACAGCATATAATCGCCGAACGGCGCCCCGAACCCGAACAGGCAGATAAGCCCGATCATGGGTTTTGCGAGCGGCATGACGATCTTGGTCACGCATTGGAAGCGAGACGCGCCGTCCAGCATCGCCGCCTCTTCGAGGGAGTGCGGGATGGTGTCGAAAAATCCCTTCATCATGAACGTGCTGCCGGGCACCGCCGTGCACGAGAAGATGACCACGAGTCCGAAATAGGTATCCAGCAACCCGAGCATGTTCAGCAGCACGTAATAGGCGACCATCGCCATCGTGCCGGGGAACATCTGCAGGATGAGAAAGACCATGAGATAATACTTTCTGCCCTTGAATCTCAGGCGGGAAAGCGCATACGACGTCGGCAGGACGAGGATAAGCGTTCCGATCGCGTTCATCGCGCCCACGAGCAGCGTGTTGCCGTACCAAACGAGGAAATCCGTGTTTTCGAACAGTCTCACGAATGCGTCGAAGGAATACTTCGTCGGGAATACCGTATCGATATAGAGGCTCTTTTCCGCGTTGAACGCCATGAGCACGATATAGATGATGGGCAACAGTACGATGACCGCCACGATCGTGAGAACGAGATAGGTCACGATGAGTTTGATGATGTCCGTCACCGACTGTTTATGCTGACGCTTCTGCGGCGCCTCTTTCTGCGCGGCGACGGGGATCTCGGAAACGGTGTTGTTCAAAACGGTTTCATTTGTCATGACAGCGTATCCTCCTTGAAGGCGCGCGTTTTTCTCAGGTTGAAGATGCTGAAAATCGCGATCAGGATGAACAGGATGAGCGACAGCGCCGCACCGTAGTTATACTTGTTGTTGGTGATCGTCATCTTGAACAGCCAGGTGATGAGAATATCCGTATCGCCCGCACCCTGATAATTGATGTTGAGCGGTCCGCCGCCCGTAATCAGGTAAATGGTGTTGAAGTTGTTGAACGCGCCCGCCAGATTCATGATGAAGATGGGCGAAATGGAGAACATCAGCAACGGGAGCGTGATGGAGAAGAAGATCCTCGAACTCGACGCTCCGTCCAGCCTTGCCGCCTCGATGATCTCCTTGTCGATGTTCTTGATGATGTTCTCCGAGAGCATCATCGGGAAGGAGAAGCCCGTCCAGACGCTGACGAGGATGAGCGCGAAGCGCGCCGACCATTTCTGCGTGAGCCATGGCACGTTGGAAATCCCGAACAGCCCCAGGATCTGGTTGATGAGCCCGTATCCCGTATCGAACATGCTCTGCAACACGAGCAGGCTGATGTAGGCGGGGATCGCCCATGGAAGGATATAGATGAGCTTATAGATCTTCCTTCCCCTGAGCTTGGGATTGTTCAGCAGCACGGCGAGCAGGATCCCGAGCGCATACGGGCAGACCGATGAGCAGACCGTCCAGATCAGAGTCCAGCCGAGAATGCCGAAGAACGTCTTGGAATACTGACCGAGCACGAGCAGATCTTTGAAGTTCTGCATCCCTACCCAGTTGAGGACGTGCGCGGGAGGCTGATGAGACGCGTCGTAATCGGTGAACGCGATACAGATGGAGAACACGAGCGGCAGAAGGATCCCCGCCGCCACCGCGATGAGTCCGGGCGAAAGGAACAGGAGCGCCGTCTTGTCGTGCAGCCATTCGGAGAACGCCTCCCGTCCCGTCTTCGGCTCATAGCGCTCGTCCGTTATGCGGATATGATAGCGGTACGTCCCCACGATATTCGCCACCCAGAAGCAGACGAACGCCCCTAAGATAATGAGCGCGAGAATGCCGTAGACCATCATGATGAGCGAATGGTCCTGCATGGGAACGATTCCGAGCGTGGCAAAGCCATCTATCGCCTCCCCTCCCCAGAACACGAACAGCAGGATGAACGCGATCTCGACCGCCATATAACAAAATCCGCGGACAAAACTCTTTTGAAGAACATATCCGAGCCCTGCGACCAAAGCGGACGCAAGCGCCATCAGGGCGCCTTTTTTCTTCCGCTCCGGCGAGACGCCGTCGTCGTTGTCAAAGCGTATCCTTGAAAGTAATTTCGTCATAATAATCCCTCTTAATTTTATTCGCTCCCGCCGACACTCGGCGGGAGCGAAAACAAATGCCGTCTATCAGCCTAACAGTTCGATATTCGCGAGAATGTCTTGCTTGATCTTGTGCATGACCGTCGCGATGTCTTCGTTGTTCGTGAAGATCGCCACGGACGCCGCAGTCAGAGGATCCCATACCGCGTTGAGTTCGTTGATCGGGGGCTGAGGATAGCTGTCTTCCGCCTGTGCGTAGAACCCGACGAGGCAATCGTCCGCCAGCACCTCTTCGTCCGTCGAACAGCCGACCGTCGAAGGAACGCGTCCCGTCACTTTGTAATATTCGAACACATATTCGTCTTTCGTCGCAAATTTGAGGAAATCTTTGCTCTCTTCGGGATTGACCGTGAACGCGCTGATCGCAAGTCCGTATCCGCCCGCAAATACGCGCGGCGTACCCGTTTCCGTTTCGGAGATCTGAATGTCGGGCAGTTTGGCGACGCCGACGTCGATGCCCGCGTTGCGGAAATTCGCAAGGCTCCAGCTTCCGTCCAACATGATCGCCGCCTTTCCGCTCATGAATTTGGACTGGCAGACCGAACTGTTCATGTTCTCGGGAATGACCTTGTTGTCGATCATATCCTTGATGTAATGCATTGCCGCGATCGAGCCGTCGTTGTCGATGCCGAGATCGGTCGGAACGTAGTTTCCGTCTTCGTCCTTGCCGAAGATATATCCGCCGAACGCCTCGTTGATCGCCCAGGTATAATAAGGGTTGCTGTAATCGATGAGCAAGCCGAACTTTTCGTCCTTCGTCTTGACTCCGTCGCCGAAGTTGTTATAGCTGAGCGCGTAATCCATCATGTCTTCCCACGTCCAATCTTCGGGGAATTCGGCGAGGATGTCTTTGTTGTAATAGAGCACGTTGACTTCCGTCCCGAGCGGCACGCCGTACAGCTTGCCCTGATACTGCATGAGCTCCTGCGCGCCCGTGATGAATTTGGTTTCCAGCTCCATGTCCTCTTTGGAAACTTCCATGAAGAGTCCCTGCTCGACCGCCTTCGCCAGGTCTCCGCCGCCGCCCTGCATATAGATGTCGCCGCCCTTGCCGAACGGTCCGTCCAATGCGAGCTTATCCGAAGCGGTAAGGCCCGTATACGTCTTGATGACCACGGGGATGCCCGTCTCCGCCTCGTAATCCTTCCCGATCTGAACAAAGAGATCTTCGAGCTGTTCGCCTACCCATACGGCAAGGCGCCCTTCTTTGGAATAACCGGTATCGCTGCATCCGGCAAACGCGGCGCAGGCCGCGATGCCCGTTGCCGCCATCAGTCCTGCCGTCATAACCGACCAGATCCGTTTCATTTTTCTTCCTCCTTATCGTTGAGCGCAACGCGCACTCTGTTTTCTGACCTCATTATACCAATCCCGTTTTTGCATTTTATAGTTATTTTCTTGCTTAATATTAGCACAATCTTTGTACTCCTTTTCTTCGATCGTCTTTTGGTCTCCCGAAACGGCGCATCCGCTTCGGGAGGGACAAAAATAACGGACAGGCCCGCCTGTCCGTTTTTCTCGCTTCGGCTTCCAAGTTCAATCCTCTTTGCGATATTTCCGCCTGATGTCCGTCGGTGAGACGTTCATGATACTCTTGAAGATGCGGCTGAAATAATTGATGTCCTGAAATCCCACGGCAAAAGCGATCTGCGTGACGGAATCGTTTGTTGCGATCAGCTTTTCCACCGCCTTTTGGACGCGCACGATATTGACGTAATTGAGCAAGGTCTTGCCCGTGCATTGCTGGAATATTTTGCAGATGTAATATTTATTGATATGTACCACGTCGACGAGATCTTCCAGACGGATCTTTTCGGCATAATGCTCGTCCACATAATTAAGAATGGTATTCACGCGCTCGCGCGCGAGCGGGACAAATCTCTTTTTCGGATAGAGGTGATTTTCCTGCACATGATCGCGGAACAGGCGATAGATCAGCTCGAACAGCAAAGATTTGAGCATGAGCTGAAACCCGTGTTCTTCGCCGTTGAAACTGCGGAAACACTTGCGCACGAGCTCGTTGAGCGCGTCGTCGCCCGAGATCTTGGGCTGAAAGGCAATCTTCCCCTCCACGAGCGGGTTGATGAAGTTCTCTTCCACCGTTTCCACATAGCGGCTGCGGAACAGATCCATCTCCGCCATCAGGCAATACAGTTTGGTCTCAGGCGCGAACTGCGGGCTGGAATGCAGATAGTTGGGATTGATGACCGCAAGGTCCCCCGCGCCGTAGTGATATTTTTTGTTCTCGATCTCCACTTCGAGATACCCGTCCTGCACGGCGATGATTTCCAGGCATTCGTGCCAATGCAACGGAAACAGACCGACGTACGGCGCGTAAGCGCAATCATAGAAAAAACAGTTGACGCCGATCGTCTCGTTCGGCATTTTGACTCGTTCCTGATAAAGGATCGGTTTTTTGTTCATTGCGTTCCCCCTGCCGAAAAAATTACAATATAATCCTAATTATTCGCAAAAAGCAACATAGTTTCCCGACAAAATTACAATCATGATATTGATGAACATCGGAAACACTTTCTTCCCTGCGGCTTTGTTCTATTTTAACGCAAAATGCGAAATTTGCAAGCATTCACGAGAGAATTTTTTTTCATTTTCAAAAAGATATATGGAAAAGGTGCAATATTCTGACAATTACGGCGTGTTTTACCATATCTTTATCCCTTTCTTTTGCGATTCGAACGGAGACGGGATCGGGGACCTCAAAGGGATCACGCAGAAATTAGATTATCTCAACGACGGCAAAGGCGGCGGATTGGGAGTGAGAGGCATCTGGCTTTCTCCCCTGCACCCCTCGCCCAGCTATCACAAATACGACGTGCTCGACTATTATTCCGTCGCGCCGGAATACGGCACGATGGAAGACCTGGAAGAACTCGTGCGCGAGGCAGATAAACGCGGGATGAGCGTCCTGCTCGATCTCGTGCTCAACTGCACGTCCGACCGCCATCCCGATTTCCTCTACGCCTGCGAACATCCCGAAAGCAGACAGGCGAAGATGTATTGGCTGGACGCAAACGGAGACGCGCGCTTCCTCGACCGCGACGCCGTGTGGAACACCCTTCCTTCCTGGCACAAGACGGTCAACGGCATTTCCTATCTGGGGATCTACTCCTCCGTCATGCCCGACCTCGATTTCAACAGCAGGGAAACGCGCGAAGAATGCAAAAAGATCGCGACGTTCTGGCTGAACAAGGGGATCGGCGGCTTCCGCCTCGATTCCGCGATGCACTTATACAGCACTTCCGAAGTAGAAGAAGGCGTTTCGCACCACGCGAAAAACATCGAATGGTGGGAAGAATTCCGTTCGCACTGCCGTTCCGTCCGCCCCGACTGTTACCTCGTCGGAGAAGTGTGGGATAAACCCGACGTCCGCGCCCTCTATTATCGCGGGCTGGACAGCAGCTTTCACTTCTTCCTCGGCAACGAGATCGCCGATTTCGTCCACGGGAAACTCCCTGCGCCGCTCTTTTCCAAAAAGCTGGAAAACGCCTATCTGTGCGCAGGACTGACCGACGCGAAATATACCGACTCCCCCTTCCTCGGCAACCACGATATGCCCCGCTTTGCGGAAGAACTGTGTCCCGACGAGCAGGATCTCAAACTTGCGGCGGCGATCTGCATGACGCTGGAAGGCACCCCGTTCGTCTATTACGGCGAAGAACTCGGCATGAGAGCGGATAAGGCGGACGTCTGCCCCGCTTATCTGCCCGCCGACGCGCTCGGCAGGGCGCGGACGGCGTTCGACTGGGGCGAAGAAGCGGGGATGTGCGCGACGAGGTTTTCCCGCGGATACCTTTCGGAGGATCTGTCGCGCCAACGTGAAGACACCGATTCCGTCTACTCGCTCTATCGCAGACTCATCGGCTTGCGCAACGCCAACAAGGCACTCTCTCTCGGGAGATGGGAACCTTATCCCTGCCCCAACGACCGCGTTTTCGCTTACCGGATGCGTTTCGGCGCGGAATCGCTCGTCGTATTGCACAATGCGTCCCCGTCCCCCGTCCCCTTCCCCGCGGAGGCGGACGGAAAGGATTATCTCGATCTCATGGACGGAACGCAAACCATCCACACGGTTAAAAATAAGCGAACGCTGCCGCCGCGACACAGCGCCATCGTTTATTGTTAATAAAAAACTTACGGAGGATTATGATGAAAAAGAAACTCTTTGCCATCGTGGCGATCGCCGCGATACTCGTAATGGCGCTTACCGGCTGCCAGGCAGCCATGGTCAGTTCGAACGTCGAAGTCAACAAGGACGGCTCCGGCACCAAGACGATCACCGCAGTCATTCTGGGAGATAATTCCGTTATTCCCGGCACGGAAGAAAACGAAAGCCCTTCCACCGTCGGAAATAACTCCAAATATCTCCTCGTTTACGGCGACGATCTCGCGGCCAAGATCAAATCTTACTGCGCTCTGACCGACGTTACCGTCACCGCGACCGAAAAGGACGGCGACACCACGGTCGTCATCACCTACTCCTTCACGAGCATGGACGACTATAACCGGAAGACCAAGACGCTCGCAAAGGACGAAGCAAACATGATCGAAGACGCGACCTTCACCGACAACGGCGACGGAACGTATACCTTCAAAGAATGCAGCGACAACACGCAGTACACCGTGGACAACATCTTCGAATCGCTCTTCTACGATGAGACCGCGTTCGACACGTCCGGCGGCGGAGATCTGGAACTCGACAGCCCTCAGTACGGCTATACGCAGATCTATAAGGTCATGTCCGCTTCCGCAACGGTCGGCGGAGAAACGGTCAGCACCGAATTCTTCAAATACGACAATTCGGGCACGGGCTCCGGCACCGACCTCGACTATGACGATTATCTCGAAGTGACGAGCGACTTCTCGAAAGTCCCCACCGACGGCGGAGACGGCGACGGCCCCAACGTCGGACTTATCGTCGGGATCGTCGTTGCGGCGGTCGTCGTGATCGGCGGCGCGGTCGCGGCAGCCGTGATCGTCAACAAGAAAAAGCAGAACAAGTCGCAGGACTAACGCGGACGTCTTTGCGGCAGAATTTACGGCATGCCCTTTCGGCATGCCGTTTTTCTTTTTTCCTCCCTTTTGCGTTCTTTGCAAAATCATGCTAATAAATAGCAATTATGCGCCTTTCATTTTGCCTGTGCAGACAATATAGTATAGATGTAAATTCGCAATGGCGATAACGGAGGAAAAAATCATGTCTCAGTTCAAATTTTCTGTCGGTCCCTGGAACGTAGCTTCGGGCGCGGACGTTTACGGTCCCGCAACCCGCAAAGAGATCCCCATGGAAGAAAAGATAAAGATGTTTGCCAAGCTCGGATTCGACGCCGTCCAGTTCCACGACGACGACGCCGTCCCCGCGATCAACGATCTCAGCGAAGAAGAGATCAAAGCGGAAGCCCGCAAACTCAAAAAGACGCTCGACAAATACGGTCTGAAAGCGGAATTCGTCGCGCCCAGACTCTGGATGGATCCTCACTGCGTCGACGGCGGCTTCACCTCCAACAGCGCGAAAGACAGAGAGTTCGCGATGTGGAGAGCGTATCGCTCCATCGACATCGCCAAGGAACTCGGCTGCTCGCTGATCGTGCTGTGGCTGGCGCGCGAAGGCACCCTCTGCGCGGAGAGCAAGAGCGCGTGCGTGGCGACGAAGCGGCTCGTCGAGGCGATCGACAAGATGCTCGACTACGATCCGACCATCCGCGTCGCGATCGAACCCAAACCCAACGAACCCGTGGACCGCAGTTTCTGCGGCACGATGGGACATGTCATGGGCGTTTCCGCCGCGACGAAAGATCCTTCCCGCGTGGGCGGGCTGCTCGAATCGGCGCACGCGGTACTCGCTGGGCTGGATCCCGCAAACGAAATGGGCTTCGCGCTCGCGTTCGACAAACTTTATAGCGTACACCTCAACGACCAGAACGGACTTAAATTCGATCAGGACAGAAGTTTTGGCGCGGAGAACCTGCGCCAGGCGTTCAACCAGATCAAGATCCTCAAAGAAAACGGCTTCGGAACGCACGGGGAATACATCGGACTTGACGTCAAGGCGATGCGCACCACGCCCGACGCCGCCGCTTATGATCACCTCACCAACAGCCTCAACGTCGTCAAAGCGCTCGAAGCGAAGGTGGATCGTTACGACTATGATTTCGAGCGCAAATGTATCGCAGAGCGCAATTACGAGGCGCTGGAAATGTATGTGCTCAATCTGATCATGGGACTCTGCTGATCACGCTCCCCCCGACGGGTGTGCGGGAACGGGGCTCACGCCCCCTCCCGCGCGCCCTATCCTTTCAGGTGAAATCATGCTCAATCGCATTACCGTGGCGGGGAACATCCTCGCCGACATCGTGAAAACGGTGGACGCTTATCCCGAAAAGGGAATGCTCTCCACCATCTCCGCCATGACGCATTCGGTCGGCGGCTGCGTGCCCAATACGGCGATCGATCTCAAAACGATCGATCCCGCCTTCGACATCCGCGTGCTCGGACGCGTCGGAAACGACGATTACGGAAATTATGTGCTGGGAGAAATGGAAAAACGCGGGATAGACATCTCCGGCGTCAGGCGTTCCTCCCTTCCCACCTCCTTTTCCGACGTCATCAGCGTGAAAAAGACGGGCGAACGCACCTTCTTCCACTACCGCGGCGCGAACGCGGAATTTTGCGAAGAGGACGTCGACGTCGATCGGCTGGATTGCGATGTGTTCCACATCGGCTATATCATGCTCCTCGACGCGCTCGACGCGCCCGACAAAGAATACGGCACCAAGCTCGCCCGCCTGCTGAAACGCGTCCGCGACCGCGGCATCCGCACTTCCATCGACTGCGTGAGCGAGAGCAGCGGGATCTTCCGCGAGAAGGTCGTGCCCGCGCTCCGATACTGCTCCTACGCCATCCTCAACGAGATCGAAAGCGGCTGTGTGAGCGGGATCCCCGCACGGGACGGGAACGGGAACCTCATCGACGAAAATATCATGCAGACGATGAAATATTTCCTGCAATGCGGCGTTTCCGAAAAGGTCATCGTCCACGCGCCCGAAGCTGGCTATCTCATGGACAGCTCGGGTTATTCCGTCAAGATCCCCTCGCTCAGACTTCCCGCGGGTTTCATCAAGGGAAGCGTCGGCGCGGGCGACGCGTTCTGTGCAGGATGCCTGTACGGGATCTGCGCGGATATGACGGATACGGACACGCTGCGCTTTGCCTCCGCTTCGGCGGCGAGCAGTCTTTCCAAACGGGATTCTGTCTCCGGCATGGGAAACAAAGTAGAGATCCTCGCCCTCGATTCCTGTTTCGGACGGCTCCCCTCATGAACTTATCATTTCGGAGCAAGGAGAAATAAACTATGTTAGTCAATCTGAACGACGTCCTCAAAGACGCACAGAAAAATCGTTACGCCGTCGGGCTGTTCAATACCATCGACACCGATATGCTGCAAGCGGCGATCGAGGCGGCGGAAACGCTGAGCTCGCCCATCATCATCGGCACGGCGGAGATCCTGCTTCCTTACGGCGAACTTGCGCTCATCGCGCCTTCCGTGATCGCGGCGGCGAAGCGGGCAAAAGTCCCCGTCGTCGTCCACTACGATCACGGACTGACCTTTAACCGTTGCATGGAAGCGCTCAAATGCGGTTTCTCTTCCGTCATGTTCGACGGCTCCACCGACGACTACGAAGGCAACATCGAGAGCACGCGCAACATCGTGAAGATCGCTCACGCCTTCGGCGCCTCCGTCGAAGCGGAGATCGGACACGTCGGAGAAACGGATACCGCCTCGGAAAACGACGCGCTCACCACGGCGGAAGAAGCATACCACTTCACCACCTCTACGGGCGTGGACGCGCTTGCCGTAGCAATCGGCACCGCGCACGGCGTGTATAAGAAAAAGCCAAAACTCGACATCGGGCGGCTCGCGGAGATCCGCGCGGAAGTCAATACCCCCCTCGTGCTCCACGGCGGGAGCGGGCTCAGCGACGACGACTTCCGCAACTGCATCCGAAACGGGATCGCAAAAGTCAACATCTTCACCGATCTCACTCTCGCGGCGACGCGCGGTTTTACGCAGGCGACTGCCGAAGGACTGACCTATCTCAAAGCGCGCAACCGCAAGGTCGACGCCGTCCGCGAAGAGGTCATGCGCTACATCCGCCTCTTCGGTTCCGAACATCGGGCGTAATCAAAACGTAATAATCATCAACCATCGATCATACTCTCCATTCATTTATTACCCCTATCTGAAGAATAATGCCGCCCTTTCGGGGGGGCATTATTCTACGCATAGTACTATGCAAACTGTTTTTGAATACCACGCAAAAGACGTTTTTTCTTAAATTGCGCCCGCTTTACGGAAAAAATCCGCCGAAAGGCGGATTTTTTCTCGCTATCATATGTTTTTCGCCTGACCGCCGCGCGATCCGTATCGACCGCTTTCCTTCCCCTCTTTCCGTTGCCGACGCTCGCTCCTTCCGATTCGGAACGCCGAAAACACGACTCTTTCGCACGCCTTATCGGAGAAAAACGAGGGAAAAATAAGTGACGGTATTCTCGCCGTTGCAGTACTTCATCCCCGTCTTCGAACACAGATCGACGACGCTGATCCCGCACGCTTCGACGGTGATGCGGCGAAGATCGGGAAAGCGGCAGGGCTCGGTGGGATAGGTACATTTCACGCACAAATTGCAGCTCTGTGCGCCGAGCACCCGTCCGAAAGCCGTCCCGCACAGCCGCACGATCTCCTTTTCCGTCTGCGTATGCGCTCGCTTCCCCTTCTCCATTCCATCGAGATCGAAGCTGTCTTCCAACGGGTGGACGGTGGAAAAAAAGAGCGCGGCGGGAAAGACGCTCAGTTCTTCCCTGCATTCGGACGGCGTGCCCACCGCAGGCGGACACGCCCATGAGGCGGCGTATCTGCCGCAGAAGTTCCGGCGGCACGCTTCGCGCACGTCCTGCGAAAAACCGATGTCCTCCGTCGCCACGACGGCGGCTTCGCACACGAGCGGCGATACCGTTTTTAAAAGCTGTTCCTTATTTATCATGAAAAATACATCCCCTCCATGAATTCTTCCGTAAAGGTCGCGTCCGAGGAAAGGTCGATCGTCTCCGCACGGGAAGCGAGGCGCCTTGCCTCTTCGCGGCACGCCTCGTCCGTCAGCGCGAGATATGCGCCATACAGACTGCCGTTCCCCAACGCCTGCGCGCGGTCTTTGAGCGCCTGCGGAATGAGTCCCGTCTTTGCCGCGCTCGAAGGATCGATATAGTATCCGAGCCCGCCCGCGATGATCAGGCGGTCGATCTCCTCTTCTTTGCGCCCCGCGCGCCGCAACAGGGCGAGCATCCCCGCACGGATCGCGCTCTTGGCGAGCTGGAACTGACGCACGTCCGCCTGCGAGAGGTAAACTTGATCGGTGAGACGGTATTTTTCCGCTTCCATATAGCCCGTCTCGTCGATCGCGCCCTCTTCGAGCAGCCGCGCGACGAGATCGATCAACCCGCACCCGCAGATCCCTTTCGCCGTCTCCCCGCCGATGACGGTATAGCCGAGCCTGCCGTTCTGCCGATACACCCTGTCGATCGCGCCGTCAACGCCGCCCAGACCGCATTCGATGCACGCGCCTTCCAGCGCGGGGCCTGCCGCAGTGGAGGTACAGACGATCTTCCCGCCCGAAAGGATCGCCATCTCACCGTTAGTCCCGATGTCCGCGAGCAGAATATTTTCCTTACTGTGCGAAAAATCCGCCGCAAGCATATCCGCCGTGATGTCCGCTCCCACATAGGCGGAGACGGAAGGCAGGAGGATCAACCGATCGCAAGGAAGTCCGAACGCGTCTGCGCCGTATTCCCTTTCCTCCGTGAATACCGTGCGGAACGGATATACGCCGATGGACGAGGGATCTTCCCCGCAGAAGAGATGCAACATCGTCGCGTTGCCCGCGACCGTCATCCGCTTTATGCGCATTTTCCCCTGCGTCAACGTCCGCACCAGCCGCGCCGAAGCGTCGACGACCGAACGGTGCAATTCTTTCAGGTTCTCTTTTTCGGCGCACGCCTGAATGCGACTGATGACGTCGCTCCCGAACACCGCCTGCGGATTGAGACAGGAGTTCCTGGACACAATCCTGCCGTCGCTCAGCCGCACGAGGCACGCCGCGAGCGTGGTCGTCCCCACGTCCAGCGCGACGCCGTAGCCCTCTTCGCCGCGGCAATGCGGCAGGCGGGTAAAGCCAAATTCCTGCAAGCCGCCCCCTTCTTCTTCCGTGACGGCGATCGAGCAGTCCCCGTCCGCGCGGGCGAGACAGGCGAGAAATTCCCCCCGCTCGTCCGGCTTCGTCCCGGCGATTTTCCCCGAGAGCAGGCGCGCTTTGCACTTTCCGCACTTGCCGTTTCCGCCGCAACGCGCGGGGATATGAACGGAATGGGCGGAAAAAAGGCGCAACAGGTTATCCCCCCGTTCCGCCTCAAATGTGATTTGCTTTTTTTGCGAGAACACCGTGATCTTCATGTGCGCTCCTTGCCAAATAATCTCAGCCGAAATATGCCCTCGCGACTTCCGCGGCGGTCGCCGCGTCGGGCGTATATGCGTCCGCGCCGATCTCGTCGGCAAACGTCTTCGTGACGGGAGCGCCGCCCACCATCACCTTGACCTGATCGCGAAGCCCCGCTTCTTTCAGCGCGTCGATGGTCGCTTTCTGGTTGACCATCGTCGTCGTCAGCAACGCGGAAAGGCAGACGATGTCGGGATGATATTCCTTCACCGCTTCCACCACGCGTTCGGGCGGACAATCCACGCCCAGATCGATCACGCGGATACCCGTCCCTTCGATCATCATTTTGACGAGGTTTTTGCCGATGTCGTGCAGATCGCCCTTGACCGTGCAGATGACAGCCGTTCCCACCGGCTCCACGCCCGCCTGCGCGAGAACGGGTTTGAGGATGTTCAGCGCGGCGTTCATCGCGCGCGCGGTGATGAGCACTTCGGGAACGAATATCTCATTTTTCTTGAACCGCTCTCCGACGACGCTCATGCCGGGAATGAGCGCTTTCAGCAGGATGTCGTTTGCGGACGTCCCGTCCTCCAACTCCTCTTTGACGAGCGCGGAAAGCTCCCTCGGGCGCCCCTTTTGCAGCAGAGCGGATATTTCATCGAACCTGTTCATATTCTTACCTCCGTTTCTCCGTATGATTATACCATTCCGCGCACAAAAGCGGAAGAGAAGCGATTGTAAACTATTAGCACGATTTTGCCATGCGCCGATCTTCCGACGGACGATCCCGCTCCTTTCTGACGGAAGTCGGGCAAAAAACGCGCCGCGGCGAAAAAACGTATGAGCCTCTCCCGCCGCACGGGAAAAGCGGATAACGACAAAAGACGCGCCGCGGAGTTCCCGCGGCGCGTTTATGCGTTTGTTATTTTGTTCCGAACAACCTGTCGCCCGCGTCGCCGAGCCCGGGAAGGATATACCCGTTCTCGTTGAGGCATCTGTCCAGCGTGGAGACGTAAATGGGGACGTCCGGATGCTCCTTTGCTACCTTCTCCACTCCTTCGGGCGCGCCGATGATGGACATCAGCTTGATCTTCTTGCACCCGCGCGCTTTGAGCGCGTCCAGCGCGTCGCAGGCGGAACCGCCCGTCGCGAGCATGGGATCGACGAGGAACACCGTCTTGTCCTCGATCCCTTCGGGCAATTTGCAGTAATATTCGTGCGGCTCGAGCGTTTCCTCGTCGCGATACATTCCGATATGTCCCACTTTCGCCGTCGGGAACAGCGTGTGGATGCCGTTGACCATGCCCAGCCCCGCGCGTAGAATGGGAACGATGACGACGCTCTTTTCGGGAACCATGTACTGCGTGGTCTCTTCGAGCGGCGTCTTTACGGTGACGGGAACGGTCTCCACGTCGCGCATGCTCTCATAGGTCATCAGCGTGGTGATCTCCTCGATCAGCTCGCGGAATTCCTTCATGCCCGTCCGTACGTCGCGCAGGATCGCGACTTTATGACGGATGAGCGGATGATCGAAAATAAAGACGTTTTTATATTCCTTCATGTCACTTCTCCTCTTGTTCGGAGGGAGCGCCTTCCGACGCGGCTTCCGCCTCTGCGGGCGCTTCCTGCGCCGCACCGTCTGCGGGAACAGCTTCCGCTTCGCCTTCCGCCTTGTCGCCCTTCTTCTTCCAGTCTTTCAAAATGAGATTGGTGAGGATGCCGAGGATGAGCGCGGTCGCGATCGAAGTGATCTGCACGGGCCCGAAGTTGAGCACCAATCCGCCGATCCCCGCGATGAGGATCGCGCTGACGACGAACAGGTTCTTATTGTCGTTGAGGTCGACGGGCTGAAGCATTTTCAGACCGCTGACCGCGATGAAGCCGTACAGCGCAAGGCAGACGCCGCCCATGACGCAGGAAGGAATGGAGTTGATGAACGCCACGACGGGGCTGAGGAAGGAAACGACGATCGCAAGCACCGCCGCGCCGATGATGGTGATGACGGATGCGTTTCTCGTGATCGCGACGCAGCCGACCGATTCGCCGTAAGTCGTGTTGGGGCAGCCGCCGAAGAAGCCGCCGACCATGCTCCCGACGCCGTCGCCGAGGAGCGTACGGTGAAGTCCGGGATCGGTGATGAGATCTTTTTCGATGATGGAACTGATGTTCTTGTGGTCTGCAATATGCTCGGCGAGCACGACGAACGCGACGGGCGCATAAGCGACGAGCACGGTCACGAATCCCGCGGGCGTCAGATCCCAGCCGTGCAGGAAGGTGAACTTAGGATAATCGAGGAAGCTCGTGAACGAAAGATCGGAGAAGTTGGAGACAAGAGCGGAATAATCCACGATCTTGAGATAATCGACGTTTGCAAGGTGTCCGATCGCCGTGAATACGGAAGCGAGCGCATATCCTGCCAGAATGCCGATGACGAACGGGATGAGTTTCATCCCCTTGGTGCCTTTGACAGAGCAAAGCACGACGACAAAGAAGGTGAACACGCCGCACAGGATGGCGATCAGGTTATCCGTCATGCCCGTTGCGGAAGCCTTCATGACGTCGCCGACCGCGTTCCCCGCGAGACTGAGCCCGATGAGCGCGACCGTGGGCCCGATGATGACGGGAGGAAGCAGTTTATTCACCCAACCCGAACCGACGAACGTGACGATGAGCGCGATGACGACATAGACGAGACCCGCCACGATCGCACCCATGATGATGCCCCAATATCCGCAGGTGACCGCCGTTCCCATCGAGCCGAGGAACGCGAAGGAACTGCCGAGGAACACGGGGCTTTTGCGTTTTGTAAACAGAATGTAAACGATCGTCCCGATGCCCGCGCCGAAGAGCGCCGCCGCAGGATCGAGCACCATGTCCACGCCCTCGCTCGCCGCCACGCCGTTGACAAGCACGGGGACGACGATGGTCGCCGTGATGATCGCGAGGAGCTGTTGAAGCGCGAACAGCACGAGCTGTCCGAACTTCGGTCTGTCGTTTACGCCGTAGATCATTTGCATAAAACCACTCTCACTTTTGTGTTTATTTTAACGGGACATCCCGCCAAGTGCAGAAAAAAACGCCTCCGAAGCACGGAAGCGCGGTCCCCGAATTTCAGGGGCGCGCGACACCGCCCTTTCCGCTTTCAGGCACATTTTCACAAGTATACCACACGGGAAAACAAAATGCAAGCGCGTGAAGCCCCGCGAAAAAAATTTTTGACTGCGCTCACAAAAAAAGAAAGACATATTACCGCTGTATTACAAAAAATATATGACATTTTTACAAATATACGCTATAATAGTTTCATAGCGTACGGAAACACAGCGTCAAGGAGACCCCTATGCCTTCCACCTATACCCATTATCAGTTTGCCGAGGAAGTTTTCAGAAGCCTCCCCGCGCCCCTTTCCGACGTCGTCGCCGCCGACAAGACCATTTATCTGATCGGCGCGCACGGCGCAGATATTCTGTTCTATCACAAACCGCTCAAAAAAAATGCCGTCCGCTCGCTCGGCTCACGCCTGCACCTTGAACCCGCCGCTCCGTTCTTTCTCAAAGCGCGGCACATCGTTCAGGAGAGCGCGCAACCAAAATCGGCTTGCGCGTATCTGTACGGCTTCCTCACCCATTTCGCGCTGGACAGCGCCTGCCACGGCTACGTCGCGGAAAAGACCAAAGACGGCGTTTCGCATACGGCGATCGAGACGGAGCTCGACCGCGCGTTGCTTGTCGAAGCGGGACTCGATCCCATGCGCACCAGACTGACCGGTCACCTGTCTGCCGATCGGCGTTATGCCGAGATCATCGCACCCTTTTTCGGTATCCCCGCCAAAAACGTGCGGCGCGCCATCCGCGGCATGATCGCCTGCAATGATTTGCTCGTCGCGCCCTGCCCCGTCAAACGCGCGGCGGTGAAGTGCGTGTTGCAGCTTTCCGGACACGCGGAACTCAAAGATCTGCTCATGGGCAAACAACCCGATCCCGCCTGCGCGGACAGTTGCGCCGTACTGCGGCAAAAAATGGAAGAGAGCGTGCCGCTCGCCGTACGTCTGATCGAAAGTTATGCGCGACACCTGCAAAGCGGGGCGCCCCTGGACGAATATTTTGAACGAAATTACGAATAATTTTGGGAGAGAAGATATGAAAAAGAAGTACACGGGACTGGAAAAACGCTGGATCCTGTACGACGTGGGAAACTCTGCGTTTACCCTGCTTGCGTCCACCGTTCTGCCCATCTATTTCAATTATATCGCGGGACAGGGCGGCGTTTCCGAACCCGACGCCGTCGCCTATTGGGGATATGCCGCCTCCGTCGTCACGCTCATCGTGGCGATCCTCGGCCCCGTGCTCGGCACGCTCGCCGATTACAGCGGCTGGAAGCGCCCGCTCTTCTTCGGTGCGGCGACCATCGGCGTCGTCGGCTGCGCCGCGCTTTCCGTTCCCCTGCCGTGGGTGCTCTTCTTAGCGCTCTATGTGATCGTCAAGATCGCCTATTCGACCAGCCTCGTCTTTTACGATTCCATGCTGTGCGACGTGACCACGAAAGAACGCATGGACGGTATCTCCTCGCAGGGCTATGCCTGGGGCTATATCGGGAGCTGTATTCCCTTCATCGTCAGCATCGTACTCATCAACTTCACGCCCCTCGACATCTCGATCTCCATGCCGATCGCGTTCGGGCTGAACGCCGCCTGGTGGCTGGGGATGACGATCCCCCTCTTCCGCTCGTACAAACAGATCCACTCCGTCCCGCGCCATTCGCACGCGGTGCGGGCGGGATTTTTGCGGCTCGTCTCCGTGTTTCGCGATAAATTCCCCGGCAAAAAAGGGATTTTGCTCTTCCTGCTCGCCTTCTTCCTCTACATCGACGGCGTCTATACCATCATCGACATGGCGACTTCCTTCGGCGCCGCGCTCGGGTTCGATACCACGCAGCTCCTGCTCGCCCTTCTGCTGACGCAGGTCATCGCCTTCCCTTCGGCGATCCTCTTCGGGATCCTCGCCCCGAAAGTGTCCAACGATAAACTCATTTTTGTCTGTATCGTCGCTTATACCGCCGTCGCCGTGTTTGCCATTCAGATGAATCAGGTGTGGGAATTCTGGCTGCTCGCCGTCTGCGTCGGGCTGTTCCAGGGCGGGATCCAGGCGCTTTCCCGTTCCTATTTCGCCAAGATCATCCCCGCCGAACGCTCGGGAGAATTTTTCGGGATCATGGACATTTTCGGAAAAGGCGCGGCGTTCTTCGGCACTCTCTGCGTGAGCATCGTCACGCAGGCGACGGACAGCGTCAACTTCGGCGTCATCCCCATCGCCTGCCTCTTCGTTGCGGGTTTGATCGCATTCGTCTTTGCGGCAAAAACCGTGCGCAAAGAACAGGCGGAACGCGAAGCGGCGGCGCACGGACAGGAGCCTGTTGCCGAACAAACGCAGGCGATTGCGCCCGAACAGGCGCAGGACGGCGAAAAAACGCCGACGGACGAAAACGAACGATAAAGCGGACATCGCGAAAAAAGCCCTCCGACGCGGAGGGCTTTTTCTTTTGCGCGGTCATTTTCCGCCGTTGCCAACTCTTCGGCGCGGGCAGTCCCCGCCGCCGTCTTTCTGCACTTCATTTGCCGCTGTCGCCGTAATTGGAGAGAACGCGCGCGCTGGGATCGGAAACGTCGCACCCCTTCCACGCCTTATTGGGCATCCAGAAGCCGCCGATCATATCCGCCTGCCCCGGGTAATACTTTTCGAAGATCTCGCGATAAAGCAGGCTCTCTTTGGTAAACGGCTTTGCGTGATAGGCGTATTTTTCCGCGATCTCCTGCCAGCCGTAGCCGTATTTCCGCTCCGCGTATTCTTTCAGATCGTCCACCATGGAATGCCCGACCGCATCGGAAAACGCCGCCTTTTCGCGATACAGGATCGAGTGCGGGAGCCAATCCCCTTCAAAGGCGCGGCGGAGCAGATATTTCCCCTTTCCGTAACGGTTCACCTTGCGCTCGGGATCGACGCTCATCACATACGACACGAAATCGAGATCGCCGAACGGCACGCGCGCTTCCATGGAATGGACGGAAATACAGCGGTCCGCGCGCAAAACGTCGTACATATGCAATTCCCTCACGCGCTTTTGCGATTCTTTCTGAAATGCCGCCGCGGAAGGCGCAAAATCGGTGTACTTATAGCCGAACAGCTCGTCGGAGATCTCCCCCGTGAGGAGGACGCGCACGTCCGTCGTGCGGCGGATGGCGCGGCAGAGCAGATACATCCCCATCGAAGCGCGGACGGTCGTGATGTCGAACGTGCCAAGCGCGGCGATGACCTCTTCCAGCGCGCCGATCACGTCTTCGCGCGTCATATAGATCTCGCTATGGTCGGAACCGATGTAATCGGCGACTTCGCGGGCGTATTTGAGGTCGATCGCGTCCTTATCCATGCCGATCGCAAACGTGCGGATGGGCTTGCCCAGAATACGCGCGCCGATCGAGCACACGAGCGAGCTGTCCAATCCGCCGGAAAGCAGGAACCCGAGCGGCGCGTCGCTATCCAGGCGCTTCCGCACGCCTTCGATCAGCTTTTCGCGGATGTTGGCGCAGACGGCGTCCAGCCCGTCCTCGCAGAACTCTTCCGTCGCGGCGATGTCGCAATAGCGGTGAAACTCCCCCGCGCGGTAATAACACCCCGGAGGGAAGGGCATGATCTTGCCCGCCGCCAACCCGACGAGGTTTTTCGGCTCGCTCGCGAACGCGATCGCCCCGTCGGCAAGATAACAATAATACAGCGGACGGATCCCGATCGGATCGCGCGCGGCGACGTATTCGTCCCTGTCGCCGTCGTAGATCACGAGCGCAAATTCCGCGTCCAGCATACGGAACATCTCCGTCCCGTATTCCGCATACAGCGGGAGCAGGATCTCGCAGTCGCTGTCCGAGCGGAAGAGGTATCCCTTGTCTTCCAGCGCGCGTTTGATCGGACGGAACCCGTAGATCTCGCCGTTACAGACGACGCGCAGATTGCCCATGTGGAAGGGTTGCATCCCCTCGACGCTCAACCCCATGATCGCAAGGCGGTGAAACCCGAGATACCCCGACGGCGTCTCTTCCAAAACGCTCATGTCGGGCCCGCGCGACAACGTCCTGTCAAAGCAGAGACGCATCGTCCGCTCCTCCGTATGTTTGCTTGTACAACAGAAAATCGAACACATATCATTGTTCCCCCGTCGGATCTTCCGACGAATATTCTTTCAAGATCTCCAGCGCGATCTGCCTGCGCGGAAGGCGCAGATCCATCGATCGCTTCTCGATCAGGCGGTGCGCACTGCGTTCGGTCATGCCGAAACGTCGGATGAGCGCGCATTTGGCGCGGTCGACCGCTTTCAGATCGGTCATCTCGCATCTGAGCCGAAGATTCTCCTCTTCGAGATCGCGCAACCGCGCATTCATTTCCAGCGCGACGGAAAGCGTCTGCAACAGCGTTGCGGGAGACACGGGACAGCGAAGGCGGAGCACGCCCGCGCCGTCCCCGCGTTCCCCGTCCCCGACGATCACGGCGGCGACGTTCCGCGCCGCGAACGCGCGGGCGGCGGGCAGAGCGCGTTCTCCCAGCGAAGGCAGGAAGAGCGCGGCGTCCGCGCCGTCCGTCGCGAGCGGATCGGGCAACGTCCGTTCCGCGCGCACGGCATATCCCTCCGCGCGAAGCAATTCCGCCGCCTTCCCGCCGCCTTCGCCGTATATGATCACTTTATACATGATGTTCTCCGTTAATTGACGGTATACAGTCTGTGATAAGGGTTCGCGCTGTCGGGCGTGAGCCGATAGTAGACGGCGTCGACGTATTTCGTTTCGTCCAATCCGAACCGTCGGCACCACTCGCGCACCAGTCCGCGCGCCTCGCCCCGAAGTCCTTCCTGCCGTTCGGCGCGCACCTGCGCGGGGAGCCGCGCGGGGAGACTCTCACAGCGGAGATAGATCACGCCGCCGTGCATTCCCGTGCCGCAGAAATTCCCCACGATCGGTCTGCCGTCCGTATGGTCGCCCAGCACGATGATCGTGCCGCCCGCCTGATATTCGCCGAGAAAGCTCCCCGCGCGGCCGCCGATGACGATGGCGGGACGATTGTCCTGATACGCCTTCATGTGGATACCGCAACGATAGCCCGCGTCGCCGCGCACGAAGATCCTGCCGCCGCGCATGGCGTAGCCCGTGGCGTCGCCCGCGCTCCCCGCGACGACGATCTCGCCGCCGTTCATGGTGTCGCCCGTCGCTTCCTGCACGTTGCCCTCCACGCGGACGCGCGCTCCGTCCAGATAGGCGCCCAGCGCGTTCCCGGGCGTGCCTTCCACGAGGATCTCCTTTCCGGAAAGTCCCGCCGCGATGTATCTCTGCCCGATGCAATGCCTGATGTTTACCCGTTCTTCTTCGCAGGAACGGACCTGTGCGTTCAGAGCGGAAAAATGAAGTTCCGCCGCGTCGATCGTCATATCACACCTCCCGCGCGAGCATCTCCCCGCGCGCCTGTTCGGGAAACGCCGCAAGGCAGGGTTCCCGCTTCAAAAGTCCGAAATCCACCCGTCCGAGGGGCGTCTGCTCGCGGATGAGCGACGTGTAGATCCCCGCCCGTTCGGGTTTGTTCACGAGGATGAAGCCTTTCAGCACGCCGTCCTTGCAAAAGAGCGCGCGATAGCTCTCCCCTTCCCGTTCGGCATAACACTCCCCGACATAGCTCCCCGCCGTGAGGACGCGGGTGCCGAAAAATCCGACCGCGTTGAGCGGGATCGCCTTACCGAACGCCGCCGTGCCGCCCGCCATATTCACGCCCGCGCAGTATCCCTGCCGATAGGCGTTGGGAAGCAGAGCAAGCACGCGCCGCGTCCCCGAAGAGAGATCGAAACTCTCCGCGCAGTCGCCCGCCGCGTATACGCCGCGAAGGGAGGTCTCCTGCCGTTCGTCCGTGACGATCCCCCGCGCGATCTCGCAACCCGCCTGCGCCGCCAGGCGGGTGTTCGGGCGCACGCCCACCGCCGTGACGAGAAGATCGAAATCCAGCTCTTTCCCGCTTTTTAGATACGCCTTATTCCCTTCGAAGCGGACGACGCTGTCCGAGAGAAAGAACTTCGCGCCCCGCCGTTCCAACGCACGGCGGACGATCTCCGCGCCCTGCTCGTCGAGTACGCTCGGCAGGATGCGGTCGGCAAGATCGACGATATACACGCTCCCGACGCTGTCCGCGATCCCCTCAAAGCATTTGAGTCCGATGAGCCCCGCGCCGACGATGAGCACGCTCTTGCGCCGCCCGAGGCGTTTTTTCAAAGCGAGCGCGTCGTCGAGCGTCAGAAAGGAAAACCTGTCGCGCACCGTTTCGATCCCCTCCATGGGAGGTGCGAAAGGGACGGATCCGCACGCGAGGAGCAGTCTGTCGTATCCGATCTTCTCCCCGTCGGCGAGCGTGACTTCCCCGACGGCGGGATCAAAACATTCCGCGCGCCTGGAATATAACACGGCAATGCCGTTCTTTTCATAAAAATCTGAGGGGCGGTATTTCATCCGCTCCATATCCGTCGCGCCTTGGAGATAATACGAGATGAGCGGCCTGCCGTAAGTATGGTATTTTTCTTCCGTGACGATGACGATCTCCCCCGTCTTGTCGACGGAGCGGATCCCCTCCGCGGCGCCGATTCCCGCCGCCGAATTTCCGATGATGACGTATTTCATGTTATCCCCTCTCCTCATAGACGATGGCGTTGTTGGGACAATGCTTCACGCAGTTCGGTTCGCCGCAGGCATTGTCCGTACAAAGCTGGCACTTCATCGCCGCGTGCCCGTCGGGAGCGGGCATGACCGCGCCGTAAGGGCAGACGAGCACGCAGGTGAGACACCCCACGCATTTTTCGCGGTCGATCCTGACCACCCCGTCCCCGCCCACGGACAGCGCGCCCGAGATACAGCTCTGCACGCACAGCGGCTCGCGGCAATGGCGGCAGTTGACGGAAAAACACACACCGTCACCTTCCTCCACCCGTATTCTGGGGTACACGGGTTTCCCTTTCAGCGCCTTGACGATGTCGGAAAGCCCCGTCGCCGCAAAGGCGCATTCATATTCGCACAGATGACACCCGAGACACCATTTCTCATTGACGTAAACGCGTTTCATCTCTTCCCTCCGTTCACATGGATTCGCCCGCATAGCGGATGCCGAGGATGCGCAGTTCGGCGTCGGTCAGACCGATCCCCCGAAGCATGAGCCTGTTCCCGCGCAACGCTTCCACCGAGTTGATGCCCATGCCGCCCATCATCTCCCTGATCTCGTGATCCCAGGCGGTGACGAGGTTGACCAGCCGCTTGTAGCCGAGGTCGGGATTGAGCCGCTTGACGAGGTCGGGGCGCTGCGTCGCGATGCCCCAGTTGCATTTCCCCTCGTGACAGCTCCTGCACAGATGACAGCCGAGCGCCAGAAGCGCCGCCGTACCGATATAGCAGGCGTCCGCGCCCATGGCGATCGCCTTGACGACGTCTGCGCTCGAACGCACCGAACCGCCGACCACGAGGGACACCTCGTCACGGATGCCCTCGTCGCGCAACCGCTGATCCACCTGCGCGAGCGCAAGCTCGATGGGGATGCCGACATGGTCGCGGATACGGGTGGGCGCCGCACCCGTGCCGCCGCGATAGCCGTCGATGGCGATGATGTCCGCGCCGCTCCGCGCGATCCCGCTCGCGATCGCCGCCGCATTGTGCACCGCCGCGATCTTGACGATGACGGGCTTCTTATATTCCGTCGCCTCTTTGAGCGAATAGACGAGCTGACGCAGATCCTCGATCGAATAAATATCGTGATGCGGCGCGGGAGAGATGGCGTCCACGCCCTGCGGGATCATGCGCGTTTCCGAGACGTCCGCCGTGATCTTCGCGCCGGGCAGGTGCCCGCCGATCCCCGGCTTTGCGCCCTGTCCCATCTTGATCTCGATCGCCGCCGCGTTTTCCAGATAGTCCTTGAACACCCCGAACCGCCCGCTCGCGACCTGGACGATCGTATTCTTTCCGTAGCGGTAAAAATCTTTGTGCAATCCGCCCTCGCCCGTGTTGTAGAACGTGCCGAGTTCCTCCGCCGCCCGTGCGAGCGCCTCGTGCGCGTTATAGCTGATCGAGCCGTAACTCATCGCCGAGAACATCACGGGCACGCGCAGTTTTAATTGCGGCGCGAGCGTATCTTTGAGTTTTCCCCGTTCATCGCGCTCGATCGTGACCGAACGCTTGCCCAGATAGATCTGCGTTTCCATGGGTTCGCGCAAAGGATCGATGGGCGGATTGGTGACCTGAGAGGCGTTGACGAGCATCTTATCCCAATAGACGGGATAGGGCTTGGGATTTCCCATGGACGAGAGCAGCACGCCGCCCGAATTCGCCTGCTTGTAGACCTCGTTGATCGTCTGATTGTCCCAGTTCGCGTTTACTTTATAGGTATCGTCCGACTTGACGATCTTGAGCGCGTGCGACGGGCAGAGGCACACGCAGCGATGACAGTTGACGCACTTCGCGCTGTCTGCGGACATCTTTCCCGTTTCCGCGTCGAAGGAGTGAACGAGATTCGCGCATTGCCGCTCGCAGACGCGGCAGGATATGCACCTGCTCTCGTCGCGCACGACTTCATATTCCGGATAGAGATACATATTCATTGCGCGCGCCCTCCCTTTTCATACAATTCAAAGATGACGGGTTCGCCGCCCGCAGGCATCCATACGCGGTCGAGGTCGGGACAGATCTTGCGGATCGCGCTTTCCTCGCTGGAAATATAGGCGAGATCCCCCTTCTCCGCGCATACCATGGAGCGGAGTTTGAGGCGGTCGTTGAGCGCCATCAGCCCGCCCTCATATCCGAGGATGACGGAAAACGGTCCCGTTACCAAAAGAGAAGGAAACATCCGCCGCAACAGCGTTTCCTGTTCGCGCTCCGTCTCCCCCTTTTCGGCGATCGTGCTCCAGAAGGAAGCGGCGATGACGTGCGCCGTCTCTTCCAGCGTCAGTCCGCGCTTGCGCACGAGATAGTCCACGATATAGGTGATGACCTCGGTATCCGTCTGTAAGTTGCATTGATAGCCGAACATCTCGATATAGCGGCGGTTGGCGTCGTAGGAAGAGATCTCGCCGTTGTGCACGACGGAAAAATCCAAAAGCCCGAAAGGATGCGCGCCGCCCCACCAGCCGGGGGTGTTCGTCGGATACCTGCCGTGACACGTCCAGGCATATCCCCCGTACTCTTCGAGACGGTAAAATCTGCCGATGTCCTCGGGGTATCCCACGCCCTTGAAGATGCCCATGTTCTTTCCCGAAGAAAAGACGTATGCCCCGTCCGTCTCGCTGTTGATGCGGTTGACGCACCGCGCCACATATTCCCTCTCGTCCAGATGACTGTTGCGCAGCTTCTGCGGCAACGGCGCCAGAAAATAGCGGAAGATGAGCGGTTCGTCGGTGACGGACGGCAATTTGCGCGTCTGGATCTCGGACGAGTACACGATCTCGAAATGTCGGCACAAAAACGCTTCCGCGTCCGCCTGCGCCTCTTTCTTGTCGTAAAAGAGATGAAACGCATAATAATCTTTGTAATGGGGATAGATCCCGTATCCCGCAAATCCCCCGCCGAGCCCGTTGGAACGGTCGTGCATGACGGCGATCGCTTCGATCATACCTTCGCCGCTCATCGGCTTTCCGCTTCGGTCGATCACGCCTGTCACGGCGCAACCCGACGGGTTTCTGAACTGTCCTTCTCGCATCAGCATACCTTACTCTCCGTTCATTCCGAATTGCTTTCGGTGATATGTTTTTATTATAGCTAAACGCATTTTTTTTCGTCAAGCGCTTGAAATATGTTTATAATTCACGATTTTATATAAAAAATATAAGCAATCCTTATATTTTGTTTCCGTTATAAACGTTATAACCCTCCCTTATGAAAAGAAACGCCCCGCCGAAGGCGGAACGTTTCCGTAGAGAGAGTAAGGATGATCAAAAAGTTGTGCGGAAGCTCATTCCTCGTCCTGCAACGCGTCGTAACCGATCTCGCCCGTGCGGACGCGGATCACGTCCTCCACTTCGTAGACGAAGATCTTGCCGTCACCGATGCGCCCCGTATACAGCGCCTTCCGCGCCGCCGCGACTACTTCGGACACGGGCACTTTGCTGACGACCACTTCGACTTTGACTTTCGGCAGCAGTTCCATGTCCACTTTTACGCCGCGGTAATATTCGCTCGCGCCCTTCTGCACGCCGCAACCGAGCACCTGGGTGACGGTGATACCCGTCACGCCGATCGCGTTGAGCGCCTGTTTGAGCGCTTCGAAGCGAGACTGCCTGGTGAGGATGACCACCTTGGAGAGCTTTGCGCCGCGCCCCGTTTCCGCAGAAGAGCTCGCCGCGGAAGGAGCGAGCGTCTCGCATCCCCCTTCGGGAAGCGTTGCCGCGACAGGCATAACGCCGCACAGCTCTTCCGCCTCGATGACCTCTGCCGCCAGCGGCACGGGCGTAAAATCGGCGTACGCGCTGGGCAGTCCGTGTTCGTGTTTGTCGAGCCCTTCGATCTCTTCCGTCTTGCCCGCGCGGATCCCGACGGTATGTTTGAGGAACTGGAACAGCCCGATCATGCAGACGATCGTCCATGCGGCGATGGCGATGACGCCGATGAGCTGTACGATAAGCTGCGCAAAACTGCCCGTGTAAAAGAGTCCCGTCGACGTGGAGAAGAGCCCGCAGGCGATCGTCCCCCAAAGCCCGTTCGCGCCGTGTACCGCGACCGCGCCCACGGGATCGTCGACGTGAAATTTTTTGTCGATCACCTCGACCACGACGACCACGAGCACGCCTGCGACCGCGCCGATGAAGAAAGCGCCGATAATATCCACCGCCGCGCAACCGGCGGTGATCGCGACGAGTCCCGCCAGCGAGCCGTTGAGCGTCATGGACACGTCGGGTTTTTTGTTCTTGATCCAGGTGAAGATCATCGTCGATATGGTAGACGTCGCCGTCGCCACGGTCGTCGTGACGAGGATCTGCGCGAGCTGAGTCATATCCGAAGCCGCCGCGCCGTTGAATCCGTACCAACAGAACCAGAGGATAAACACGCCGAGCGCGCCAATGGTGAGGTTATGCCCGGGGATCGCGCGGACAAACTTTGCGTCCCGCCGCTTCAACGTCGGGTTTCCCTTCGCGTCGAGATATTTGCCCCAGCGGGGACCGAGGATGATCGCGCCGATGAGCGCAGAGACGCCGCCGACGAAATGGATGAGCGAGGAGCCCGCAAAATCGATATATGCGACGTTGCCGAAATAGCCCGACGTGCCGAACAGCGGTTCTGCCGTGCTCAGCCAGCCGCCGCCCCACGCCCAGTGCGCTTCGATGGGATAGACGACCGCGCTGATGACCAGGGAATAGATGCAATACGAGAGGAACTTGGTGCGTTCCGCCATCGCGCCCGAGACGATCGTCGCCGTCGTCGCGCAGAACACGAGGTTGAAAAAGAAGTTAGACCAGTCGTAATTCGCAAAATCCGTAAAGAGATCGAGGTTGGGAACGCCTACCAACCCGAACAGAGCGTCCTCGCCCATCATCAGCCCCGCGCCGAGCAGGATAAAGACGATCGTGCCGAGACAGAAATCGAGCAGGTTTTTCATGATGATGTTGCCCGCGTTCTTTGCCCGCGTGAAACCCGTCTCCACCATCGCAAACCCCGCCTGCATGAACCATACCAGAATGGCGCCGATCAAAAACCAGACGCCCGAGGAACCGAAAATGCCCTCCATAACAATACCTCCTTCCGATCTCACGGCAGATCCCCGTCTTCGACGGGAAAAGAGAAAGGCGCCGCAGTCGGGAATTTCCCTGACTGCAACGCCTTTGTTGCCTGTGAGATTTTATGGGATGATTATAATCCGATTTTGTGCGATTTGTCAACAAAATCGGACGGGCGCTGTCATTGCAATATGTTATATCGGCTATCACAAAAACGAAATCTTTCGTTTTTTGAAGAAACCGTCGCGCCTTTTCCATGCTCCGCTTTCGCTTACGCCGCAAATAAATCGCTCCCGCGATTCTCTCCCCCTCAAGTCCCTTCGTGTGTTCGGTACAAAAAAAACTCGGACAGGCGTTTGCCTGTCCGAGTTTTTTTGGGTTTAGTGGAAAAAATGCTACTTGCTTTGTTCGTTGAAAGACGTATTCTGTAAACTTGTAAATTCATTAATTGCAAAAATCTCGCTAAATAAGGTTTCTACTTGATTATAAAATTCTTTATAGTCAAAATACTTTACCCCCGAGCATAAATTATAGTCATATAGTAAATTGTCACAATAAATTGCAATATTTCTTAAATGTTTTATGTCTTCATTGTTAAAATAGTCACTTTGCTCCCAAAATAGAAAATACGGAGCAAGTTCATCAATGTACTGTCTTAAAACTTTTCCTCTTGAAACGAAAATCTCGTTTATCAGTTCAACAATACGACTTAAACATTGTTCTTTGCCTTCCTTATTTTTTTCTATTTCATCGAACAGTTCTTTAGCCTCTATCATCCATTGTTGTAAAGTTTTTTCTTGCGGTTGACCTTGAGTATCTTCATACCACAACTTGAAAGAACGAAAAATCAAATTGCAAAACCTTTCACAAAAAAAGTTTAAATATTGATTAAAATTATACAATTTATTCTGACGAAAAGTACTTTTTCTTTTTTCAAAACGCATATAATTCGAGTATTCAATAGTAAATGCTAGCAACGCACTTGCAAAAATAGATGTTCCTATAGAAAGAAAAAAGTTTTTTAGTTCATCACTCTTTTCACATTCAACAAAATACAAGACAAGACAAATTAAAGACATCAAAATAGCAATTATATAAATTATACAATTTAGGATATTTTCTTTAAAAAAACGCTTCATATCTTCTCCTTTACTTATAAAATTGAATTATTCTCATAAAATGCTTTTTCAGTTTTTATTTAATCAAGCACACAAATTTTATATTTGCCATCTTTGTATATAGTGATTGCGCGTAAACATTTCTCCCGTTGATAGCTAAGTTATTGATATAAATCCATGCAAAGATTGTTTATATTCAATCGATTCAACAATTCATTTAATTTTACTATAGTCGAATATCGACGGTATCTGCAATGTAAATATCCGAATCGTTGAGCGAGGCGGCAAGCGTTACCTCATACGATTTATAATCAGAAAGCGAAAGCGGTTCGAGTGCACGGCAGTCGTACTGAATTTTCAAAAGAAGCCCGTCGTCCGTCTTTTCGATATA
>CALVLH010000016.1 GCA_944336975.1 uncultured Clostridia bacterium
GTTTTGCATTTCCGAACACCGCAAGATTTATTTGAACTAAATCTTAAAAAGTGTTGCACTTAGTTTGACAATTCATCGACAATTCACCGACAAAAAATGTGTTTTTCTCTCAAAATTGTTGCTCAAAAATACAAGATGTGGTATAATGAATGAAAAGTATACGCATTTTTTGAGAGGGCTGCATGGAAGAACAACATTACGACGCCAGAGACATCACCATTCTCGAAGGGCTGGACGCGGTCAGGCTTCGTCCCGGTATGTATATCGGTTCGACGGGGCAGAAGGGACTGCACCATATCCTTTGGGAGATCGTCGACAACGCGATCGACGAGGCGGCGAACGGCTATGCGGACCGCATCGACGTCATCCTGCACAAGGACGGCAGCGCGTCCGTCGAAGACAACGGAAGAGGGATCCCCACAGACATTCATCCTAAGACGAAGGTCTCGGGCGTGCAGGTCGTCTTTACGCAGCTCCACGCAGGCGGAAAGTTCGACGAGCACAATTATTCCTATTCGGGCGGACTGCACGGCGTGGGCGCGTCCGTCACCAACGCGCTCTCCAAATGGCTGAAAGTCACCGTATGGAAGGGCGGAAAGACGTACGCCATGGAGTTTCATTCCTATTATGACGAGGCAAAGGGGAAATACGAATCGGGCATTCCCGTCGCGCCTCTGTCGGAGACGGGAGAAAAGACGAAAAAGCACGGCACGCTGGTGCGGTTCATGCCCGACGACGCCGTCTTTTCCGCGACGGAATTTTCGCTCACTTCGGTGTCCAACCGCCTCAACGAACTGGCGTTTCTCAACCGCGGCGTGACCATCACGCTCACGGACGAGCGCGTCACGCAGAACGAGGCGATCACCGACGAGGACGGGGAGGTGCGGCAGCTCGATCTCATGGGCGCGACCAAGCCCTATCAGGTGGTGTATCGCTATAACGGAGGCATCTCCGATTTTGCGGCGTTCCTCAACGAGGGAAAGACGAAACTGTACAACACGCCCCTCTATTATAAGGCGGAAAAGGACGGCATCCTCGTCGAATTCGCCATTCAGCATACGGGGGATTTCACGGAGAGCTTGTTCTCCTTCGTCAACAATATCCCCACGCCCGAAGGGGGCTTTCATGAAATGGGCTTCCGTTCGGGGCTTACCCGCGTGCTCAACGATTATGCGCGGGACAACAAGCTCATCAAGGACAAGGACGCGAATTTCGTGGGGGACGACTTCCGCGAGGGACTGACCGCCGTTCTGTCCGTCAAGATGAAAAACGTGCAGTTCGAGGGGCAGACCAAGACCAAGCTGGGCAATCCCGAGGCGCGTTCGCCCGTGGAGAGCACGGTGGTGGAGGGGCTCAGAAAGCTCGCGTCCCTTCCCGTCAACAAAAAGGTGTTCGAGGACATCATCAAAAAGGCGCAGGGGGCGGCGCGGGTGCGCATCGCGGCGCGGCAGGCGAAGGACACCGCGCGCGCGAAGAACAGCATCGACTCCCTGACGCTCGTGGGCAAGCTCGCGGCGTGCTCGGGGAGAAAGGCGGAACTCAACGAGCTGTTCATCGTGGAAGGCGATTCCGCGGGCGGAACGGCGAAGCAGGCGCGGATGCGGCAGTTCCAATCCATCCTGCCCCTGCGCGGAAAGCCGCTCAACGTGGAAAAAAAGCGCATCGATCAGGTGCTCGCGAACGAGGAGATCAGGACGATCATCTCCGCGCTCGGCGCGGGCATCGGTTCCGATTTCAATCTCGATAAACTCAACTACCATAAGGTCATCATCCTCTCCGATGCGGACCAGGACGGATTCCACATCCGCTGCATCCTTCTGACTTTTTTCTATCGTTATATGCGCCCGCTCGTCAACGCGGGGCACGTCTATATCGGGATGCCGCCGCTTTACAAGGTGTATAAGCAGAACGGCAGCGTCGAGGAGTACGCTTACGACGACAAAGAACTCGCCGAGAAGATCGAAAAGGTGGGCAGGGGGTATCTCATCCAGCGCTATAAGGGACTGGGCGAGATGAGTGCGGAACAGCTCTGGAATACGACCATGGATCCCGCGCGGCGCAACCTCATCCAGGTCACCATCGAAGACGCGACCGCCGCGGAACAGATGGTCACCACGCTCATGGGCGACCGCGTGGAAGGAAGAAAAGAATTTCTCAACCAAAATGCGAATTTCAATAAGACCGACGCGTTCATGGATCGGGTGAGCTTGAAGAAGGGAGGCAGCGGCGATGAAGAAGAATAAACAGGAAGAACAGCAACAGCCGACCGGTAACCTGTTCGTCACCCCGCTTGAAGAGGTCCTGCCCTCGTCCATGCTCCCGTATGCGGAGTTCGTCATTCTCGACCGCGCGCTCCCGCGCGTGGAGGACGGATTGAAGCCCGTCCAGCGCAGGATCCTCTATACCATGTACGAGATGGGGCTGATGCCCGACAAGCCGCACAAAAAATCGGCGCGCATCGTCGGCGACTGCATGGGTAAATATCACCCGCACGGCGACTCGTCCGTCTACGACGCGATGGTGCGCATGGCGCAGGATTTCAACATGGGCATGACGCTCGTCAACGGACACGGCAACTTCGGTTCGGTGGACGGCGATCCCGCCGCGGCGATGCGGTATACGGAAGCGCGTCTCGAACCGCTCGCGCTCGAACTTTTGCGCGATCTGGAAAAGAACACCGTTTCCTTTTCCCTCAACTTCGACGATTCGCTCAAAGAACCGGACATGCTCCCCGGGCGGTTTCCCAATCTGCTCGTCAACGGCGCGTCGGGAATCGCGGTCGGACTTGCGACCAACATCCCGCCGCATAACCTCGGCGAGACGATCGACGGCGTGATCGCCTATATCGACAAGCCGTCCATCAAGCTGTCGGAAATGCTCGCTTACATCAAGGCGCCCGATTTCCCCACGGGCGGGTATATCATCGCCAACGAGCTCAACCAGGCGTATAAGACGGGCAAGGGCAAGATCGTCCTCCGCGCCAAACTGCGCGTGGAAGAGGCGGAGGGGAACAAGAAGAACATCATCATCACCGAACTTCCCTATCAGGTGAACAAGGCGACGCTCCTGCGCAAGATCGCGGAACTGCGCGAGGAGAAAAAAGAAGAGCTCGCGGACATCACCAAGGTAAGCGACGAGTCCGACCGCAACGGGATGCGCGCCGTCATCGAGGTGCGTGCGGAGGCGGACGTCAACAAGATCCTCGGCATCCTGTACAAATATTCCGATCTCGAAGTGACGTTCGGCATGAACATGGTCGCCATCGCGAACGGAAAACCCATGCTCATGGGGCTCATGGACATCATCCGCTATTATGTGGAGTATCAGCGCGAAGTGGTGCTCCGCCGCACCAAGTTCGATCTCAATCAGGCGAAAGAACGCTGTCATATCCTCGAAGGGCTCATCATCGCCGTGCGCAACATCGACGAGGTGGTCGCGATCATCAAGAAGGCGGAGTCCGTCTCCGACGCGCGCGACAAACTGCGCAAGCGGTTCGACCTTTCCGAGCGCCAGGCGCAGGCGATCCTCGACCTGAGGCTGGCAAGGCTGACCAAACTTGAAGTGTTCAAGCTGGAAGAGGAACTCAAACAGCTTCGGGAACTCATCAAAAAGCTCACGGCGATCGTCGGGAGCACCCGTCTGCAATTGCAGGTGGTCAAAGAAGAGCTCGCCGAGATCAAGAAGAAATATCGCACGCCGCGCCGTTCGGTGCTCGTGTTCGGCGACGACGAAGTGGTGGTGGAGCGCGCGGACGTCCGCGCGCCCGCCGTGCAGAGCTGGCTGCTCATCGCGGCGGACGGCAGACTCAAATGCGTGAGCGAAAAGAATTACAACCTGTCCAACAAGGCGATCGGGGAGAGATCGAAGCCCGGTTCGGTCATGATGCAGGCGATCAACCTGCCCTCCGACGAACAGACGGTCGTGTTCAGCAACAAGGGCAACTGTTACCGTCTCGTCCCCGAGGCGTGCGCCTGCAAGTTCTCGGAAGAGGGCTTCGCGCTCTCCGATCTCTACGAAGACGCCGCGGCGGACGAATACCCCGTCGGGCTCAGCCGCGCGGAATTCCCCGAAGGAAACGCGCTGTTCATCACGCGCAAGGGATACCTCAAAAAGACGGCGTGGAGCGAATATAACGTCGGGAAGACGATGTTCCAGGCGATCCGCCTCAACGAAGGGGACGAACTCATCTCCGTTCAACCGGATACGGAAGGGGAGGAAGTGACCATTTTCTTCGTCACGCGGAAGGGGATGTGCCTGAATGCGAAGAAGGACGACATCCCCGCGCAGGGCAGAGTCGCGGGCGGCGTCCGCGGCATCAACCTGCGCGAGGGCGACGAGGTCGTGTTCGCTTCGCAGATCGACGGCGAAGGCGAGATCGTGGTCGCGATCACGGGCGGAAGATACAAGCGCGTCATCGCGGCGCAGGTGGACCCGCTGCCCCGTTACCGCAAGGGCGTGATGATCGCGTCGCTGAAAGGCGACGACGAGGTGATCTTCGCCGATTACGTCACCGTGCCGTATATGCTGGCGGTCGTCACCGAAGAGGGGACGATGACCGAATTGCTCACGGAAGACATCCCCATCGACGCGACCAACACGCGCGGACGCGCGCTCAAAGGCGTAAAGTGGAAGCCGGCGAAACTCTTTGCCATGAAATACCGCGAAGCGGAAGAAGAATGATTCCGACGCGCATCCCCCGCGATCCTGCGGAAGCGCGCGGCAAATAAAGTGAGGAAAGACTATGAACAAGAGAGTAGTGATCGATTTCAGTCCGGAATGGCTCCTGTCGCATCAAGACGATTACGATGTATTTCCCGTCGAACGCTTTGCCGAGCTCGTGCATTCGAGTGATTATGACATGGACGTCATCGATTATTCGGCGACTTCCTGTTGTATCGCGTGGAATAATTCCGAAATGAGCTTCGACGCGATGAAGCAGTGGGTGATCTCCGCCCTGCAAAACTGCTTTGACTGCGCAGGCGAAGAGGAATTCGTCTCCTTCGGAGAAGAAGAAGAGTATGACGAGATCGACGAAGAGGGGATCGCCGCGTTGGCAAAGGAGACGGAGGAGTGGAGTTCGGCGCTCGATCGGGAAGACGATACGGAGGGCGCGTCCGACGTCGCGGAGGAGACCGAAGAAAGCGACGGAGAGCAGCCGGGCATCGATACGGAGCTCTTTGACGACGAAGACATCCCCGAGCGCCCCGCTTCGAGGTCGGACGCGTTGTACGAACGCTTCTTCGCCAAGCGGAAACCGCAGGCGAAAGACGTCCCCAAAACGCTTCCCGAGATCCTGAAAATGGTCGAAGATCTGCGCAAAGCGCTGTCGGAAAAGATCATGGGACAAGATCACGCGGTGGAAGAGTTCGCCTCCGGGCTGTACAGCGCGGAGATCCACACGAGAAACGGAAAACAGCGCAACAAGCCGCGCGCGGTCTTTTTGTTCGCGGGGCCTCCCGGCGTGGGCAAGACCTATCTCGCGGAGACGGCGGCGAATTTCCTCGGGCTGCCGTATCTGCGGCTGGACATGAGCGGATTTTCCGACAAGGAGATGGGCGCGGAATGTTTCAGCGGCGTACAGCCTTCCTATAAAGCCGCGCACGCGGGGCAGGTCACGCAGTTCGTCAGCGACAATCCCGAATGCGTCCTCCTCTTCGACGAGATCGAAAAGGCGCATCTGAGCGTCATCCAGCTCTTCTTGCAGATCCTCGAAGGCGCGCGCCTCAAAGACCTGTTCACCGAAGAGGAGGTCAGCTTCGAGCGGGCGATCATCATCATGACGACGAACGCGGGCTCGCAGCTCTATTCTGAGACGGAGAAGCGCAACTTCTCCGACGTCTCCGAACAGAGCGTCATCCGTGCGTTGCGCAACGACCTCAATCCCGAGACCAAGGAACCGCTGTTCCCCGCGCCCATCCTTTCCCGTCTCGCGGAGAGCACGGTCATCATGTTCAACCATCTCGAACCGTTCGCGCTGTGCGACATCGTGCGCCATCAGCTCCTGTCCCACCGTTCCGACTATGCGGACAGCTTTCGCCTCAACGTGTGCATGGACGACGACATTCCCAAGGCGATCCTCTACTCGGTGGGCGGAATGACAGACGCCCGCACTTTGAAGGGCGCCGCGAAATCGCTCATGGACGACGCGATGCTCGAACTGTTCGACCACGTCGGCGGCGGCGAGGACGATACATGGTTCGAAAAGGTGGAAGAGATCCGCTTCACGCTCGATTTCGACGACGCTTCTCCCGAAGCGGCGGCGCTTTTCAGAAAACGCGAGGAATTGCGCCTGTTCGTCTTTACGGACAGGGACCATCTTCCCGTGGGCGGAAGGGACTTCGCGCTGATCAGAACGGGCGAACTCGACAAGGCGAAAGAGATCCTGCGCGGAGACGTCGATTGCGCGGTCGTGGACTTTTCCTGCCGTTCCAGGCAAAGAAAATACGTCCCGCGCGATCCCGAAGATATTGATTCGGACGGCGTGGAGCTGTTCCGCTATCTGCGCGAATATTATCCCGAACTGCCCGTGTATATCCTCAACGCGGAAAAGGGATACGGGGGAACGTCGGCGTTCCGTTCCTTTATCCGTGCGGGAGCGCGCGACGTCATCGATGCGTGCGGCGGCGAGGAAAAGACGGCGGAGCAACTGGAACGCGTCGCGCAGAACGTGAAGATGCTGCACGAGGCGACCGCGCTGTTCCGTGCGAACAACTCGCTTTCCTTCAACTGCGCGCAGGTGCTTTCCGAGGACGGGACGAAGGTGGAGATCAAACTCGCCGATCTCAGCCTGAAAAAGAACATCGCGGCGGAGGACAGCGGATTTATTCTGGACAGCTGTACGCGGCCGAACGTGCGCTTTACGGACGTGATCGGCGCAAAAGACGCCAAGGAAACGCTCACGCAGTTCATCGAATTCCTCAAAAATCCCCGCAAATATCTTGCAGGCGGCGTCCGTGCGCCGCGCGGCGTGCTCCTGTACGGGCCGCCCGGCACGGGCAAGACGTTGCTTGCCAAAGCGATGGCGGGAGAATCGGACGTGACCTTCATCCAGAAGAACGCGACCGAATTTTTCAACAGATATGTCGGCGAGGGACCGCGATCCATCCGCGAGACCTTCCGCATGGCGAGAAAATATGCGCCTGCGATCCTGTTCGTGGACGAAGTGGATTCCATCGCGAAGCCCCGCACGGGCAGCGAATCCACGCACAGCAGCGAAGAGTTGCTCACCACCTTCCTTTCGGAAATGGACGGATTCGTCTATGACGAAAAACGCCCCGTGCTCGTGCTTGCCGCGACCAATTTCGGGATCGAGGACGACGGGAATTCCCGCGCCGTGCTCGACGCCGCGTTCGTGCGCAGGTTTGACCGCAAGATCCGCATCGACCTTCCCAATACCGAAGAGCGCGCGCAGTTCATCTCCTATTACCTCAAAAAGCACGGCATCGATTACATACAGGGCACGGCGATCGACACGCTTGCGCGGCGGACGATCGGGCGCAGCCCCGCCAATCTCGAGATGATCGTGGAATACGCTCTGCGCTCCAAAAAGGGCGAAAAGCTGACCGAGGCGGAATTGCAGACGGCGATCGACGCCGAACGATACGGAGAAGAGCGCAAGTGGAAGGAAGAGACCGTCCGCAAGACGACGCATCACGAGGCGGGACACGCCCTCATCGGCTGGCTGACGGGCAAGACGCCCACCTATCTCACCAATATCTCGCGGGGCTCGTTCGGCGGGTATATGCTTCCCGCCATCGACGAGGAAAAGTTCGAATATACCCGTAAGGAGATCCTCGACGACATCTGTTGCGCGATGGGCGGCAGGGCGGCGGAGATCGTCTATTACGGCAAGGAACAGGGCGTCTCTACGGGCGCTTCGAGCGATCTCAGGCAGGCGACGGAAAATGCGAAAAACCTCATCTGCCGTTACGGCATGGACGACGATTATCCCTTTGCGATCGACGCCGCGGCGCTCACGGGCGAACTGAAAGAACAAGTCTATCGCCGCGTCGGCGAGATCGTCAAGAACGAGCTGAGCCGCGCGATCATGCTCATCGAAGAGAACCGTCCCGCCATGGATGCCCTCGTCGAGGCGCTTTACAGCAAAAACGGCATGGACGCGCACGAGATCGAAGAAACGCTCGCGCCTTACCGCAATCGGCTCAATCAAAAATAATAAAAAAATTTCAGATTGATATTGCAAACGGGAAGCGTTTGTGATATAATAAATTGATTAATTTGAAAGGAGGAAATTATGGCGAACAACAACAATGCTAAGCATGGGGCGTCGGTGTTCCGCACCGTATGTCAGGCGCTCGATGACAGAAAGTGGGTGTATCAGAAGGATGAGGCGAATCTTCATGTGCGCGTAACGGTGACCGGGGAGGATCTTCCCATGACGCTCAATATCCGCGTCGACGACGAGAACGATCTGGTGAAGATCCACTCGACGCTGTTCAAGATCTCGGAAGAGAAGAGGGTAGAGGGAGCGCTCGTGATCAGCGCGATCAACTATCGCCTGATCGACGGTTGCTTCGACTACGATCTCCGCGACGGAGAAGTGCTGTTCCGTCAGGTCTCCTGCTATCGCGGCGGGATCGTAGGAAAGGGGATGATCGACTATATGATCCGCTGTTCGCTTTCCACCATCGACGAATATAACGACGACCTGCTGATGTATTCCAAGGGGATGCTCAGCTTCGACGACATCATCAAGAAGATCAACGAATAAGGAGGGGGAATCATGTCCGAAGCTATGGAAAAAGGAAAGAAAGTATTCAACCAGATGAGCTCCGCTCTGAAAAAACTCGGATTGAAATTTGAGACAGATGAAGAAAAGCTCAAAATTCATTTCATCATGAACGGCGAAGATCTCCCCATGGACTGCTATATGCGCGTGGACGCGGACCGTCAGCTCATCATCTTCCAGTCGCCGCTGTCGTTCAAGTTCAGCGAAGACAGGAGAGTGGATGCCGCCGTCGCGATCTGCTCGATCAACTATCTTCTCCGTTACGGCGGGTTTGATCTGGATATTCGCAACGGCTATACGCTCTTTCGTCTCGTGTGCAGTTACCGTGACAGCGTGATCGGCGATGAGCTGTTCAAGCTGATCCTCGGTACCGCCGTCGGAACGACGGAAAACTACAACGATAAGCTGTTCGCCTTGGAAAAGGGAAAGATGAAGGCGACCGATTTCCTTCCCGACAACTGATTGCGCGGAGGCCGTCATGGAGAAGGAATATGTTCCGCACCCCGTCGATACGAGCGACGTCACGGTGAACGACGAGATCCTCGCATTGGCGGAAAAGCTGGCGGAAAACACGCATGAAGTCTGGGCGCGGGGACGGATGGCGGAAGGTTGGGTATACGGCGAAAAGACGGATCCCGACCGCAAGACGCATTGTATGCTCGTACCTTATTCGCAACTCACGGAGAGCGAAAAGGACTATGATCGCCGTACTTCGCTGGAAACGCTGAAAGTGCTCCTCAAACTCGGATTTTCCATCGAAAAAAAGGATTGAACGTTTCGGGCGTTGCCCGAGAAGAAAAACAGACCGCAAACGCGGTCTGTTTTTCTTTTGCCGCCTTGCCGCGGAAGCGCCGAACGCGCCCGCCGTTTTCGGAAAGGGAAAATAAGCGGAACGCCGCGCGGAAATATGCGCAAGTTCGTACGCGCGTCGGACGACGCATTTATGCAATTTTGCCAAATATTGTGCATATAATTGACATTTTACGAATAAAAATAATTTTTTTCGGGGCGAAACGACAATTATTTTTGTATAGCGCCATATCGTGTTTGACAAATGAAAATTGTGGTGATACAATGATAATATTGTAAAAAAAGTCATTTTTCACAAAGAGGGGTACCCCTCTATTCTTTGCCAAGGGCAAAGAATAAAAATTCTTAATCGGAAGGCGCACGCTTCTGAAAGATCCGTGCGGATCGCGGAGAGCGCGGAGGAAACGCGCCGCGACAACGCGAGAAGGAAGAAACTATGAAAAAGAAGTTACTGTTTGCGCTCACGGTAGCCGTCATCGTCTGTATGGCGCTTCTGGGGGCGTCCTGTACGCAAACGCAGATCATGCCGCCGGAGATGGGATACCCTCTCAAGGTCACGTACGATTTCAACGGAGGGCTTTGCGCGGACAATGAGTCGATGGATTTCTATTTCAAAGAAAACACGCCCGCGTTACGCCCCGGCGTGTCAGACGTTCTTGGCGACGTCGTCAAGGCGGGCTATTTCATCAGCGGCTGGACGGTCGCCTATCAGGACGAATCGGGAGAGGTGCAACCGACGGATAAGATCTGGGATTTCGACAACGACCGCGTTACGAAGGATATGATCCTCATCGCCAACTGGGAGGAAAATCCGCGCGTGGAGATCGTGTTTCTGGACGAAGAGGGTGATCGCATCCAATCGCTGCCGTCCTCCGTACAGTCGGCGTCGTCCGGTTCGGACGAACTCATCCTGCACGAAGCGGAAGCGGACGGCTATACGTTCTATCAGTATTTTCTGGACGAGGAGTGCACGCAGCCGTTCGATCATTCCTATGATACGATCAAACTCTCTTATGACGTAAACGATCCCAACTATCACAGGATCGTCTACGCGAAGATGCTGGAAGGGAAATGGTTCATCGTACGCTCTTCGGGCGACCTCAACAAGCTCTCGCAGCATCAGAACGACGACGTCTATCTCGCGGCGGACATCGATCTGACCGATCTTCTCGGCAACAAAGGAAGCTGGGGCGGGGTAACCTCCTATAACGGCAGGTTCAACGGAAACGGACACACTATATCCAATTTCACATATACCGTCACGCAGGGATCTGCGGCGGGATACGGCATCTTTGCTTCGCTCGGCGAAAATGCTATCGTGGAGGATTTGAAGATTGCGAATGCGGACGTGCAGATCACGGTCCGTTCCAATCAGGCGGCGAGCTGCGGGTTCTTTGCGGGTACGATCGGCGCGGGCGCGACCGTGCGCGGCGTCACGTTGGAAAATTGCACTTACAAGCTCAACCGTACGGCGGGCGGCGTCAATTCGCAGGTCACGACGGACGAGAGTTTCTTCTTCGGCAGCAAAGGCGAGGGAGCGGCCGTCTCCTACGAGGGCACGATCTCCGCGCTCGTTTAAGCGGACACCCGCTCTGCGGGATAACAATCGGGAAAAACAGGTGATCATCATCTGACAGGAGGAAATATACGAGTGAATAAGACAGTCAAACTCACATCTCTCGCTTTGGCGGCGGTGCTGTCGCTGGGCGCGGCGGGAACGCTGACCGCCTGTAACAAGAACGGCGGAAAGTTCGATACGGAAAAAGATGCGGTGACGATGAGCCTGCAAGGCTGCGACGGCGTGTTCAATCCTTTCTTCGCGTCTTCGCAGTACGATTCCGAGGTCGTCGGCATGACGCAGATCGGGATGCTGGGGTCGGACAGCGAAGGCAACGTCTCTTACGGCGACGACGAGGCAGTCGTCGCGAAGGATTTCACGACCGTCATGTACGATAAGAACGGCAACGTGGTCACAGACGGCGATCAGGCCGAGTTTACGGAATTTTCCTTTCTCATCAAGAAGGGGATCAAATTTTCCGACGGCGTCGATCTGACCATCAAAGACGTACTGTTCAGCCTGTACGTCTATCTCGATCCCGTCTATACCGGGTCCACGACCATTTATTCGACGGATATTGTCGGGCTGGCGGCTTACAGAACGCAGAACCCCGAAGCGGACGAGAACGCGTCCGCACAGCTCGAACTCACGTTCACCAACGAGGCGACGAAGCGCGTTCAGCGCATCAAAGATTACTGCCAGAACATGATCAACGACGCGGCGGGCGACAGCCATCTCAATACTCCTTTCGAGGAAGCGCAGTTGGAGGAGATCAGGGCGGACATCGAGACGACGAAGGAGTATTTCACCGAGGAACTCGGCGAAGTATATCAGTCGGCGGCGGAAGGTCTGGAAGATACGATGAACGAATACACCTATATTTCCGAGGAGTATCAGGCGTTCTTCCTTTCCGAAGGGCTCATCACCCTGCTCGACCGCAACAACGACGGCAATATCGACAAGGATGCGTCGGGCAAATATATCGTGGACGAAGAGTCCGCGGAGAGCCTGTGCGCACTCGTGGACGATTATGCGGACAGAAACTATTCTCAGTTCGAGGGCACGACGGACGCGGACAAAAAAGTCGCGGCGAAAAAGAGCTATGCCATCGAGCTGGTCTGCGGCGAGTATTTCGGCGAAGCCTATAACTGGTCGGGGATCCAGGAGATCGTCTCTTACCGCGATACCGCGGTCAAGCTGACGACGGAGTTCATCGCGGAAGCGAAGTCGGAATACCTGCAGAACGGCGCGGGCAGAGTTCCCAATATCTCCGGCATTACCACGGAAAAGGTCACGTCCTTCAACGGGAATACGCTCGACGGCGAATACGACGTGCTGAAGATCAAGATCAACGGCGTCGATCCCAAGGCGAAGTGGAACTTCGGCTTCAACGTCTCCCCGTTGCACTATTATTCCACGACCGATTACGAAGGGGTGGACTACGTCAACGGATTTGACGGGGTGAGCAACTTCGGCATCAAGTTCGGCGACAAGGAGTTCATGGACAGCGTCGTCAACAGCGTGGACAAGAACGGCGTTCCCGTGGGCGCAGGTCCTTACAAGGCATCCCGCGACACGGGCACGGAAGGAATGACGGGCTATGTGACGGCGACCGAATTCCGCAAGAACAACATCATCTATTTCGAACGCAACACCTATTTCGAAACGCTCGGCGGCTCCATCCATAACGCAAACATCAAATATCTGCGTTATCAGGTCATCAACGCGAATCAGATCTTCAACACCCTCAAACAGGGCTCCGTGGACTTCGGCGAACTGACGGCAAAACAGAGCGTCATCAACGAACTCAACGGCATCGATTCGCTCTCTTACAGCCTGACGAAATCCAACGGTTACGGCTATGTCGGCGTCAATCCCAAATATGTCCCCGACGTGACTGTCCGCCGCGCGATCATGATGGCGATGGATCCCACGCTTATCACGAGCAACTACTATACCAACGGACTCGCGGAGATCATTTATCGTCCGATGACCAAAGTGTCGTGGGCGTACCCGAAAGATGCTACGGCGTACTATCAGTACGACAACAGCGGCGAAGAGATCCTTCAGATGCTCCTTGACGCGGGATACGAACAGCGCAACGCGAATACCCCCGACGTTCAGATCGGCAAGGTGGAAAACGGAAAGTTCACGCAGCTTAAATACACCTTCACGATCGCGGGCAGCACGGAAGACCACCCCGCATGGAGCATGTTCCGCAAGGCGGAAGAGATCCTCGAAAGCATCGGCTTCGACATCAACGTCAAGACGGATACCTGGGCGCTTTCCAAACTGTCGAGCGGACTTCTGACCGTCTGGGCGGCGGCATGGTCCTCGACCATCGATCCCGATATGTATCAGGTTTATCACAAGGATTCCACCGCGACCTCCACGCTCAACTGGGGCTACGACGTGATCAAGGCAAACCTCAACAACGTGTACGACTATGAAAAGGGCATCGTGGAAGAACTCAGTCAGATCATCGATCTCGCGCGCGAAACGGAAAATCAGTCCCGCCGCGCAAGCTACTATTCGGAAGCGCTCGATCTTGTCATGGGGCTCGCGATCGAACTCCCGCTCTATCAAAGAAACGATCTGATGGCATTCAACTCGGATAAGATCGACCGCGCGTCGCTCACGCCCGAAAAAGAGCTTTCACCGTATAATTCGCTTCTTTCCCGCATTTGGGAAATGGATTTCGTAGACTAATAATCTGATCATGCCGTCCGCAACCGCGGGCGGCTTTGAGGAGCACAGATGAAAAATTCAATGTTCAAATACATCGTCAAGCGCATCCTGCTCTCCATCCTCATTTTGTTCGGCGTGTCCGTCATTATCTACGCCCTCACGCGTCTGATGCCGCAGGATTACCTCGACAAAAAGTTTGAGTCGCAACTTTCGCAGGGACTCATCTCGCGGGAGGAAGTGGAACGGATCAAGGAGCTGTACGGACTCAGCGACAACTCCTTTACGGGCATCATGCTCGGATACCTGACCTGGATCGGAAACGTCCTCAAAGGGGACCTCGGGACTTCCTTCATCCACAATCAGAAGGTCACGACGGTCATCTTCGAGAACATGGGCGTCTCCTTCGGCATCGCCTTCGTCGCGATGATCCTGGAATTTGTCATCTCCGTTCCGCTCGGCATCAAAGCGGCGACCAATCAGTACGGAAAAGTAGACTATACCGCCACCGTCTTGTCCATGATCGGCATCTCCTTGCCGACTTTCTTCCTCGGCGCGATCATGATCAAGATCTTTGCCGTGGATCTCGGATGGTTCCCCGTCAACGGGTTGACTTCGACTAGCCTCACGACCGATGCGTCGGGTTGGGAACGCTTCTGGGATATGATGTGGCATCTGGTGCTCCCGATGACGACGCTCGTCATCCTCTCCATCGGCGGACTGATGAGATATACGAGAACGAATATGCTCGAGGTGCTCAACGCGGACTATATCCGCACGGCGCGTGCGAAAGGATTGTCCGAATCGGCGGTTATCTATAAACACGCGTTCCGCAATACGATGATCCCGCTCGTGACCATCATCGCCGGCACGCTTCCCAGCCTGTTCGGCGGTGCGATGATCACCGAGCAGATCTTTGCCATCCCCGGGATCGGACTCAAAGCGTACGAGGCGTTGCAGGGCGGAGACGTCCCGTTTATCATGGGATACAATATGTTCCTCGCCATCCTCACCGTGCTCGGAACGCTGCTGTCCGACCTGATGTACGCGGTCGTCGATCCGCGCGTAAAACTGACGAAATAAGAGGAGAAGTACCATGGAAGAAGAAAACAAGCAACTTCAGCCCGAGCCTTCTCCGTCGCCCGAAGAGCCGCAGATGCAGGATACGGGCGTGGCGTCCCTCGCCGACAACGTGCGCATTCTCACGCCCGCACAGATGGTCATCAAGCGGTTCACCCGCTCCAAACTGTCCATGATCGGGCTCATCACCATGATCGTCCTGTTCGTGTTCTCCTTCATCGGACCGTTGTTCAGCTTTCTGCCCTTTGTCTGGGGCGAACAAGAAGTGGACTATTCGGGCGGAAAGGTCTCCGTCCTCATCCGCGAAGTGACGTACGAAGTGGACGGGGAGGACTTCGTCTGCTATTACGTTTCCGAAACGCAACACACCATCAACAACGAGGGACCGATCACTCCCGAGCACATCCTCGGGACCGATCAGAACGGATGCGACATCTTCTCCCGCCTGATGTACGGCGGAAGGGTATCGTTGACGGTCGGACTCGTCGTCATTTTCCTGGAAACGCTGTTAGGCGTGCTGTTGGGAGGCCTGGCGGGCTATTTCGGCAAATGGGTGGATCAGATCATCATGCGATTGGTGGATATATTCAACTGTATCCCGATGTGGCCCATTTTGCTCATCATATCGTCCATGTTGGACGCAAATAACGTGACGGACGTCGCGAAGCTGTATATCATGATGGCGATGCTGACCTTGCTCGGCTGGGCGGGGACGGCGCGGCTGGTGCGCGGACAGATCCTCACCCTGCGCGAGCAGGAATTCATGACCGCCGCGGACGCGATCGGCCTGAGGACTTCGCGCAAGATCTTCCGTCACCTCATTCCCAACGTCATCCCGCAGCTCATCGTCACCATGACGCTCGGACTGGGCGGCATCATCCTCACGGAGGCGACGCTCGGCTTCCTCGGCATGGGGCTTCCCTCCTCGTATGCGACGTGGGGAAACATGATCAACGCGGCGACGACGACGGAATATCTGGAAAACTACCCGAACATGTGGGTTCCTGCCGGCGTGTGCATCGTGCTGGCGGTGCTCGCCTTCAACTTCATCGGCGACGGTTTGCGCGACGCGTTCGACCCGAAGAGCAAGAGATAAGGCGGAGGGGTACGGATGCATAAGATATTCGAACGGATGCGCGACGCATTCCGTAAATTATGGAAAAAGAAAGAGCGCGACGAGCATTACATCTCGGCGAAAGAGGTGAAGCAGATCGCGCGCGAAAATGCAAAAGAAGTCCGCAGGCTGGAAGATTTCCGCAAGCGGAAAAACGTGCCGGAAGAAGAGTATCTCACGCAGATGCGCGATCCGCGCAACATCGTGGAATTTGACGACCTGCACACCTATTTCTTCACGGACGCGGGCGTGTCCAAGGCGGTCAACGGCGTGAGCTTCGACATCCCCGAGGGATGCGTCGTCGGCGTCGTGGGCGAGAGCGGCTGCGGCAAGAGCGTGACATCCATGTCCCTCATGCAGCTCGTTCAGGCGCCGCAGGGACAGATCGTGAGCGGAAGCATCCGCTTCAACCTGGGAGAGAAGGCGTACGACGTCGCAAAGATGCCGCGTTCCGCCATGAACGCCATCCGCGGAAAAGAGGCGGCGATGATCTTCCAGGAGCCCATGACCGCGCTCAACCCCGTCTTTACGATCGGCTATCAGATCGACGAAGTGTTTTTCCTGCGCGATAAGAACATGACCAAGGCGCAGGCGAAGGAGAGAAGTCTCGAACTGCTCAATCTCGTCGGAATTGCCATGCCGGAACGCGTCTATTCGTCTTATCCGCACGAGCTTTCGGGCGGGATGCGTCAGCGCGTCGTCATCGCGATCGCCCTCGCCAACAACCCGAGGCTCATCATTGCCGACGAGCCGACGACCGCGCTCGACGTGACCATCCAGGCGCAGATCTTACAGCTTCTGCGCGACATCCGCAGCAAGATCAACGGCTCTATCCTGCTCATCACGCACGATCTCGGCGTGATCGCGCAGATGGCGGATTATGTGGTCGTCATGTATGCGGGACGCGTGGTGGAAAAGGGCACGGTGCACGACATCTTCAAACATCCGCTCCATCCCTATACGGTCGGATTGCAGAAGTCCAAGCCCGTCGTCAATCAGCAGGTGGACCGTCTGTACAGCATCGAGGGCGCGGTCCCCAATCCCATCGATATGCCTTCGTTCTGCTACTTCCGCGATCGTTGCGACCGCGCCTGCGAAAAATGCGCGGGGGAATATCCCGCGTTCGTGCAGGTGAGCGAAACGCACGGCGTCGCGTGCTATCTGTATGAAGGAGGGAAGAAGAAATGAGCGAAGTCATCCTGCGCGTCGAACATCTGAAAAAATACTTCCCCCTCAACACCGATTTCTTCGGCAGGCCCACGCGCTTTCTCAAAGCGGTGGACGACGTGTCGTTCACGCTGGAAGCGGGCAAGACGGTGGGTATCGTGGGCGAGAGCGGATGCGGCAAGACCACGATGGGCAGGACCATCCTGCAACTGTATCCCGTGACCGAAGGTACGGTAGAATTTGACGGCGTGGACATCACGCATTTCAAGCCCTCGCAGATGCGGAAATTGCGTCCGCAGATGCAGATCATCTTCCAGGATCCCTATTCCAGCCTCAGCCCGCGTCTTCCCGTGGGGGAGATCATCGGCGAAGGCGTCAGGGAGCACAACATCGTACCCAAGAGCGAATACAAAGAATATGTGCTCGGCGTGATGAAAAAATGCGGACTGCAACCCCATTATTTCTCCCGTTATCCGCACGAGTTTTCGGGCGGACAGCGGCAGAGGATCTGCATCGCCCGCGCGCTTGCCCTCAAGCCCAAACTCATCGTCTGCGACGAGCCGGTCTCCGCGCTCGACGTCTCCATTCAGGCGCAGATCATCAATCTCTTGCAGGATCTGCAAAGCGAAGAGGGGCTTTCTTACATCTTCATCTCGCACGACCTTTCCGTCGTGGAGCATATTTCCGACTATGTCGGAGTCATGTACCTCGGTTCGATGGTGGAATACGGGGCGAAAGAGGATATTTTCCGTTCTCCCATGCATCCCTACACGCAGGCGCTGCTCTCCGCCGTGCCCGTGCCCGATCCCGACGTACATAACAAACAGATCCTCCTTTCCGGCGACATCCCGTCACCTGCGGATCCGCCCAAGGGATGCAAATTCCACACCCGTTGCGGAAAGTGTATGGAGATCTGCAAAGAAAAGGCGCCCGAATACCGCGATTACGGGAACGGGCATTTCGTCGCCTGCCACCTCTACGGGCAGGACGGCGGCGCTTTCGCCGCCGAAGAGGACAAACAGTCCTTGGTGACAAAGGACAAGGAGTGATCAATTCATGCGAATCGGCAGAAAAAGCAGAAAAATCGCCTTGTCGGCGCTGAGCGTAACGCTCGCGGCGACGATGGCGTTCACCCTTTGCGCGAACGCGCTTCCCGCAGGAAAAACGAACGCGTCCGGCAAGAGCATCGAGAACGTGACGGGCAAATACGATACGACCGATCTGAGAAACTCTCTCATCAATTCCGATCTGCTGGCGGAAAGCGCCCGCGATCAAGACGAGCAGTTCTGGATCTTCGTCAATCTGAAAGGGGACAGCGTCTCCGAGCGTTACGATCCGTCGTCCGATGAGTCGCTTTCCGAATATGCGACGAGCGAGGAGGCGTCTTCGATCAGCCGCACGCTCATCTCGCGTCAGGCGGCGTTCCTCAACGAGCTCGATCGTCAGGGGGTGGAATATACCTATAAATATTCCTATACCGTGCTGGAAAACTCGGTCGGTATCCGCGTCCGCTACGGCGACATCTCCCGCATCTGCAAGATGAGCGGCGTGGAAAGCGTGGCGGTCTCCGAACATTATGCCGCGCCGCAGTCGGTCACGACCAACGACGCGAACGCCTGGAATACGGGCATTTACAAGACGGAAGGCATCGAATACGAAGGCGAGGGGATGCTCGTCGCCGTTCTGGATACGGGCTTCGACGTCTCGCACGAGGCGTTCCGCGAAATGCCCGCGGAAGAGACGCTCGCCGTCGACAAAGAGGATGTGGAAAACCTCGTGTTCGGCGACAGGAGCAGCGGTTTCCTTACATACGATAACGAGACTACCGTCGATGACGTATATTATAACGACAAGATCCCCTTCGCGTACGACTATGCGGACAAGGATCCCGATGTATTCCCGTCCTATTCCTCGCACGGGATGCACGTGGCGGGCATCATCGCCGGGAACAGCGTGGAGACGATGTACGATGCGGACGGCAAGCCGTTGCTCGATTCGGACGGAAACGTGCTCAACTTCCGCGGCGTTGCGCCGCAGGCTCAGCTCGCGATCTGCAAGGTGTTTACCGACGACGATAAGAGCGACGTGCTCGGCGGCGCGGAGCAGGTGGATATTCTCGCCGCGCTGGAAGACTGCATCAAACTCGGCGTCGACGTCATCAACATGAGCCTCGGGTCCTCCGCAGGATTTGCGCAGGAAGAGGACGAATATACCGCGGGCGTGTATGCGCGCATCCGCGAGGCGGGCATCAGCCTGGTCGTCGCGGCGAGCAACGATTATTCTTCGGGATACGGCGGCCCCACGGGTACCAACCTGACGAGCAATCCCGACGCGGGCACGGTCGGCGCTCCGTCCACCTATGACGAATCGTTCTCCGTCGCTTCCATCGACGGTCAGCCCGCTCCCTACATGATCGCCAATCAGGGCACCGAAAACGAAGCGTACGTCTATTTCAACAACGCGGCGGACGGTTACGGCAACGAGACCGACTTCCTCGACGATATGTTCACGAAGTTCGCCTCCAAGGTGAGCGACGGGCAGTTGGAGATGGAATACGTCGTCATCCCCGGCTACGGGCGTTCGAGCAACTATATCGGACTCAACGTATCGGGCAAGATCGCGGTCGTTTCCCGCGGCGGCGACGTGTCGTTCGAAGACAAGATGGCGACCGCGAAGCAGAAGGGCGCGGCTGCCTGCATCATCTACAACAACATTTCCGGAACGGTGCAGATGTCGCTGGGCTCGGAGAAAAATCCCATCCCTACCTGTTCTGTGACGTTGGAGATCGGACAGCAGCTTTCGGCGGGCGCGACCAACCGTACGGGCAAGATCCTGCTCGACCGCTCCTTCAAGGCGGGACCGTTCATTTCCTCCTTCTCTTCGTGGGGGCCTACGCCCTCGCTCGGGTTGAAACCCGAGATCACCGCGCACGGCGGCGACATCACTTCCTGCGTGCCGGGCGGCTGGGCGGAATACAGCGGCACCTCCATGGCGACGCCCAATATGGCGGGCGCGCTGTCCCTCATCCTGCAACACATCGCGGAGACGTATCCTTCGCTGTCTGCGAACGATCGCCTCACGCTTGCATATCAGACGGTCATGAGCACGGCGACCATCGCAAAGAACGAGTTCGGCAATCCCTATTCGCCCCGCAAACAGGGCGCGGGACTTGCCGACATCAAGAAGGCGATGGAGACGAAGGCGTATCTCTCCGTAGACGGTTCGGATAAGGCGAAGCTGGAACTCGGCGACGATCCCGACCGCACGGGCGAATATGTGCTCACGTTCCGCCTCAACAATCTCTCCTCGGCGGCGAGAAGTTATCGCCTTTCGCTGGACGTATTCACGGAAACGGTCGCGGCGGACGGAAGAACGGTCGCGGAACGCGCCTATATGCTGGACGGGATGTACGATTATTCGGTCACCGCGGACGGAAAGGCGGCAGGGGAGAGCATTGCGCTCCCCGCAGGCGGAAGCGTGGAGATCAGCGTGACGCTCACGCTGGACGCGGACGCCAAGGCGTATCTCGACGACAACTTCGCAAACGGGATGTACGTCGAGGGCTTTGTCCGCCTGGAAGATCTGGGCGGCGACGACGCGATCGATCTGAATCTGCCTTATCTCGCGTTCTACGGCGACTGGTACGACGCGCCGATGATGGATTACAGCTCCTTCGAGATGGCGGAGATCATGCAGGACGATTCCATTCCCGACGACGAAAAGCCGCAGGCGAGCATCTACGAGACGACGCCGTTCGGAATGTACGACAACGAGCAGTACATCATCCCCATGGGCGAATATGTGTACGAACTGCCCGAGGGATACGATACCGTATATCCCGACATGGATAAGGCGTCCGTCTCCATGTACGACTCGGAAAACAATCATACCATATATGAGTTTTATGCGGTGTATGCAGGAATGCTTCGTTCCGCGAAATATATGGAGCTCAGCATTCGCGACGCGGTCACGGGAGAGCTGGTGTTCTACGAGAACCGTCCCAACGTCCGTAAAGCGTACGCTTCGGGCGGAAGCATCCATCCTTCCTATGTCGAACTCGAATTCAATCCCGCGGAACTCAACCTCTCCAACAACAGACAATATGTGTTCTCCATGAAGGGAACGCTGGACAGCATCGGCAGAGAGGACGAAAAGGAACGGACGGGGAATACCTATTCGTTCACCTTCACGGTGGATACCGAAGCGCCCGAACTGCACGATTATAACATCCGTTTCGAACCTTATCAGGAGAACAAAGAGACAAAATACAAGGTCTATCTCGATCTCGAGATCTCGGATAACCATTACGCGCAATCGGCGTTGCTGTGCTACCTGGATGCGGAAAAGAACGAGCTCGCCATGCTCACGGGCTATACCGTGCCCGTGAACGGCGCGAAGAACTCCACTTCCAAGCTGAGCGTCGAGATCACCGACTATTACGAAAATCTCGACGAGATCTACGTGCAGGTAGACGACTACGCGCTCAATGCGGCGGTCTATAAGCTGACGTTGGGCGGGTTCAACGGCGATTACGGCTTCAAAGACACTTCCGACGCCATCGATTATCCCGACGAGATCTCCTTTGCCGAAAGCGAACTCACGATCGCGACGAACGAGGTCGTCAAACTGACTCCCGTCGTCTCTCCCGCCGACGCGACGGCGACCGGCTATTTCTGGACGAGCAGCAATCCCGCGGTAGCGGAAGTGAAGGACGGCGAAGTGATCGGAAGAAGCGCGGGGCGCTCGCTCATCACCGTATATTGCGCGACTTGGGCGGACCGCAGCAAGCCTTATGCGGAGATCATGATCAACGTGACCGAGGATGAGGCGAAACTGCCCGCCATCAAACAGATCAAGTTCGGTAAGATCATCGCGGAGGACGACTCCATGCAGGATGCGACCAATACGACGGTCGCCGTCCATCCCAATCAGAATTTCAATCTCAACGCGACGATAGAACCCTGGTATTACGACCGAGAAGTGCAGATCGTCTACAAATCGAGCAACGAGACGGTCGCGACGGTGGACGAAGAGGGGAACGTCAGAACGCTTCGCGAGGGAAATGCGACGATCACGGCGACTTATCAGGGCGAGAATATGATCTATTCCGCATACGTCACGCTGGCGGTCGGCTCCGACTTTTACGTTCAGAACGGGATGCTCATGTCCTATCACGGGATCGGCGGCACGGTCGTGATCCCGCTCGATCTGAACATCTCCTACATCGCGGAAGAGGCGTTCAAGGACAACGACAACATCGAGGTTTTGGAGATCTCCGCGCCGTGTGCGGAACTGTTCAAGGATTCGTTCGTGGGCATGACGAAACTCAGGCGCGTCATCCTTCCCGAAACGCTGACCTATGTCTACCGCGACGCGTTCAGGGATTGCACCGCGCTGGAAACGGTGGATCTGCGCTGTACGTCGGTCACGTTCGGCGAAAACAGCTTCAACGGCTGTACTTCCCTCAAAAACATCCGCAGCATCGAGGTGACCGACTCCTCCGTGGATATGGACCGCACCAACGTGCTCTCTCTCAGCGACGATCAGATTTCCTTCGTTTCGCCCCGTCTCACGACGATCAAAGGCTATGCGTTCAAGGGCTGCACGGCGCTGGAATCGGTCGATCTGACCTGGTTGCGCACGTCGGGCGCAGGTGCGTTCGAAGGCTGCACCGCGCTGACGGAAGTCACGCTTTCCTCCCGTTCCAAACTCGCGGAAAGTATGTTCAAGGGCTGTACCTCTCTCACGACGCTCATCTATACGGATACCGACACGCTGAACTTTGCGAGCGCGTCCGTATTCGAAGGTTGCAACATCACATCCATTCAGCTTCAGGGTTCGAATTATACGATCGAGGACGGCGCATATTATGCGGGCGCGGACAAGACGGAACTTGTCTGGGTCATGCAGGATAAGACTTCCTTCACCGTTCCCGCGAGCGTGAAGCGCATCGGCGAAAACGCGTTCGGCGGCAATAAAAACCTCAAACAGGTCACATTCGAAACGGGCTCCGCACTGGAAGAGATCGGCTCTTACGCATTTGCAGGAAGCGGCATTCAGTCGATTGTCCTTCCCGCAGGCGTACATACGCTCGGCAAGGGCGTGTTCAAGAACTGCGCCGCACTGGAAAGCGCCGATCTGACGTGCGAGATCACGCAGATCCCCGACGAGACGTTCAGCGGCTCCGCGCTGACGAGCGTTGTCTTCGATCAGGCAAAGATCACGTCGCTCGGGAACCGCGCGTTTTACGCGACGGCGCTCACGGGGGTGGACTTCTCGGATACCGCGATCGCCGCGATGGGCGATCAGGTATTCGGCGACTGCTTCGATCTTGTCAGCGTCGTCATGCCCAAAGTGACTTCGCTCGGATACGGCACGTTCTCCTCCTCGCTCTTTGTGGAAGGGGAGGACGCGTACGGCGTTCCCTATACTTATGCATATTCCTCGCTGGAAAGCGTGACTTTCCCCGACGGCGCGACGACGCTGGGGACGGCGACCTTCTCTTACGAGGCGCCCAACTATTCGCTCGTGAGCGTGAACGTTGCGGATTCCGTATCCGAGCACATCACGGTCGCGACGGCATATCTGTTCAACAACTGCGAAGCGCTGGAAACGCTCAGCCTCCGTCATCTGCAAAAGGTGGAGGAGTATGCGTTCTATAATTGCTATGCGCTCGGAAACAACGACGAGGCGGGCGAACAGCTCGTGCTGTCCAACGTGACCGAAGCGGGCGATTACGCCTTCTACGGCTGCGCATGGTTGCGTTCCCGCGATCTCGGCAAGCTGACCGCGATCGGCGATTATGCCTTCGCGCTCACCACGCATTTCACCGAGGCGGATCTTCCCGAGGCGAGGACGATCGGCGATTATGCCTTCTGGCTGAGCGGCATCCGTTCGCTGAACATCCCCAAGGCGGAAAGCATCGGCGTTCACGCGTTCGGCTATACCGATCTTTCGGGCGAATTTGTCATTCCTGCGTCGGTGACGTATGTCGGCGAAGGTTCGTTCACGGGCATTCCCGGATTGACCGCGCTCGCTCTGGAACGCGAATATGAAGATTATTTCGTGCGGGACGGCGTCCTGTACCGCGTGCTGGACGGAGGATATGAGCTGCTCGTCTATCCTTCCGCAAAGGAAGGCACGAGCTATACCGTCCTGGACGGAACGGTGCGGATCGGCGAAAACGCATTCGATCAGAACCGCAAGGCGGACGACAAGACGCCTGTCGGAGCAAATGCGCTTCAAGAGGTTGTTCTTCCTTCCTCCGTGCGCGTCATCGGCGACAAGGCGTTCTATCAGGGAACGGCGAAGACGTTCACGTTCTGCGGACTGGTTGCGCCCGTGCTCGAAGCAAAATACGTCGATCCCGACGATTACGATCCCGACACCTATGAAAATTATGTGTTCGGCGTGTTGGGCAACGGCGCAAAATATTATGCGAACTTCTATAACTTCCTCGCGATCAATCTCTATGCGGTGCCCGCGGGCGGTGTAGAGGCATTCGGATTGACGTTGCGTTATCCCTCCAATGCGTCCGGATTTGACACGATCGTCTATTCGGGTTATTTCGATACGGTGGAAAAGACGGCAGCCGTCGCGTCCGACGAAACGCTTGCGGCGATCGCACTGCTGGAAGAAATTCCGACGATCGAACAGTTCAACGCGCTGAAGACGTCGAAAGATACCGCGCTCCTTGCGGAATATAAATCGCAGGTGACGGCTGCGCGCCGCGCCTACAACAACGTGACGGATGCAACGCAGAAGGGATTCATCACGGCGGAACTTTCCGAACGGCTCGTCGCCACGGAAACGGCGATGAGGGAGGTCCGCGCATTGCTCGGGGATCCCGCTTCGGTCAGCCGTATCACGGTGGAGCAGAATCCCGCCAAGACGGTGTACACGGAAGGGGAAGCGTTCGATCCCGCGGGGCTTGTGCTCAAAGTGGTTTACGACGATTTCTCGGAAGAGACGGTCACCTCCGGATATACTTACGGGACCGACGCGTTGACGATCAATAACAGTTATGTCGAGATCGTCTACAACGGCGCCAAGACAAGCGTGAATATCCAGGTGCGCGCGGCAGAAACGACCGATCCGACAACTCCCACCGAAACGCCCGACAATACGGGACTTATCATCGGGATCAGCGTAGCGGCAGGCGTCGTCGTGCTCGGCGCGGCGGCAGCGGTGACGGTCATTCTCATCCGCAGAAAAAAGCGCAATGAAAAATAAGGATCAAAAGAAAGAAAAGATCGTCTATGTCGACGACGGGCGCAAGATCGCTGACATGAGCCGTATCGGAAGATTCGGGCACGTGTACAGCGACGCGCAGATGGAGGCGCGGGAGAAAAAGAAACGCGCCAAGGAACAAAAAGACGATCTGCAAATGACCAAAGAAGAGCGCAAAGCGGCGTTCCGCGGCGGACTTTCCGCCGCATTGCCCGCGTTTCTGATGCTCCTTGCCGTTGCCGCGGCGGTCTTTGCGATCGTTTGGCTGTGGTTTAAACCGTAAAGTTTTCGCGCCGTGCGCAACTGCTTTTGCCCGAACGGAAGCGCTGCAACAGCTGCGGAAACGAAATCGGCTTGAATAATCTTATCAAAAGAGGAGAAGAAATGAAAAAGAAGATTTGCTTGATCGTGTTGATCGCGATCGTTGCAACGCTTTCCTTCGTCTTTGCCGGCTGTGAAACGGAAGTGAAGAACAAATATGTCGTTTCGTTCGATACGGCGTACGGTTCTTCCGTTACGGCGCAGCTCGTCGAGGAGGGGGGGAAGGTCACGGTTCCCGATAACCCTGACCGCGAAGGCTATACCTTTGCGGGATGGTATAAGGACGAGGCTTGCACGGAAGGCAGCGAATTCAAGTTCGATACCGATACCGTCAGCGCGACCATGACCATCTATGCGAAGTGGACGCCCGTCCAGTCGGAAGACGTCGATAACGTCAACGGGTTTGTTTACACCGTCATCGAAGGGACGGAGACGCTGAGCGTTTCCGCAGTCAAGGACTTTGATTACGGCAAACAGGCGGAAGTGCTTGCGACCTATAACGGAATGCCTGTCGTGGAGATCGCCGAATACGGTATGCGTAACATGACGGCTGCGGAGCTTATCCTTCCCAACAGCATTGAGAAGATCGGCGACTATGCTTTCTACGGAAACGCAGATGTGACTGTGGTAGATCTGTATGCGTCGTCTGCCGAGATCGGCGCGAGCGCGTTCCAGGACAGCGGACTGATGGCGATCGACCTGGGCGCAGCGACGAAGATCGGCGCAAATGCGTTCCAGAACAGCCAGCTTTCCTTCCTTACCATTCCCGCTACCGTGACAGAAATCGGCGATGCGGCTTTGGATGCAAATACCTTGACCGAGATCGGTTTTGCGGGCGAATTCCCCGTTCTCGGAGCAAAGGTGTTCGGCGTAGGGGATAAGCCGCTCGGCGATGGTACGACCGAACGCGTCAGCTTCTATGCAAGCGAAAGCGCTTGGAATACGCTTGTTGCAGATGAGAAGGGCGATACGTTTGAAGATAAAGTCAAAGCGGCTCTCGATGTGAATGCGGGCTATATCATGTATCTCAATCCCGCAGATCTTGCGACCGCAGGCGTATATTACGGCGACGTGGACGTCTATATGGGCGTCGGTAGCTATGCGGTAGTTGTTGAATCGGATGAGATTTACACCGTTGAAGTTTATGCGCACACGCATGCATATCTCAATCTCGACGATGTCACGCAGAGACAGACTGTCGTCCTCGATCCCAATACGGGCAGAACGGAGATTCTCAAAGCAAACGAGCGCGGCGAAGTTATCAAGAACGGTACGCTCTATGACTATGTCGGCGAAGAAACCTGGTATGAAGTATCCGATTCCGTAAACACGGTCGCGGCCGGCGCGGGCGTCATGAACGCCGCGGTCCGTATGCTGTCGTTCGGGGACAACGTCACGGCTGTCGGTGACTACGTATTCTTCAATTCCAATTTGTTCAGCGTTTCGTTCGGCACGGGCATCGATACGATCGGCGATTATGCATTCTTGAACAATTCCTATATTCAGGAAATCATTTTCCGCGGCGAGACCGCTCCTTCTTATGTGGGTGCCGGAGCCTTCTGTTATATCGATACGGTAGGATTTATCCCTGTCGCGTTTGCAAATGAAGCATATGGCGCGGCGAAGATCTGGACGCCTCTCCAGTATGCGGAAGATTACTGGACGGGAACGCCTTCTCAGGTGGGCGATTTCGTGGCGGCGCTCAACGAAAGCCTGGAAGCTCTGGGCGATCAGCTTTCCAAAGACGGCGACGGGAACCCCATCCGCTATACGGACGGCTCTTACGGAATGTTTGACAAAATATCCACGTCCGGACAGTTTGCGCTCGGCAAGACGTACACGGCTGATTTCGGTAAGGTGATTATGTCCGGTACCGGCACGCACTATGTGTATATCTCCCTTAATGAGGGCGATTATGACGGAAACGGTGCATTTGCGGGCTCGGCTTACGGCTATTGGAGCTATGCGACGGGGGATGACGATTCCAACGCGCCCCTCAAGATCGAGATCCTGTACGGTTACAGCAATGCCAATCAGCAGATGCGCAGATTCTTTGCATACGGCAAGCTGGACGGCACTGATTTCGTGACGCGCGGCGGCGAATACGGGGTGTTCGGCGAACTCGGCAAGGAGATCGTCAACCTCGACGGTTACGGCACCATTACCTATAACGCCGCAGACGGTGCTACTTATGTCGGTACCTATGTTAAGGACGGCGACAAACTCACGGTCAGCGGCATTGCGGGCATCGAAGAGATTACCTTTACTGCGGGGGAAGAAGGGGCAGCTTCCGGCATTGCGTACGGCGGAAAGACCCTTACCGCGCTCGGCGCAGAAGCGGGCGTCTATTACGACTGCGCGAACCGCGCGAAACTGGAAATGGACGGCAAGAGCTATACCGAGGGCGACAAGACCTATTCGGGCAAACTCATCCTTACCTATAACGGTGCGGTTGTGGCGAATACGGGCTATGTCGTCGACGGTTCCTACATCAAGTTCAACCTCAACGGTACGGACAAGAGCTGGGATTATTCCCGTACTGCTTCCGATTACGTCGTAAAGGGATATTACGATAACAGCTATAATCTCCAGATGAAGTTTATCGTCGAAACGGCGACCGAACTCCGCGGCGAATACACGGGCGCGAACGGCACGCTTACGTTGGACGGTTACTTCAGCGGTACGCAGGGTGACAAGGTTGTGACTTATACCGTATTTGACGGAGTCGCGAACATTGCTGTCTTTGATACGGAAGGTAACGTTGAAATTGTCTATCTGAATACGGAAGATAAGACTTATACCGTTGCTTCTGCTCCTGAGGCAGGTATGTACTATGTCGGTTCGTCCGCAAGCTATCGTCTGTATCTTGACGGTCAGGGAAAACTCATTTATTACTCCGGTTCTTACGCATACGGTACTTATGAGTTCGATGCGGAGAAGGGCGTTATCAAGTCCAAGATCAATACCGAAAACGCTTCCACGACGGACGGTATGCTCGATCTCGAAAAGGGATACGGATATCTCGTCTATGACTACTATGGCGACACCTATATGGCAGTCAGCAAGGTTCCTTTCACGGTGTTTAATTTGGGAAGCTGGACGAGTGCTTCGCTTTCCGTTTCCGTGATCGGATATGCAGAATCGGAAGGGGAATGGTCTGATTTCAGCGTAAGCCTTTCCGTATACCAGTCGGGCACGATTCTGTTCTTCAGTGAATACGGTCAGCCTTTTACCATTTACGACCTCGGAAAAGACTTCTCCGACAGTTTGACCTTTACGGTAAACATGACTACCAGCAAGTTCAAGGCGACGGACGTCAAGTTCACGGCATCCGTCAGCAAAGAGGGCGTCATCTCTCTGACCGCGGAGCTTTCTTATGCGGGCGGAACGGAAGTTCTTACCGTGGTGGAAGGCGAAGGCGAGAGCGCGGTCACGTCCAAGTATATGCTTTGCTGGCTGAATAAAGAGAAGACTCTTGCCGGTGTTTACGAAATCAAAGAATACGGTTCCAGTATCTTCTGCGGATCGATTGAATGGACTGTCCCTGACAGCGCATTCAAGGCATCCAAGATCGATATTGACAGCGGTGATTACTTTGAGATCAGCGTGACCGGATATGGTACGGAAGAGCAGAAGGTCGAATTGATCAGTACGTCCGGAAAGCTCTATGACAGCAGCGACAAAGCGGAACATAAATATTACAAGATCAATATTTTCTCCGATACGCAGCTGTGGGTAGCAAATGACTATATTGACGGCGCAGAACCTGAAATCGCAAATTATACTGTGGAAGAAATCGAAGGGGTAAAATATTATACCTTTACGAGTACGGCAACAAACAAAGTCGTTACTTTCCACTGGACGGAAGGCGGATATTTCTCGGTTGACAGCGAAGTCGATCCCTCGTAACAGAGCGGAGACGGCAGTCAACGCTTAACGGAGCAAAAAACTCCCTCATCGGTTGATCCGATGAGGGAGTTTTTCTGTATGGTGCAGGACAGTTCGCGTAAGGGGCGGGTAGTTCGGCGCAAGGTACGCGATGATGCGCGGGGGGAGATGGGAAGAGGCGGGCAGGCAAGCGCTGTCGGAGGGCGCGTCGGGCGGATAAAAACGGCCGTCGGTATGCAGATATCTGCCAAAATCGACGCGGTTGACACCTGCGGCGGAAAATGATATAATAAAAGAGAAATTTTGCGGGTGCGGAAGGGCACCGGATCCGCCGCGGGAAGAGTTCATATCCGACAAATTCCCGACAAAAATCGGCGCAAGCCGTATGAAGCGCCAAAATCCGACATAGAATGAAGTATCGCCAAAGGGGGAGAAAGATTCTATGTGGGAGTATATGGAAGACCGCGTGCGCAAGAACGCGGAATATATGCTGGAAACGGGCTGTACCGTCCGCGCGTGCTCGGCGCATTTCGGCGTCAGCAAGTCTACGGTGCACAAGGACGTGACCGAACGGCTCAGGTGGCTGGATCCGCTGCTCTATGAGCAGGTGCGAAAGGTGCTCGCGAAAAATCTGAGCGAACGCCATCTGCGCGGCGGGTATGCGACCAAGGAAAAATACGAACGGAAATACCGCGCCGAACGGCGCTGAGGGGCTTATGGAAGAACAGAAGAAATACAATTCGACCGAAGAGCGGCTGGAAGCGTTTCTGCTCGCGCGCGGCGCAGCGTTTGCGGGGTTTTGCGAGATATCGCCATTGCCCGAACTGCCCGCGCTGCGCTACGCGGTCTCGTTCGGCGTCAAGCTTTCGGACGCCGTGCTCGCGACCATTGCGGACGAGCCGACGCAGATGTATTTTCAGCATTACCGCACGGCGAACGCGCTTTTGGACGCGATCGCCTTTTCCCTTTGCGGAGAACTCGAACGGGAGGGGCACGCCGCGTTTCCCGTGGCGGCGAGCCAGAGCTTGGGCGGAGAGCGGCGCTATGCGGGCGTGATCCCGCACAAGACGTGCGCCGTCCTTGCGGGGCTCGGCTTCGTGGGCAAGAGCGGACTGTTCCTTCACCGAGAATACGGGAGCAAAGTGCGCCTGTGCACGGTGCTGACCGATCTGCCGCTTTCGCCTTTGCTTCCGCGCATGGAGAACGGGTGCGGCGGATGCACCGCCTGCCGCGACGCTTGTCCTGCGGGCGCGATCTACGGGGAACTCCCGCATACGGACGGCACGCGTAATTTCGACGCGGAAAAATGTTCCCGATATATGAAGGAGCATTTTCAGGAGATCGGCAGAGGTTCGGTCTGCGGGATCTGCATCCGCGTCTGTCCGAGAAATCGCCTGCGCTGATGTGCATTTCGACAGATTTTCATTTTACAGTTGTTGTCATTCGGGCGGGATTGTGTTATAATAACGGAAAGGCAAAAGAGAAACGGTGACAAAATGTCAAAACGATTGGGCATCGACGTCGGATCTACCACCGTAAAGGTGTGCGTGATCTCGGAAGAAGGAAAAATTTTATATTCTTCGTATGAGCGGCATTTCTCCCGCGTGAAGGAATGCGTTCTGAGCGAACTGCAAAAGGTCCGCGCGTTCGGCACGGACTTTTGCGCTTGTATTACGGGTTCCGCGGGATTGGGGCTTTCCCAGCGCGGAAAGATCCCGTTCGTGCAGGAAGTGCAGGCGGCGTTCGTCGCTATCCGCAAATTTTATCCCGACGCGGACGCGGCGGTGGAGTTGGGCGGTGAGGACGCAAAGATCATCTTCATCACGGGCGGCACCGAACAGCGCATGAACGGGAGCTGTGCGGGCGGCACGGGCGCGTTCATCGATCAGATGGCGACCCTTCTCAACATCTCCGTTTCGGAGATGGACAAGCTCGCGCTGAACGCGGAACGGGTCTATCCCATCGCGTCCCGCTGCGGCGTGTTTGCCAAATCGGATATTCAGCCACTCCTCAATCAGGGGGCGAGAAAAGAGGACATCGCCGCCTCCATCTTTCAGGCGGTCGTCGATCAGACGGTCTCGGGACTGGCGCAGGGCAGGCGCATCAAGGGCAAGGTGCTCTTTCTCGGCGGCCCGCTCTTCTTTCTCAAAGGACTGCGGGCGGCGTTCTGCAAGACTCTGAATTTGGACGAAGCGCACGCGATTTTCCCCGAAAGAGCGCCCTGTTTCATGTCCATTGGCGCGGCGCTGTATGCGGAAAACGTCAGGGAGGAGCCGATCGACGAGATCATCGCGCGGCTGTCCGCCGTATCCGACAGCGACGACATCGTCACGGGCGAGCCGCTGTTCTCTTCGCATGAGGAATACGACGAGTTCATCCGCAGGCACATGCGGAGCGATCTCCGATTCGAGGACATCCATAAATATAAGGGAGATGCCTATCTCGGCATCGATTCGGGCTCGACGACGACCAAGCTCATGCTCATCACGCCCGACTGCAAGATCTTATATTCGCATTATCAGTCCAACAACGGACAGCCGCTCAACATCGTCGCGGACAGGCTGCGCGAGATCTACTGGCTCATTCAGGACAGGATCGTCATCCGCGGCGCGTGCGTGACGGGATACGGCGAGGATATGCTCAAAGCGGCGCTCAAGATCGATTTCGGCATCGTGGAAACGGTCGCGCATTTCAAAGCCGCGCTCTATTTCAATCCCGACGTGGATTTCATCATCGACATCGGCGGGCAGGACATCAAATGCTTCAAGGTCAAGAACCGCGCCATCGATTCCATCATGCTCAACGAGGCGTGCTCCTCGGGGTGCGGATCGTTCATTCAGACGTTCGCAAAGGCGATGGGCATGGAGATCGACGAGTTTTCCCGCCTCGGGCTGTTCGCGAAACATCCCGTCGAGCTGGGTTCCCGCTGTACCGTGTTCATGAACAGCTCGGTCAAGCAGGCGCAGAAAGAGGGCGCGAGCGTGGAGGATATTTCCGCGGGACTCTCTTCGTCCATCGTCAAAAACGCGATCTATAAGGTCATCCGCGCCAAAACGCCCGACGAACTGGGAAATCATATCGTCGTGCAGGGCGGGACCTTCCTCAACGACGCGGTGCTCCGTTCCTTTGAAAAAGAGACGGGGAAAGAAGTGGTGCGCCCCGCGATCGCGGGACTGATGGGGGCGTTCGGCGCCGCGCTGTACGCAAAAGAGGCGACGGCGGAAAATACGCTCATCAGTTCTCTCGTCACCGAAGCGGAACTGTCCCATTTCACCTATTCTTCCCGTTCGGTTACCTGCAAAGGCTGTACCTCGCACTGTAATGTCAACATTCTCACGTTTGCGGACGGGCGCCGCTTTATCTCGGGCAACAAATGCGAGAAGGGCGCGGGAGGAACGCCCCCGACCGACCGTCCCGACATTTACGCGTTCAAATACGAAAAACTGCTCTCTTATGAGACGGGAAAACCGGGCGTGCGCGGAAAGGTCGGGTTGCCTTTGCAGCTCGTCATGTACGAACAGCTTCCGCTTTGGTCGGGATTTTTCGAGACGTGCGGCTTCGAGGTCGTGCTTTCCGAAAGAAGTTCCCGCGAACTGTATTTCAAAGGACAGCATACGGTCGCGAGCGATACGGCGTGCTATCCCGCCAAACTCATGCACGGGCACATCGAATCCCTGCTCGACAAAGGGGTGGACTTCATCTTCTATCCCTGCGAGAGTTATAACCTCGACGAGCACGATTCCGTCAACCATTACAACTGTCCCGTGGTGGCGTATTATCCCGAACTTTTGAAGGCGAATAACGATCGGCTGAATGCGGACAATTTCGTCATGCCGTATATCGACCCCAACATGGAAAAACCGACCGTGAAGGCGCTCTGCCGCGCGCTGAAAAAATATCGGCTTCCCGCTTCTCTCGTGCGCAAGGGACTGCGCGAGGGGATGCGCCGGATGCAGGAATATCACGAGAGCATCGTCGCAAAGGGGCGCGAGATCCTCGCCCGCGCGGAGCGGGACGGCAATCAGGTCATCGTACTCGCGGGCAGACCTTATCACGTCGATCCCGAGATCAATCACGGCATCAACAAACTGCTCAACTCGCTCGGGCTGTCCGTCCTCTCGGAGGACGCCGTCTACGAGGAGGGGAGCCTCGTCAAAGTCAACGTGCTCAATCAGTGGACGTATCACGCGCGGCTGTACCGCGCGGCGGAGTTCGTCTCTCACCGCGATCACGTCAATCTCGTGCAGCTCGTCTCTTTCGGGTGCGGCATCGACGCGATCACGACGGACGAAGTGCGCGCCATTTTGGAAAAAGAAGGCAAACTGTATACGCAGATCAAGATCGACGAGATCAACAATCTCGGCGTCGTGAAGATCCGCCTGCGCTCCATGCTGGCGGCGATCGAAGAACAGAAGGCGGAGAAAAACCGCCCGCAGGAATAAGACCATGCAAGAGAAAACGCAAGAACGGGAAACGGTCGACTATACGGACGATTATCCGAAGTTCACGCCCGAAATGAAACAAGACTATACCATCCTCATTCCCGATATGCTCCCGTGGCATTTCGATCTTCTGGTTCACGTCATGCGGAGCGAGGGGTATAAGGTAGACGTCCTGCACAACGACAGCCGCGCCGTCATCGACGAGGGGCTCAAACACGTCCACAACGATACCTGCTATCCCGCGCTCTGCGTGATCGGGCAGTATCTCGACGCGCTCAAAAGCGGAAAATACGACGTGAACAGGACGGCGGTGATGATCACGCAGTCGGGCGGCGGATGCCGCGCGAGTAATTATCTTCCGCTCATCCGCAAGGCGCTGAAAGCGGAATTTCCGCAGGTGCCCGTGCTGTCGCTCAACTTCTCGGGGCTGGAAAAGGGCAACGGGCTGGAGATCACTCTTTCCATGCTGCTCAGGCTCGCCTATGCGATCTTTTACGGCGATCTCATCATGAGCGTTTTCAATCAGACCAAACCTTACGAAATCACGGAAGGGGATTGCGCCGCGGTGCGCAAAGAATGCGTGGAAAAACTCAAACGCGCCCTCGACGACGGGAGTTATAAGAAGTTCTCGCGCAATGTGCGGGCGGTGCTGGACGCGTTTGCCGCCGTCCCCGTGAAAAAGGAAGAAAAGGTCAAAGTGGGCATCGTCGGCGAGATCTATGTCAAGTATTCTCCGCTCGGCAATTCGCACCTCGAGGATTTCCTCCTTTCGGAGAATTGCGAACCCGTCGTGCCCGCGCTCATGGACTTTATTCTCTACTGTGTCATCAACAACATCAACGACGCGAAGTTTTACGGACACCGATCGCCGTCCGTGCTTGTATTCCGCCTTGCTTATCGCTGGCTGTACGGGAAGCAGAAAAAGCTCATCCGCCTGATGAAAAAACACGGCAGATACGAGCCGTTGCACGATTTCGAACACCTGCGCCGCTGTGCGGACAAGGTGATCAATCAGGGCGTGAAGATGGGCGAAGGCTGGCTGATCCCTGCGGAAATGGCGGCGCTCGCCGAAACGGGAACGGACAACATCGTCTGCGCACAGCCGTTCGGGTGTCTGCCCAATCACATCGCGGGAAAAGGCGCGGTGCGCGCGCTGAAAGCGCTCTATGAGCATGAAAATATCGTGCCCGTGGACTACGATCCGAGCGCGACGCGCGTCAATCAGGAGAACCGCATCAAGCTCATGCTCGCCACCGCAAGGGAAAATCTGAAAAAGTCCTGACGAAAAATATATGATCGAGGGGAACGGAGAGGATGGATGGGGAAGAGAAATATGAGACAAAAAGGCGATTTTTGTCGCGGACAAAATAGTCCTGAAAAAAAGGAAGAAAAATATCGTCATTGAACGCCGTGAAATAGAGAAACTGTGTTACGCGCGTCCCACTTTCCTGAATTATCTGTTTGCGGGGGTCCATCAGTTATTGCCCGGTCAGTTGGCGATCTGGCCGAAAAGACCGCTGAAAGAAGGAAAAAAAGCGGGATATGTATTGTGGGTCAGGTATGTCGATTACATTCATATTCCGTACAGCCTGCAACTGCTGACGGAAGAATTATATTGATATTTGATTTCTGTCGTCAGGACAAATTTGTTTTAATTTGTTGATAATCCGACAGTCGATTGCAGAGCGCTTTACTGCGGTAGCGGTATCCGATTTTTGCCCGTCTGATTTTAAGACAATAAGGGTCCTCAAACAAGCATCAAAAAAGCCGCTTTTTTGCCTAGTTTTTATAGAAAAACCTTTGTTTTTCAGCAATTCAAATTTTCAATTCCCCAAATTTTCCCCGAGATCAAGAGTCGGTGCGAA
>CALVLH010000017.1 GCA_944336975.1 uncultured Clostridia bacterium
CCGAAGTTGCAGGAGCAGTTGAAACAAAAGGAAAAAGAGATAGAAAATATCGTCAATGCCGTGCAGAAGGGCTACGCTACGGAAACATTATTGAAACGACTTGACGGGCTGGAAAAGGAGAAGATTGAGATAAGCGAAGCGATTGCCAAAGAACAGCTTAAAGCTCCGATCTTCTCACAAGACCATTTTAAAATGGCTCTCTCCAACTTTCGCAAGATAGACATAACCACACAGGAAGGCAAACGCAAGATAATAGATACATTTATCAACGCAATTTACCTTTATGACGACCACTTAAAAATTATATACAATGCCAACGGTAAAGAGGAAACCATAAGCCTTGCAGAACTCGAAAGTTCAACTTTGTTTTCACGCGGGGCACCAAAAAAAACGGCAAAGGATTTTTCCTTTTGCTGTTTTTTTGTTAACGAATCTATGACAGGATTTGAGGGTGGAGACGTTTGCGGGAGCAAACGGGCGAAGGGCGTCACGGTTCGCAGTCGTCCATTCCCCTTCCGCAGCCCGATCGCTTCCCCAAAGCGATCGGCGGGGCGCGCCGCCTAAAATCCTCTTTTCTGTTCCGCACGCGATCGCCCGAACCGCTTTTCCGCAAAATGCGCTTCGCGCCAGTTTATTTTTTGCGAGCCCTTCTTTTCATAACGCAATCAGAACAGACGAAAGCAATTTTTATTCTGTATTTAGCTTGACTTTTACCGTTTGGATATGCTGTTTTATATTTGGTCTTGAAGCCATACGGCCAATCCGTTATGTCAAGAACACCACTACCCTCAGGGCAGAATGCAGTTGAGGTTGAAATACCTCATTCCCGCCGTTGATAATTTCCGGCAGTGCCCCGAACGGATTAGTTTCGGGGACTTTTTTATAGCAAATTCATTGGTTCCCCTTCGGTTTTTATGAGACGAGGGCGATCCGCACGATGCTTACTTAACGCGAGCGGCTATACCGATATTACGCCCAATCGGGCTTGCGCGTTTGTTTGGCAGTGCTAGGCGCATATCCCCCCCATAAAAATAAAGCGCGGAATTCGACCGCGATCTGGTTTTTTTCAAAATCCGCTTGACTTTTGTCTTACGAAAGACTATAATCAATATTGTAGTGACAGTTCTCTCGGGAACAGTGCTAATGCTCACGGAGTGTTTGGCAGTTACTACTTTTTTTTAGCCTTTTTCTGTATCAGCCTTGGCAATTTGCCTATTCACCCCTTTCCGTTCTCTCTCCCAATCTCGCGACTGTCGCAACCGCGATCTCCCCCCCTCTTTGCATGAGTTTCCCGATCGGAAAAGATGCCATCCCGTTTTCCGTGTATAATATCGTTTTTTCGTTGATTCTGAATAAACGGTTGACTTTCCCCATTTTTTTCATTATAATATAAGCACTGAGTCGCATTGGCCCCGCAAGGGGTATGCTCCCTTGCGGAGCGGACGCATTCGTGTCGTCAGTCGAAAGGACGTAATTGCGGCTCATTTTTGTTTATTTTTTAGCCTCCCGCCCGCTCGAAGACCATTCATTTTTGCGAATTATTTTTGAGCGCATTGATGTTTTCTTGCGGCAGAGATATTCGCGCGGAAAACGACATTTTGATAAGAAACGCGTTCCGAAAGACCGTGTTCGCATCCCTCACTTGTTATTCCTTTCTCCGGCACGGCGCAAAGACAGAAGCGCCCTTACCGGTCATGGGCGCAAAAAGGAACCCGTCGTTTTCGACAACACGCTTCTCTTGTTCACTTGAGACGGGTTCCTGTCTTACAAAAAGAAATGCCCCGTATACCATACGTCTTAAACGGCGCACAATATACAGAGCTTCTGGTGGGGACGACAGAACTCGAATCTGTGACCTCTTGCATGTCAAGCAAGCGCTCTAACCAACTGAGCTACGCCCCCATTTTGGCGATCAGCTTTAATATCATACCCAAAAGAAAATGAAATGTCAAGTAATAAAAGGCGGAAATTTGAAAAAATACAAAAAAGTTGTAAAATCGTTTCTTCAATTTTTTGACTTTTCCGTCTCTTTTGAGTCAACTTGTTGACAGAACGACCAAGATATAGTACAATGTTTATAAACGACAACAAATTATCGAATTCTCTACGGAGATAATATTATATGGTTTCATACAGAAAGCCCAGAGTCCTCATCACATACCTGGAAGCAGGAATGGGACATATCGTCAGCGCACAGGCGATCGCCGATTCTCTCAAACGCAAATACGGCGACAAAATGGAGATCATCGAAAGCTATTTCCTGCGCGACAGCGAAAATCCCATTCTCCCGAAATTTGAGCGCTACCTCGTCAACGAAGTGCAGCGTTATTCCAAATATCCCGCTTACGGAGACGTGCAGGTGCTCTCCATGCACCTCATCGGGGCGCAGAATTCACTCAAATTCGTTCACCGATCCGTCTTCCGCAAGCAGACGCTTGCCGCGATCGAGGAATATGCCAAATATAATGCCGACGTCATCGTCTGCACTCATTATTTCCTGCTCCATGCGGCGGTAGAATATAAGCGGAAGTATAATCACGATGCGATCGTCGTTTCCTATTGTCCCGACAACAACGTCCACGGCTGGTGGGACAACCGCGCGGACTGCATTTATACCAACAATCCGCTCGCGACCAAGCAGGCATACGATCTCAAATTCAAAAACGGACACGTGCGCGAGGCGTTTTATCCTACCCGCAGCGACGTCTCCGAATCCAACGAAAGCAAGGAGTTTTACCGCAAGAAATTCGGCATTCCTCTCGACAAATTTGCGGTGGTCATCGCGGACGGCGTCTATGCCAAGGCGAAAGTGGAAAAGGTGTGCCTCGAACTGCTGAAAACGGACGTTCCCCTCACCATCTGCGTGCTTGCAGGCAAAAACGAAGCGCTGAAAAAGAAATTCGACGCGCTCATCCCCACGACAAAGCCCAACATCACCCTTCTGACGTTCGGTTTCCTCAAAGAAGCGCCCCAGCTTTACGGCGCTTGCGACCTTTTCATCACCAAAGCCGGTCCCAATGCGGTGCTCGACAGCGTGATGATGGGAACGCCCATCCTCATCGATTATTGCGCTTCCCCCATCGAACGCACGACCAAAAAACTGTTCGTGGAACATATGTTCTGCGGCTATCATATCGTTTCGCCCGTCAAGATCCGCAAACAGGTGGAAACGCTCGTCACCCGCCCCGAACTGCTCAACGAGATCAAAGAAGCGCTCAGCTTCTTCGATAAATCCAAGAACGGCGCAGACGAGATCGCGGAAGACATCGCGCAGATCCTTTGGAACCGACGCGAACGCCTGAAAAAGATTTTACAAGAGGAAGAATCCGCGATCACCGAATTTATTTCGGAAAAAGCGGACAAAAAGATCGCAAAAGCGGAGGAAAAAATCGAAACCCTGAACGCCAAGACGGCGAAAAAGACGGAAAAGATCGCCGCAAGGGCGCAGGAAAAGGCGCAGAAGATCAACGAAAAAGCGGAAAAAGCAGGCAGGACCGTTTATGAACAGAAGGCCAATCCCCTCTCCGCGGAAGCCGCGTCCAAAAAGTCGAAGCGCGTGATCGCCGAACAGGGGCAGATCTTCGCGGAAGAAGCCGAAAGCGTCGCCGAAGAGGCAGAAACAAAGACGCCCGAACCTGCCGATATATAACACACAATGCGCCGCGCCGCCGCGGCGCATATTTACGCTCTTTTGCGGCCGCGCGATCATAACGTCGGAAGAACTCTTTCCCCTCTTTGGGTTGTATATATTGACAAAGCCGTCCGCTTGTGATATAATCTGTTTAGCAGGGTAAATCATTTCCCTCGCACAGGAAACGACCATGAGATTTTCCAATTTATTCCGCTTTATCCAGCATATCGGCAATATGGGTGCCGCATCCGGCAAAAAACGTGTGGCATACGCGTTTGCGAATATCCTGATCATGGCCCTCGGGGTACTGTGCGCGGTCGGCGTAAAAGTACTCGCCGGTCACATGGACGAGAGTTTCGGTATGCTGATCGCCTGCGTCGTGGGGATCATTATATGCGGTTTGCTCGCGTTACTATGCTTTTTACAGGGTTTCGTTGCCCAGATCGCGCTCGTGATCATCGCGGGAATCGGGATGTTCCACCGCGAAGAACGAGGAGGCAACATCATAGCCTTTCTCATCGCGCTTCTGACGACAGTAGGACTGATCGTAGCGCTCGTCATATTTCTCCAAATGACTTGACCTATTTCCTTTCGTCGGGGCGCGATCGCGCCCCGACGAATTTGTTTTTTGGGAGGTTGATATGAAAAAATGCATTCCGATCGTATTCGCGCTTGTCTTTGCGGCCGCCATCCTTTTTCTGACGAGCTGTTCCATCTTCACGGGAAACGGCGAAAAGCCCGACGTCCGCTATTCCCTTTCCGACGAACTCATCGGCTATCGGCTCACCTCCGATCCCGATCCCGTATACGACGGGACGCCGAAAACACGTTCGTTCGTCATCACCTATAACGGGGAACGCATCGATACGGTGATCTCGGGCGAAGAGCATCCCGATCTCAACGTGGAGTATCGGGACAATGTCAATGCGGGAACGGCTTCGATCCTGGTCGCGGCGAAGAGCGCGTCCGAAAAATATACGGGCTCCATGACGGTGAATTTCCCCATCCTTCCCGATCCCGCGCCGATCTCCGCGGGCGACGCCGCTTCTCTGAACGACATTCTCTCTTCGGGAAACTATCTCGCCGTGCAGTTTTCCGCCGACATCGCCGTCGCCGCGGGACAAAGCGTGACGATCCCCGCGGACGTCAATGTGCAGACGAACGGATTTTCGCTGTACAACCTCGGCGAAGTGAGAAACGAAGGCACGCTCCGCTTTACGTCGGAGCAAGACGAAAGAGCCGTTTCGGAAAACGGAGGTTCGTTCGTCAATCTCGGTTCGGTATATTTTGCGGACGACGCGGCGCTCCTCAACGACGGTACGTTTGAAAACGAGGGAAAGGTCTTTGTCGACGAATGGGACGCGGGCGTTTATTCTTCGACCGACCTTATCGGCTCCCCCTTCGAAGGCTTTTACCGCAGATATGCGCTGGAAGAGTGCGACGTTTCTCTCTCCAGCGCCTCCGCGGTCTATGAAGGCATTCCCGTCACGCCGTCCGTCGTCGTCCGCATGGGAGAAACGACGTTTTCGGCGAACGACTGCAACATCGTTTATGAGAACAACATCGACGTAGGTACCGCTACCGTGACAGTCACCGCGCTCCCCTTCTCCAAGTCGCTCATAGGAGAACGGATCCTCACGTTTACGATCGAGCAGGCCGAGTGTGTCGTTCGCGACGAAAGAGCGTTGCTCGACGCGGTCGGTAACTTGAATTACGGTAAAATATTCTGCTATGCCACGATGTTGTCGGCGGACCTGCTCCTTCCCGACGGGCAGGAACTTGTCCTGTGCGGATCGACCGTGAAATCGAGCGGGGATTGGACGATCGACGGAACGCTCTCCGTCGAGGAAGATACGACCTGGACGCATTCGGGCGATCTGAAGATTGGCGGTTCGGTGTCGACGGCGGGCACGACTTACTTTACGGGCACTGTGACAAATTCGGGCACGCTTTTCAGCGGCGCGCAGATATATAATCGGGCTTACATGAAAAATCGTGGCACGCTGGAAACCGCGGGCGCATTTTATAACGAAGGTACGCTCGTCAATCAAGGAACGGCGGTCAACGGCGGAAAATTCTACCAATTCCCGCAAGGCTCTCTTTCTTCCGATACCCCTTTCGACAACGCGGGCACCGCATACCTGGACGAGGAAAATTCCGCTTTTGCGGACGGATATGTCATCCGCGAGCGCATCGGCGCGGACAATACCTCGCTCGATCGTTATGAATTTACCTACGACGGAAGCGAGCAGAAGCCCCGCGTCGTTTTCGGAGACGGAAGCGTACGCGTCCCCCATTCCGTCCTTTACAGCTATTCCCCCGACGGGATCCGCGAAGAAGCGCCCGTCCGCGCAGGAACGGTCTATCTGACCGTATCCGTTTCCGGCAAGTCCGAGCAATATTGCGGCACATATACCCTTACCTACCGCATCCTCCGCGCGAGCGCGACGTTTACCGACAGAGAAGAGCTTGAAGCTATCCTTTACAGCGTAAATCATGACACCGCGATCGCTTCGGGCGAGATCGTCCTGGACGAGGACGTGACGGTGGAAACGGGCAAGTCGCTCATCGTCCCCGAAGGCGCCGACCTGATCAACGCCGCCTCGCTGACCGTGCTCGGGAACGCCGAGATAAGCGGACGTTATTGCGAACGCGAGGGCGCGAAGACGAACGTCGCGGACGGCGCGTCCTTCCGCGTCGACGGGGAGACGTATTTCAACGGCGCGTCTCCCGCGGGCGTTTCGGGCGAAGGAAAGATCTTTGTCCGCATCCCGCTTTCCGAAGCAGCGACCGTCGGCTTTCCCGAGTCCGTAATCTACTCTGCCGACGGCACGCCCCGACCGAAGGTCGACCTCCGCACGGAAGAGATCGAACTCATCTCGCACGACGAATACCGCACCTCTTACGTCAACGCCGACGACGCGACGCTTACGGACGCGCCCGCCGTCGCGGTATCGACCGCATACGATTTTTCGCCGCACTGCTACGGCTCGCGACGGGACAATTATCAAATCCTGCCCGCAGAGATCTCCGTTTCCACCTTTGAACAGCTCCTCGACGCGGTCAACTCTCATCGGGAAGACGCGGATTTCGGGAATTACTCCCTCATCACGCTGACGCAACACATTACACACTACAATCAAACGCTCGATCACATCACCCTGCGCGTCGCCGAAAACACCACGCTCATGCTCGGAAATTATTCGTTGAACCTGTACGACGGCGGCGCCCCCTACAACAAAACGCATTATATCGTCAACAACGGGACGATGGTGTTTGGCTATAAGACCACTCTCCTGATCGACTTAAGATACAGCGGCACGGGCCTCATCGAATGCGAAACGGACAACGCACAAGTAGCCGAAGATATGGCAAGCCTTGCGCACGTCATCCGCCTGACAGGCGACATCGAAGAAGAGCTCGTCGTCATTCCCTACCGCTCGAAGAATTTTACTCTGGACCTCAACGGTTATTCCGTCAGAAAATTGAGCGTTGCGTTGGGCGACGATCTAAATCTTCCTTCTCCCGACCTTTTCAAGATCATCTCATCCCGAGCGGGCGGGACGCTCGGAGCGGAAGGCTCCGCCGAAGAGGGACTGTATGTCGCCGTGATCGACGAAGGAAAACAAGTTCTCGTCTCCGGCATCGAGATATTCGGAATCGAATATTACAAGAACACCGATCCGACTCGCATCACCATAGTAAATTGCGAGGTGCATTCCCTCTGAGCGCCCGAGGAGGCGTATGATATGCCTTTTTCGCGAGAACGGACGAAGTCTTACTGCCATACCCGATCTGCAATAAGGCACGTCAGAACGATTAAAAGCGCGGCATACGCCGCGCTTTTCCTTTCTCTGTTTGTTTGCCTCGACGAGCCGCAATCGTCTTGAAAGCGGCGCTTTAGCGCCCCGATGCCCTTTTCGCTTTACCCGCAGTGGGCCGCGGTCGGATAAAAAATACCCGACGGCGTTTTCCGCTCGTCGGGTATCGCCGCGCTGTCGCGCGATCAGAGGCTTATACTGCGCCTTACTTCTCCGAAGGCTCGGTTTTTCCCGCAGTTTCCGCAACCGCCGCAAATGCCTTTTTGCTCTTTTTCTTGCCGATGATCCCCATGACGATGACGGCGATAAACAGCACAAAAAGAAAGCATATACTGAACATCGAAACGAAATCCAGAAACGCACCAATATAAAACAACGCGCCCATGGCAAGGAAATTGAAGATCAAAGCGCATACGACCACGGAATACGCGAACGCCTTTTTCATTTTGACGGGTTTTGCACATTCGGGCTTTTTCAGGCACCGCACCGCATAAAAGACATTGATGATCACGGTCACGAGCTCGAAAATCCAAAGGCACAGGAAAGCGACGTCAAAAATCGCCCAAATCGAAAGTTCGCCGTCCATCAGAGTCCCAAGCAGGACTTCGTGGCATACTAAAATGCTTCCGCCGTCCTTCGTTGGCCAAGGCATGAACAGGATCCAAAGAAGAAAAAACAAAACCAATGCATTTTTCGCGATGGATACCGTACACACTTTTTTCATTTGATCCATTTTTTAATTTCTCCTTAAATATAATATTCTTTCATATTATTATAACACCAAACTGCTAAAAAAGCGCTAAAAATAATTGTTATGAAAAAATATTTTTTAATAAATACTGAAATCAAGCGCTTTTTTAGCGGTTCGACTCTTAAAATGTTGATTGTAATATATTTTGTCTGTCCTGAAAACGCAACGGGCACGGCGAAAAGAAAAAAGGGCGCAGTTCGCATTCCGCGCGCCGTCACATTTTTCCGATCCGCCAATCCCTGCCTTGCAATCGCGCCGCCGTCGTAAAAATACCCTTGCGGGCGCTTCTGTTATAAAGAACTAGCGCTTTCGGAAAATTGACCGCCCCTTGACTGAAAAGGGCGAACGGACGGCTCCGCCAGTGCTGACGGGGAAATTGGTCGTGCGCCTTTCCGTGCTCCCCTTTCCGACCGTCGGAAGCGACAAATCCTCATCGGCAAACTTCTTTCCCTCCCACGCGTGCCTCGTAGGTGTGATTTTTTATATTTTATTGAATTTGTTTAATTGACATTTGATAATAATAATGCTAAACTTATAGAATGCAAATGAAACAAAAAAGAGTGAGAAGAATATTGTCTGCCATCGCAAATGCGCTGCTCCTTTTCGGGGGCAGTGCTGTTTTGCTTGTCCTGACTCTTTTTCGGACCTCCCCCGCGCACGGCTGTCCTCTCGGCATCGGCATTTTTTCTCTGGTCACCTTCCTGTTCCTTGCGGTCATTTCCGTCATTGAAGTCGTCTCGGCACTGCGTATAGCCGGCTCCACGTTCTACCCCGCGGTGATCGCGGTGTTCCTATTGGCGATCGTCGCTTTTTGCCCCGACACGATCGCCTTTTACAAGCTCATCGGCTTGCCGCGCACTTCGGAGACGGAAGATATTGCGGGAGAGGTTTGCTTTGTCGCCATCGAGATCGCCGTTCTCGCCTTTTTCCGCAACAGATACCGCGCGGAAGTCAAAATACTTCCCTTTTATCCATTGTTTGCCGCGGTGGCAATCGACATCGTCGTCTACGTTTCCCTGTTGCCCTTCCGGATGAATATCATCGCACATTTCTTTTTTCTCATCGTCATTCTCGTCTATTTTATCATTTTTCAGATACGCATATATGGCGCGGATGCCGACACGACAGCCTTTGTCCTTATATCGGCGATCTTTTTTTTCATGCGCAGGGATGCATACCGCCAACGTACTCTATTACGACGGGCTTGCCCCCTATGTCGCGGGACTCTCGTCCGCCTACCTCTGGGTTTGCATCCTCTGCTATCTTTGCTTTTATCTCATGTTCCTTCTGCAAACGGCAAAAAAAGCGTCTCGAGCCGAAGCTTATAAATTGCAGAACGAACGTCTGAAGATGCGAGTACTCACGGAACAGATCAAGCCGCACTTCATATTCAACGCCCTGACGACCATCAAATCGAGCTATCACGGCAATTTGACGCGGGAGACAATGCCTTAGAACTTTTTTCCGAGTATATCCGCAAAAGCCTTTCGCTCATCGACAACGAGGTCATACCCTTTGAACAGGAACTGAAAAATATTTCGCACTATATCGATTTTATCAACGCCTGCAAGCCCCGCCCTTTCTGCGCCATCTACAACATCGACGTGACCGATTTCAAGGTTCCCGCCTTTTCGCTGCAACCGTTTGTCGAAAACGCGCTCAAATACAGCAAGGTCAACGAAAAAGGCGGCGGCTATATCATGATCTCCACATCAAGCGAAGGTGAATTTGCCAAGATCAGTATAGCAGACAACGGCGTGGGATTTGACGTTTCTCAATTGAAAGAGGGCGCGCACGGGATCAATAACTGCAAAGAGCGCTTTCGCCTGCTCTTCAACACGGAACCCGTTATCAGCAGTATCGTTTCCGTCGGCACGGAAATCACCATCACCGTAAGGCGCACAGCAGAGGTAAGCCAAGTTGAAGATCATTGTCGTTGACGACGAAATGAACGCCTTGCACGCGTTTCTGAACGAGATCATCGAAGCGCAGAGCGTAGAGTATAAATTTTATCGCGACGACGTCGACGCTATTTGCAAATATATGTCGCAAAATACGGTCGACGCCGCCTTCTTAGACATCAATATGCCTCGGATCAACGGGATCGAGCTCGCCAAAATGCTGTTGCGCATTAACCCCGATCTCAAACTCGTATTCATCACGGGGCTTTCCGACTCTGAAAGCGATCTGCCCGAATTAGTGCGGGAACACACCGTGGGGTTTATGTATAAGCCATATAACAAGAGTAAACTTTCGATGTTGGTTTCTTTGATCAAGGACAAAAAGCGCGTGCTCAAAGCGGAGATGTTCGACACGTTCGATTGTTTCATAGACGGCAGGAAGATCAAATTTTCCTCTTCCAAGTCATAAGAGCTTTTCGCGCTCTTGCTCGCCTATAACGGCAAGACGCTGACCATGGGCGACGCGATCGCGCACCTCTGGCCGGACGGCGACGCCGATAAGAGCAAGATCCTGTACCGCGACGCCGTGTGGCGGCTGAGAAAGACGCTGGAAGAAGCCGACGTACATTGCGTGGAATGGCGACGCGCGGCACTTTCCGTAAACAAATCGCTCATCTCGTGCGACTATTGGGATTACCTCCTTACGGGCAAGGGAAATTACTGCGGCGAATTTTGCAAATTATACGACTGGTCCGTCGACTATCTTGCGCAATTAGACCGTGTGCGAAAAAAAAGTTAACTTTCCTTCCGAACCTCCGCTTGGGAAGCGGCATTCAGCGAAGGCACGCGCGACGAAAACATCTCTCCCCCCTCCCGTTCGACGAGCTTTCCGTCCGTGACTGAAAATCAAAAAATCCTCTGCGATTGCCAGAGGATTTTATATTGCTGACGACGCCAAACGGCAAACTTTCCGATACGTACCCTTAAACGCGGCGTTCCGATCCCGAGCAACGCTGGGAAAATCGTATTCTTTATAGCAATCCTTCCCGCTGACAGCGCTCCGCATAAGCAGACAGCGCCTCCCGCCAATCACGAAACTCATCGCCGACCGTGCATTCAAGCATGAGATTGCGCAGGGAGGAATACGCCGGCCGTTTCGCGGGCGTGGGATATTCTTCCGTCGTACAGGGGGACACCTTTGCCGATATGCCGAAACGAGCGACGATCTCGCACGCAAATTCATACCAGGAACATTCCCCGCTTCCCGTCGCATGATACACACCGTATTCTTCGGATGCGCACAGTTTGATGACATGATGGGCAAGATCAGCGGCGTTCGTGGGATTGCCCCGCTGATCGTCGACGACGCGCAATCCGCCGCGCTCGCGGGCGGCGCGCACGATCGTTTTGACAAAATTCTTTCCGTGATACCCGTACAACCATGCGGTCCTGACGATAAAACTGCGCGGACAGAGCGCACGGACATATTCCTCGCCGAACAGCTTGCTCTTTCCGTATACGCTCTTCGGATCGCAACGATCAAATTCGAGATAAGGAACGTTTCCGTCGCCCGAAAAGACGTAATCGGTGGAAACGTGGACGAGCTTTGCGCCCGTCTCGACACACGCGAGCGCAAGATTGCGCGGCCCGAGCGCGTTTGCTTTCAAGGCGATGTCGGGATGACTTTCACAGCCGTTCACGTCGGTGTACGCGGCGCAATTGACCACGCAGTCGTATTGCGCTCCGTCGAAAAAGCGCCTCACCGCTTGAAGATCGGAAATGTCGAGTTCATCCAGATCCGCGCCGCGCACTTCATTCTTTGCACGCAGAAGCGCGGGGATCCCGAGTTCCGTGTTTCCCCGCGCGAAGCATTGCGTCAGCTCGGTCCCGAGCTGACCTTTACTGCCGATGATGAGTATCTTCATAGTCCCTTCCGTCCACCGCTCAGCGGTTGGAATACATTTTTTCGTAATAATTGCGATATTCGCCCGAAACGATCTCTTCCCACCAGTCGCGATGTTCGAGATACCATTCGATCGTCCTTTCGATGCCGTCCGCAAAACGCGTTTCGGGCAACCAGCCCAATTCGCGGTGGATCTTGGCAGGATCGATGGCATAACGCTGATCGTGCCCTTTGCGGTCGGTCACATAGGTGATGAGATCTTCGCTCTTCCCCAACTTTTTACAGATGAGTCTGACGATGTCGATGTTGCGCATCTCGTTATGTCCGCCGATGTTATACACCTCCCCCGTCTTTCCCTTGCGCATGATGAGGTCGATCGCCTTGCAGTGATCCTCCACATACAGCCAATCGCGCACGTTTTCCCCCTTTCCGTATACGGGAAGCGGCTTGTCAGCCAATGCGTTGGCGATCATGAGCGGGATGAGCTTTTCGGGAAACTGATAAGGTCCGTAATTGTTGGAACAACGGGAAATGCTCACGGGAAGCCCGTAAGTGCGGTGATAGGCAAGCACGAGAAGATCCGCGCTCGCCTTGCTCGCGGAATAGGGACTGGACGTGTGCAGCGGCGTCTGTTCGGTAAAGAATAAGTCGGGACGGTCAAGCGGAAGATCCCCGTAAACCTCGTCCGTCGAGACCTGATGAAAGCGGCGCACGCCGTACTTTCGGCAGGCGTCCATCAGCACCTGTGTGCCGAGAATGTTGGTCTGCAAAAATACCGACGGATTTTCGATGCTTCGATCGACATGGCTCTCCGCCGCAAAATTGACGACAATATCCGGCTTCTCCTCTTCGAACAGTTTTTCCACCGCCTCACGGTCGGTAATGCTCGCCTTGACGAAACGGAAAGACGGGCGATCCATAACCGAACGGAGCGTGGACAAATTGCCCGCATACGTCAGGCAATCCAGACATACGATGCGATCCTGCGGATAGCGATCCGCAAGATAAAAGATAAAATTACTGCCGATAAATCCCGCGCCGCCCGTGACGACGATCGTCTGATCCATAATTTAACGCTCCCTCTCAAAGTCTGATCTTACATTCGCAAAGACGAGGATGTTTCTTGTCCTTTTCGCTCAGAATTGGTTCGTCCCCGATCGGCCAGTCGATGCCGATGTCGGGATCGTTCCAAAGCAGCCCGCCTTCGTCTTCGGGATGATAAAAATCGTCGCATTTGTAACAGAATTCCGCCCGATCGGACAACACGGCAAAGCCGTGCGCGAAGCCGCGCGGAATGAGAAACTGGCGCTTGTTTTCGGCGGAAAGGAGTACGCCTTCCCACTTTCCGTATGTAGGACTGCCGTCGCGAAGATCGACCGCCACGTCGAACACCTCGCCGCTCACCACGCGGACGAGTTTTGCCTGCTGATGCGTCTTCTGAAAATGAAGTCCGCGGAGCACGCCCCTGCCCGAACAGGACTGATTGTCCTGAACGAAGCGGTTTTCGATCCCAGCTTCCGCAAATTCACGCTCGTTATACGTTTCCATGAAATATCCGCGCCGATCGCCGAACACGGCGGGCTCGACGATGACGACGCCCTCGATGGACGTCTTGATCACCTTGATCTTTGCCATATCAGTAAATGAACTTCCCCTCCGCAACGTTTTTGAGATGTTTGCCGTAATTGGACTTGCCGTATCTTTCCGCCGCTTCCAGAAGCTGCTCCTTGGAAATCCAACCGTTGACGAAGGCGATCTCTTCGGGCGCGGAAACGGTGATGCTCTGACGTTTGGACATCGTGCGGATGTAATCCCCCGCTTCGAGAAGGCTGTCCATCGTCCCCGTATCCAGCCAGGCAAAGCCCCGCCCGAGCAGACGCGCGTCAAGAATGCCGAGTTCCAGATACAGGCGATTGAGATCGGTGATCTCCAATTCCCCGCGCGGGGAAGGGCGCACCTTCGCCGCCATATCCGCAACGCCCGCGGGGTAAAAATACAATCCCGTCACGCAATAATTGGATTTGGGATTTTCCGGTTTCTCCTCGATAGATAATACGGTGCCGTTCGCGTCAAATTCCACAATGCCGAACCGCTTGGGATCTTCCACTCCGTATCCGAATATGCACGCCCTTCCGCTTTCCGCGCACCTGACGGCGTCTTTTAAGATCTTGGAAAATCCGTGTCCGTAAAAGATGTTGTCCCCGAGGATCATCGCACAGGGCTCGTCCGCGATAAAGCGTTCCCCGATGAGGAACGCCTGCGCCAATCCGTCGGGCGAGGGCTGTTCTTCGTAACACAGCCTGATTCCCAACGAACTCCCGTCGCCGAGCAAGCGGCGGAAATTGGGAAGATCCTGCGGCGTGCTGATGATGAGAATGTCGCGGATCCCCGCAAGCATCAGCGTCGAAAGCGGATAAAAAATCATCGGCTTGTCGTATACCGGCAACAACTGTTTAGATGTGATCATGGTGAGCGGATACAACCGCGTTCCGCTCCCACCTGCCAGAATGATTCCTTTCATCGTTTCCTCCCGACCGTCCAAAGCGCATGATGAGGAATGAATTTGCCGAACAGACAAAATTTCCTTCCTTATTATATTATATCATTCGCGACAAAATTGTCAAGAGGTAATTTGCGCGCAAACGCCGCTCTTCGAACGGCGAAAAAGAACTTTCCTCGCTGAAAAACTCATCCCGCACGGGAGAAGTGCTCACATCTTCACAAAACGCCGTTACTGCACGAACGTATAGGCTCAAAGCATAATTTTCGACACGTCGATCCGTCACTCAACCGTCACGCTTTTAGCAAGATTGCGCGGCTTGTCGGGATCGTTTCCGCAGGCGAGCGCCGTTTCGTATGCGAGCAACTGGAGCGGGATCACGGAAACCGCGGGAGAAAAGAGCCTCTCGCATGCAGGCACGAGTATGCTGGCGGCAAATTCCTTGCGCTCCGCATATTCGGACAACGAGGTGACGAGATACGCGTCCGCCCCGCGCGAGATCGCCTCATGCACGGAATTCATCGTCTTTTCCGCCAACGCGCGGTCGGTCATCACGGCGACCACGGGCGTATCTCGCCCGATCAGCGCGAGCGTGCCGTGTTTCAGTTCGCCCGCGGGATACCCCTCGCTCGGAAGATAAGAGATCTCTTTGAGTTTCAGACTCCCCTCGACCGCCGCGGCATGATCGCAACCGCGACCGATAAAGTAGATGCTCTTCGCCGAACAAAACCGCCGTGCCCATTCCTTCGTCTTTCGGGAAGCGGCGATCGCTTCGCCGCAAAGCGCGGGCAACGCGCGAAGCGTTTCGAGCAGCCGCGCGTCCTCTCCGTCCCGCTCGCACTGCGAAGCGAGCCCGCTCGAAGAAACGTCCCGCGCGCCGCTCTTTGCGGCGCGCAGAGAAAGCGCCAGAAGGTAGAGCGCGATCAGCTGTGCGTTATAACTCTTCGTGGCGGCGACGCCGATCTCCGTCCCTGCCGCCGTCGGGATGACGTGATCGGCAAGCGCAGTCAGCGACGAATGAGGAACGTTGGCGACGGCGATGAGATATGCGCCCCGCTCCTTTGCGAGCCTGGCGGCGGCGAGAGTGTCCGCCGTCTCCCCGCTCTGACTGACCGCGACGACGAGCGTACTCTTGCTCACGACGGGATCGCGGTACCGATATTCGCTCGCGATACACGCCTCCGCGGGAATGCGAGCAAGCGCCTCGATCGCGCATTTTGCGGCGAGTCCGCTGTGATATGCGGTCCCGCAAGCAACGATTTGCACATACTCTGTGTGACATAGTACTTCGCACAGACTCTGATTTGCGGGTTTTTTGAGAAATTCCGCCGCAGTTTGCGCGATCGAAGCGGGAATTTCATCGATCTCCTTGCGCATAAAGTGCGGATAACCGCAAAGCTGGGGCGCCGAAGTTTCAGTGTCATATTCCGCCCATTCCTTTTCGATCCTCTTTCCTTCGATGTCAAAAAACGCCGCCCCGCCCCTTTTGAGCACCGCGATCTCCCCGTCGGAAAGCGGGCAGAGTTTCATCCCCTTGCCCGCGAGCGCAGGAATGTCGCTCGCGACGTACCATTCGCCGTCGCGCTCTCCCACGATGAGCGGGCTTCCCTTCCGCGCCGCGATCAGCTCGTCCGGACGACCTTCGCACAAGATCGCAAGCGCATACGAGCCGCGCAATCCCGCAACGGCGTGCCGCACGGAGTCGAGAAAATCCCCCTCGTCATATTTCGCCAGCAAATGCGCGATCACCTCCGAATCGGTATCGGAAGCAAACGTCTCTCCCGACTCTTCGCATTCCTTTTTCAATGCGCGATAATTCTCGATGATCCCGTTATGTACGACGGCGAACTTTCCGTAAATATGCGGGTGCGCGTTGCGTTCGGAAGGCGCGCCGTGCGTCGCCCAGCGCGTATGTCCGATCCCGACCTTTCCCGCTTTCCCCCGCGCCGCGTCTTCCAAGGCGGCCACGCGCCCCTTCCGTCTTACCAGCGTAAACGCGCCGCCGTCGAGCAGGGCAAGCCCCGCGGAATCATATCCGCGGTATTCCAACCGCCTGAGACCTTCCAGAAGAACGGGCGCTGCATTTCTCCTGCCGACAAACCCCACGATTCCGCACATTATAATCCCTCCTCCGCCGCACCGACGGCGCGCGCGAGCCGCTCCGCCGCTTCGCGGCAAGCGCTTTCCGTTTCCGCTTCCGTTAAGATGCGGATCTTCTCTTCCGTCCCCGACGCGCGTACGAGCACGCGACCGTTTTTCCCGAGCCGCTCCTCTTCCGCCGCGATCGCCGCGACGATCTGCGGAAGGCGCATGATCGCCTCTTTTTTCTTTACTGAGACATTGCGTATTGCCTGAGGAAAGCGCTTCAGCCCCGCGCTGAGCGCAGAAAGCGGCATTTTTTGCTCGATCATCGCCTCCATGACCTTCAAAGAGGTAAGAATTCCGTCCCCTGTCGTCGCATATTTGCGGAATATGACGTGTCCCGAGGACTCGCCGCCCAGCATACTGCCCGAAGCGAGCATTTCCGCGTACACGAAGCGGTCTCCCACGGGCGCACAGCGGCATCCGATGCCGCGTTCGGCGAGAGAACGCAAAAGCCCGCGGTTGCTCATGACGGTCGCGACGACGTCTCCCCCCTCCAACTCCCCGCGCGAAGCGAGGTAGCTCGCGCAGACATAAAGCACGGCGTCCCCGTCCGCGACCTCTCCCCGTTCGTCCACGCAGATACAGCGATCACCGTCGCCGTCGAACGCAAATCCTATATCCAACCTGTTTTCCCGCACGAATTCCTGCAAAGCGGAGATGTGCGTCGAGCCGCAGGCGCGATTGATGTTCGTCCCGTCGGGCTGCGCGCCGATGACGAACGTCTGCGCGCCCAGCGCGTCGAACACCGCCTTGGCAAGCGCCCATGCGCTTCCGTTCGCACAGTCCAGTCCCACCCGCCAATGTCGATACGAACACGCCGAGAGGGAGATGAGATAACCGAGGTATCGGTTGCGCCCCGAAACGTAATCCACCGTCCTGCCGACCTCCGCTCCCGTCGCATGAGGGAGCACGTCGCCGCCGTCGAGATAGTTTTCCAACCGCTCGATGAGCGCCTCGTCCGCCTTTTCGCCCTCCGAATTGACCAACTTGATACCGTTGTCCTCGAACGGGTTGTGGCTCGCGGAGATCATTACGCCGCAATCGAACCCCTCCGTGCGCGCGAGATGAGAGACCGACGGCGTCGTCGTGACGTGCAGAAGATAGACGTCGCCGCCCGACGCGGTGATCCCCGCCGAAAGAGCATATTCGAGCATATAGGAAGATCGGCGCGTGTCCTTTCCCACGACGATACGCGCCCGCTCGCCGCTGCGGTCGGTAAAATACCGCCCCAGAAATCTCCCGACGCGGAACGCCTGTTCCGCCGTCAGGACTTCGTTGGCGCGTCCCCGAAAACCGTCGGTACCGAAATATTTTCCCATGCACACCCCCGTAGAATATTCCATCCTATGCGGAAACGTCCGCCGCGCGCGACTTGTCCGCGCTTTTTCCGCAAAAAAAACGCCGATCCCGTAGTCGGGCGCATGAGATTTTGCTGCGGCGGCGTTATGCTCTCGGGCACGATCGCGGCAAGTGCGCCGCGCGTTTTGCGCGAATGCAAAAATCCGCTCGCAAATCGGAACAGCGTTCACCCGCTTGCGGAAATCGTAAACAACTCCGCAAAAGATCGGAACAGCAGCGTTCTCCTTTGGAGCGCTCTTCCCTATAAAGAAACCGCGGTTCGCTTTTTGAAAAAAGCGAACCGCGGTTATTATTGTTTCGAATTTTTACGCAATCGCGAAGCAGAAAACTTTATCAACCCGCTTTTTCGCACCGCTTGCACGGGCACAACGGCACGAAACCCGTCAACGGCGCAAAGAATTAGGTTCGTTTGAGGTAATCGCGTCCCTTTTTGACCGTTTCCCGACAGCGACCGATACAGAAATCCCCCTCGCCGAGATCGCGCGTCAGCGTCGTCCCCGCGGCGACATACGCTCCGTCCGCCACTTCGACGGGAGCGACGAGGTTGCAGTTACTGCCGATGAAACAGCCGTTGCCCACGCGCGAACGGCATTTTCTCCTGCCGTCGTAATTGACGAACACGGCTCCGCACCCGATATTGACGCCCTCCCCGAGATCGGCGTCCCCGACATAGGCGAGATGAGAGATCTTGCACCCCTTTCCGATATTCGCATTCTTGATCTCAACAAAATCCCCGATCCTGCACCCGTCCGAAATCTCGCTGAACGGGCGAAGATAGGCGTTCGGTCCGACCGTACAGTCGGCGCCGACGCGAGCTTCTTTCAGGACGCTGGACAGAACCGTCGTCCGCGCGCCGATCTCGCTGTCTTCGATCAGGGTATTCCCCGTAACGACCGCGCCTTCCCCGATCTTGGACTCCCCTGTAATGCGTACGTCGCGCCCGATCCGCGCGCCCTGCCCGATCTCAACGCGAAAACCGATCTCCGCGCCTTCCTCCGCCAGAACACCGCGGGACAGCCAAACTCTGGCGCTCTCCCGCGCCGCACGGGTAAGCACGGCGGGCAGATCTTCCAGGCGAAACAGCCCCGTCCCGAACGCATTCCCCACGGGGATGACAGGGAGCGCGGCGACCTCCTCTTTGTCCAGATCGTCCCGAAGGACATATCCGCCCTCGAAGGCAAAACTCCCGCTTCGGCTCGAACAGAAATCGCGGAGCGCACGAGCCGTGATAAAGGGATAAACGGGAAATAGAACGACGAGCTCGCGCGACTCTCCGTGCACTTCGGGCGGACTGTCCGAAAGCTCCGCACCCAGGCGTTCCGCCATCAGTTCGATGGGAGTTTTCCCTAAAATGTCAATAGAATAACTCTCTTCTCCTCCGAAGGTAAAATAACTTTTTTTCATCAGAAATATCTGCATGACAATCCGACTTCTCCCGATCTTTGCCGTATTCGCTTGATTGGAACGCGGGCGAAACGCCCGTTTCCGACGGCAGATCGCTCCTCAACTATCAAATGAAGAAACCGCGGCCGTTAGAACGACCGCGGTTAAATTTTTCACTTTTCTTCTCGATTTTATGCAATTTGCGGCAAATTAAGCCATATTATGTCACGCATAGTACTGCGAAAATATCGCAAAAGTCCGTTTCTACGTCAACAAAGTCCTTTTGACGGCGGTCCGATACTGCCGATACAATCCGTCGAAGCGCTCCCGTTCGGGCGAAGGCGAGAAGATCTTCTCGCTCTTTCGGAAGGCGGAAAGCGACTTCTCGTCCGTCAGTCCGAGCGACAACAGGCACAGCAAGACCGCACCCAATGCGGTGCTTTCCCGTTCGACGGGGCGGTCGATCTTCACGCCGAGAACGTCTGCCTGAAACTGCATCAGGAACGCATTGGCGGACGCGCCGCCGTCGCAACGGATGCCATTGAGATCGATGCCGCTGTCTTTTTGCATACTCTCGGCGAGATCGCGCGCGCTGTAAGCGATGCTTTCCAACACGGCGCGGACGATGTGCGCGCGCCCCGTTCCCCGCGTGATCCCGCACAGCATCCCGCGCGCGTCGCCCCGCCAATAGGGAGCGCCCAGCCCCGTAAACGCAGGCACAAAAAACACGCCTCCGGTATCGGGAACCGACGTAGCGAGCAGTTCGCTGTCCGCGCTCGTTTTGAGAAAACCGAGTTCGTCGCGCAGCCATTGCACGCTGCTCCCCGCGTTGAATACGCTCCCCTCCAGGGCATAACTCACGCGCTCGCCGACCGAGTAGCCGATCGTCGCGAGCATTCCGCTTCCGGAACGGATACACCGCTCGCCCGTATTGAAGAGCATGAACAATCCCGTGCCGTAAGTGATCTTTCCGTCGCCGCGCGAAAGACACGCCTGCCCGACGAGAGCCGCCTGCTGATCTCCCGCGACGCCCGCAATAGGGATCTTCCTCCCGCCCGCGTTCATCTCCCCCATGCGGGCGGTGCACGGGCGGACTTCGGGAAGGATCTCCTCCGGCACTCCGAAATAGCCGAGCAGTTCCTCGTCCCATTTCAGCGTATGGATGTTGAACAGCATCGTACGCGATGCGTTGGTATAATCGGTGGCAAACGTCCTGCCTTCCGTCAGTTTGAAGAGAAGATAGGAATCGACGGTCCCCACGCACAGCCTGCCTTGACGCCGCAATTCCTGCACGCGGGGCACATTTTCAAGCCCCCAACGGATCTTGCTCGCGGAAAAATAAGCGTCCGTCTGCAAGCCCGTCTTTTCGCGGATCTTTTCCCGCATCCCCTGAGGGATCCGCTCGCAGAACTCGCTCGTTCTGCGGCATTGCCAGATGATGGCGTTGCAGGCAGGTTCTCCCGTCTCCCTGTCCCAGAAGATCACGCTCTCGCGCTGATTGGCGATTCCGATCCCCGCGACGCGCTCCGCGCCCGCCCTCGTCACGCAACTGTTGAGAACGTACGCGATCTTAAAATAGATCTCGTTCGCATCCTGCTCTACCCAACCGGGATGAGGATAGATCTGGCCCACCTCCTGTTGCGCCGAAGCGACGAATTTCTTCATCTCCGTGTCGTAAAGCATGGCGCGGACGCTCGTGGTGCCCGCATCGAGCGCGATGATGTAACTCATGATCTCCTCCTGCACCTTTTCAGCAACCTCTGCCGCCTCCCCCGCCGAAGCCTCCTCCTCCGAAGCCCCCGCCGAAGCCGCCGCTCATCCTTCCTCCGCCCGAGGACGAAGGTCGGGAGACCATAGCGCTCGACATCGAGGAATTGAGAGAACGGTAGAACGAATGCCATAAAACGGCATTGAACGCGATATTGGCGCCGCAGGCGACGTATTCGGGCGAGCCGACATCCAGCCCGTCAAATTTATCCGTCCACTCGTCCGTCACGCCGAGCACCTGCGCATACGGCAGGATATGATAATATAATTCGGGATTTTCTTCGAGCATGACCGCGATCTTATCCTTTTCCGTATAGAGAATGAAATTGCGGAAGCCGAGGATGTGTCCGAGCAACTCGGAATATTTCTTGGAACGGCAACGGCAACAACCCGAGATCCAGCCCGCCCCGCAGGAGGCCAAAGCCACGACAACGGACATGAGGATCCCGTACGCCGCGCAGGGGAAGCCCCACGCGATCCCCGCCGCAGCCGCCGCGCACAGCCCGAACGAGCCGACCGCACACAGCGCTTTTTTCAGCTTGGAAAGGCGGTAAGTACGCATCATCGCATACGCCGCGACGCAGTATCCGACCGCAACGGGCGCGACGGAAAAGATGAATGCGATAAAATAGTTATATCCCGCAAACGCTATTTTGGCGTACAGGAAAGCAAACAGCCCCATGACGACGGCGGAAAGGAGCGCGAGAACGGCGCTGATGCTCTGTTTCTTTCGATCGACAAAACCTCCCCAGATGTCGGGGATCGCCACCTTGACCGCATCCACCGTGCGATAAAACTTGTTTTTCAGAGAGGATACCCGGACCGCATCGCCGTACTCGAACAACCCGTCATACATCAGCGCAAGGTGCGGCGGAAGCGCAGACGTATCCCGTTTCTCCGTCCTGACGAGCACGGGATCGGACTCGTCTCTCATGTCGATGGTGAGATAGCCCTGATCGGCAAGATAAAACACGGCGGCGCCGATGTCTTCGGCGTCCACCGAACCGTCGATGAGTTTACCCATCTGCAACGGATCCATTTCGTCGGGCGCGGTCAGATTGACCGTGATCGTCATGAGCGGCTGGCGGCAGGCAAAGAGTTTGACAAGCGCCACGGCGGCAATGAGCGCCGCACCCGCGAGGAACGCATAGAGAACGGAAAAATCGAACGCCGTCGTCAGCGTACCTTCAGGAAAGACAAGGTCGAATGTGATGCCGTTGTTATAGCCGAGCCGCCTTGTCGTCAGGAGAAACGACTGCGGACTCAGTTCCTCCGTCTGCACGTTACATCCGTTCGTCGTGGCGCCGTAACTGCCCGAATAGACCTTATATCGTTCGGGAACGGCAGGCAGATTCACCGTCACGCTGACGTCCTGCAACGTCGCCTGCCAGCCGTATCCGACGACGTCGAGCGGGAGATACCCCTCTTCGGCGAGCGCGGGAACGATCATCGTATAGGTGAGCGTATAGGTGCGCGTCTGCCCCGTGATCACCGAGTCGCCGCGCAAATAGACGGAGAGGAAGGACATATCGTCGTTTTTGGAATAATACCGAAAATCGGGATCGTCGCACTCCGCCTTTATATCGCGATATTTCACGCCGTTGTCGAGCGTAAAATCGCGGATGATGCCGTGAGAATCGTAACCCGAAAAATAAGCGGTGATCTTCTCGGTGACTCGGATGGTGCGGTCCGCGGAGATGTCCATGACGACGTCGAACTTTCTCACTTCATAGCTGTACGCGTCTGCGTGCGCCGTAACGGAAACGGGCGGGGAAAACCCCGCCCACACCGCGAGCGCAAGGACAGCCGCCGCAAGCGCGGAGACGATCGCCGTTACACTCTTTCTGATTTTGTTCATAACCTTTCCCCGGTTCAGAATTTGACGGAGACCGCCTTGCGCTCCTCTTCGCTGTCCAGCTCGAAATACGGGCGCTTGGTGAGCTTCATCATATTTGCGATGAGATTGGACGGAAACGCCTCAATCTTGGTGTTGAACGTCTTGACGGTGCCGTTATAATACCTTCTCGCCGAAGCGATCTCGTTCTCGATCACCTTCAATTGATTCTGAAGATCCATGAAATTGGTGTTGGCTTTCAGGTCGGGATAGCGCTCCTGCAATGCGAACAGCGATTTGAGCGTTCCCGTCAGCGCATTCTCCGCCGCCATCTTCGCGTCCCCGCTCGAAGTCATGGCGAGGTTCCGCGCCGCGATGACCTTTTCCAAGGTCTCCCCTTCGTGCTTTGCATAGCCCTTGACCGTTTCGACCAGGTTGGGGATCAGATCGTAGCGCTTTTTCAGTTGCACGTCGATCGTAGACCACGCCTCTTCCACGGTGTTGCGCAACCTGACCAGCGTATTATACATCCCGATGATCGCCGCGACCAGGATCACGATCAGAAGTACGACGACCACGGCGACCACGATCCCGATGATGGCGCCCGTCGTGATCAGAAGTGTATTTGTGTTCATAATTATCCTCCGAATGAGATTAGCGGCGCGAAGGCGCAACGCTTGTCTTTATTATACAATACCGCGACAAAAATTTCAACCGATAACGCAAAAATTGTGCATATTTCCGCAACATCGTCGCCGAAATCCCGCTTCCCGACGTATTTTGCGGCGCTCTCCCTTTATATTCCTCTGTCGCCGTATCCGCAAAAAAGCGCCCCGCGGCAAACAGGGCGTTCCTCCCGTACGGGAAATTCAGATCATTTTCAGGATATGCTCGTACACGCGGGTATCTTCGGGAAGATAGGTGTCGAAGATCACCTTCAGGTCGCTTTCGGGATGACGGAGTTTCCAGTTCAGCACCGTCCCCGTCGCGATCTCCGCCGCCTCTTCGCGAGGAAAATTGAACACCCCCGTCGAAAGACAGCAGAACGCCACGCTGTTGAGCTTCATCTCTTCCGCAAGATTGAGGACGGCGAGATAACAGGAACGAAGCTGTGTGCGCTGTTCCTTGTCCACGTCGCGCAGGATCATCGGCCCGACCGTGTGAAAGACGTAGCGCGAAGGGAGATTGTAAGCGCGGGTGACCTTCGTGCCGCCGCTCTCTTCCGACTTGCCCTGTTGCGCCATGATCTTCGCGCAATCGCTCCTGAGCTGCATCCCCGCGCGGGAATGAATGATATTGTCGATACAGTTATGCCCGGGCAGGAAACAGCCGAGCAACGTCTTGTTCGCCGCGTTGACGATCGCGTCCGCGTTCAGCCGCGTGATGTCTCCCTCCCAAAGCGAGATCCCGTGAGGATATTGCGTGCACTCGGAAAGGTCCGCCACGCCGCGACGCAACGTTTCCGTCCAGAACAGCCTGTCCTGCACCGCGAGAATATCCTGCGGGACAGGCACGGCGGCGCGTTCGTTCATGTACCTGCGCACGTTCTCACGCTTGTTCTCGTAACTCGCGCTGAACGCCGCGATGATCCCGCGCTCATAGAGCAGGAAATGCAGCAGTTCGTCGCACGCGGAGCTCAACTCCGCCTCGCTCCCGAACGGCTCCGGTCTGGGATAGGGCGTCAGATCGATGATCTTTCTGTATTCGGAAAAAGAGATCCCCATGTCAGTCGTTTTTCGCCTTGTTGAAATTGATGAGACAGCCCGCGAGGATGATCTTGCGCTCGTCCTCGGTCAGAGAGCCGAGCGTGAGCACGATGTCGCGCATCTTGCCGCCCGAGATCAGCTTAGCGATCACGCGCTCTTCCCCGCTCTTTACCGCTTCGGCAACATCGGGGATATAGATATAATCGCCCACGGAGAAGCTGACCTTCTCGCAAAGGAAGGGAAGCATCCCCCAGTTGATGAGGTTGGAACGATAACGCTTGGTCGCATATTCGCTCGCGATGTTGGCAACGCCGCCCAGGACGCGCTGGCAGGACGCCGCCTGTTCGCGCGCGGAACCGTCACCCGGCTTGACCGCGACGACCACGCTTCCGTAGATCGTCCCTTCCGCAGGGACAAAGCCGCCCAGCTCGGAGAGCACGCTTTCGGGAAGCGCACCCGTTTCGCGGCGCGTCTTTTCTTCCGCCATGACCGCTTTCGCCCTGCCCACATACGCGGGATCCTTTCTCGAAAGCGCAAACTCCGCGAGTTTCATGGGATTGGAACGATAGCTCGACGTCTCGCCCGAAGGGATGAGTTCGTCCGTCGTCGTCACGGGATCGGTGAGCACGGAGACCGCCTTCATGAGCAGGTTCTTTCCCAGCGCGATCTGTTCGGGCCAGTCAGCGATATTGGGACCGTAGCGAAGCGGTTCTTCCGCCTTGGGCGCACCCGCGCCGAAATATACGCGGTTGCGATAGATCTTGTCGTCGAATTTGTATTTTTTCAGGCGCTTCGGATATTCGAGGTCGAGCGCGGAAGTGAGCACGCCGCCGTTCGCCGCCGTCGCCGCGATCGAGCGCGCGTCCATGAGCGCGACCGCCGCGAGCTGTCCGTTTCCGGGCTTGCTCCCCTCTCTGTTCTCGAAGTTCCTCGTCGTGTGACGAACGGACAGCCCGTTGTTGGCGGGCACGTCGCCCGCGCCGAAGCAGGGACCGCAGAACGCCGTCTTGACGATCGCGCCCGTCTCCATGAGGGTGCCGATATAGCCGTTTTCCACGAGCGATTTATAGACGGGCTGAGAAGAAGGATATACGCTCAGCGTGAACGCGTCCGAGCCGATCGTCTTGTCGCGCAGGATCTCCGCAGCTTCCGCGATGTTTTCGTACATCCCGCCCGCACAGCCTGCGATGACGCCCTGATCGACATAGATCTTCCCGTCGCGGATCTTATCCGTGAGCGTGAAGGAATCGTCCCCTTTGAGTTTGCGCCCCTTCTCTTCCGCCTCCTTTAAGATCTCGTAGGGATTTTCCAGGAGTTCGCGGATGGTATAAGCGTTGGAAGGATGGAACGGGAGCGCGATCATGGGCTCCACCTTGCTCAGGTCGATGACGACCGCCCCGTCGTAATAAGCGGGCTGTTGAGGCGACATCGGGCGGTAATCCTCCTCCCTGCCGTGCGTCGCGTAATATTCGCGCGTCTTCTCGTCCGTCTCCCAGACGGAAGAAAGGCAGGTCGTCTCCGTCGTCATGACGTCGATGCCGTTGCGGTAGTCCATGGAAAGCCCCGCGATGCCGGGCCCGACAAATTCGAGGATCTTATTTTTGACAAACCCGCTCGGGAAGGTCGCCTTGACGAGCGCGAGCGCGACGTCCTGCGGGCCTACGCCCTTGCGGAGCTTGCCTTTGAGATAGACCGCGATCACCTGCGGGCGCTTGACGTCGTACGTCTGGCGCAGGATCTGCTTGACGAGTTCGGGACCGCCTTCGCCCACCGCAAGGGTGCCGAGCGCGCCGTAACGGGTATGCGAGTCGGAACCGAGGATCATCGCCCCGCATTTCGCCTGCATTTCGCGCATATACTGATGGATGACGGCGAGATGCGCGGGGACATAATTCGCGCCGTATTTTTTCGCCGCGGAAAGCCCGAAGACGTGGTCATCCTCGTTGATCGTGCCCCCCACCGCGCAGAGCGAGTTATGGCAGTTGGTCAGCGTATAGGGAATGGGGAATTGTTTGAGACCGCTCGCCTTAGCAGTCTGGATGATCCCGACGTATGTAATGTCGTGCGAGGTGATCGCGTCGAAGCGGATCTTCAGGTTTTCCGCATCCCCCACGTTATGCGCTTCGAGAATGGGATAGGTCATCGTGCCGCGGATCGCCTTCTCCTTTTTGTCCGAAGTCATGAACGCGCGGGATTCTCTGACGATCTTCCCCTCCATATAGTAGACGCCCTGTTTGATGAGCTTGATCATATAAACTTCCTCCTCGGAATGGTTTCGTTATATTATTATAGCGGTTATCGCGCAATTTTACAAGCAAAGTCGCGCCCTTCGGCAAAATTCGCGCAAAGATCGCGAAAAGAATCAGAGCTTCCCCTTTCGGATCTGATAACGATTGAGAATGCTGAGCCAGCCCTTTTTCCCTTTGTGAAAATATCTCTTGCTGCTAAGCAGCTTCTTTTTCAGCGCGGGATCTTCGCGATACCCGCAGATCATGTCGACGAATTCCCGTCTTTCATCCGTCAGTTCCCCGTAAAAATGCTTTTTGAACAACAGCATCTCTTTCAGGCGGGTATTGTTCATCTCGTAATTTTTCCAATAATTTCTAAACCGACGGAGAGCTTTTTTGCTCAGGCTGATCGGCCCGAAACAGTTGCTCTCGTGCAGACGGTAACTCATATGCGGCTGAGGATCGAAATATACGCTCCCGAGTCCCGTGCAGATGACGTTAATCGTCCAATCGTGAAAGCGGATCTCCCCGATCTCATACCGCAGGTAATATTCCCGCGCCTTCGCGTTGAACACGCAGGTGCATCCGTAGGTAAAGTTCATGGAAAACAGCTCTTCAAAGGCGTATTCGGGGAAGAAACGATAAAATTTAAGTCCTTTCTTCTGCTTGACTTTGCCGTTCCTGTCGATCACGCGGTATCTGCCGAAACACAGGGCGGGACGGCTCGCGTCGGCACCGTCCAGCACCGAACAGGCGGCGGCGAGTTTGTCGGGATCCCATTCGTCGTCCTGATCGCAAAACGCATAATAATCGCAATCGGGGTCCGCTTCGCGCACGAGCGTATAAAAGCTGTCGGCAAACCCGAGGTTCCCCTTCCCGTCCTCGATGATCTTGTCGATCACGCCGCGGTCCCGATATTCCTTGAGGATACGCGAAGTCGAATCCTTGCTGCCGTCGTCGCGCACATACAGGCGCATATCGACACCCGTCTGCGCCGCAAGAGTATCCAACTGACGGGGCAGATATTTTTCTCCGTTGTAGGCAGAGAGCATCACGCATACTTTTTTCATCGTCGGGCACTCCTTTCGCCGCGCGGGATAACGCGGCTCTCTTTTAAGATATTGCTATTTCATTATACCTTTTTCCCTGCATTTTTTCAAGCGTGCAAATGCTCTTTTGCGAAATTCGGGCGAAATTTTCCCGCATTTTTGGCTCAGCCGATTGCATTTTGCGGAGAAATGTTTTATACTGATGTCATGAAGAAATATAAATTCCGCTTTACCACCCTCATCTTGATCCTGCTTTGGGTGACGATCGTGCTGTGCGTCGCGGCATTCGGCTGGAACATCTACCGCTTTACCCAAACGGGCGCAAACAGCGTTTACGAATGGATCCAATACGGCATTCTCTTTTTTACGAGCGTGTTTTTCGCCGCGCTGATCGTCTCCATCCTCATCCGTTCGCAATATATCCTGACGGAAAAACAACTGATCACGCAATTCGGATTTATTCGCAGTAAATACGAAATCGCGAATATCACCTCTGTCCACCTGTTCAAAGGTGCGGGAAAGCTCGCCGTGTATTTCAACGACAACAAATATATGGTCATCGTCGTCAAACCCGAATGGTATGAAGAGTTTATCCGCGAGATCATGCAACGCAACGACAAGATCGGCTTCTCCTTCTCCACCGCGGAAGAGGAAGAAGAGATCAAAAAGAAAAAATAACGACAGACCGACCGATATATAAAATAAGCAAAAACGCGCTTACGGCGCGCTTTTTGTTTGACTCAGAAAGCGTCTTTCTCCGTCTTTGACCAGCGTCGGGCGATCCAACGCATCTTGACAGACAGCGGCGCGAGAGCGGTAGCAAAGCGCATGATTTTATTCCAAAATCCCACGATGACCGTCCTCCTGTTGCGGCGGACGGCGTTCAGCCCCGCCTTTGCGACTTTTTCAGGCGGAAGCGCGGCAAGCTTTCCCCATACGCCCTGCGTGCGGATATTTTCTATGACGTCGGGGCGCGTCGGGATCGCTCCGGGGAGAAGACAAGTCACTTTCGCCTTTCCCCGCCATTCCGTCCGCAACGCGGAAGAAAACTGCTCGAGCGCCTTTTTGGTCGCGCTGTACAGCGCAAAATATGGCATCGGATAAATCCCCGATACGCTTCCCACGGTGAGAAATTCTGCCGTTCCGTCCATATCGCACCGCTCGGAAACGGCGAGCATACAGGTAACCGCTCCTTCAAAATTGACGCGCGCCTGAAATACCGCCTTAGCCTGCGTGTAAGCGGAAAACGGCTTCTGAATATCGGCGCCCGCAACATAGACGAGACGACGGAAACGGACGTGCGCCTCATCGGCACAGGCGAACAGAGCGGCGCGCGAACGCGCGTCCGTGAGGTCGCACGCGCAGAAAAGGACGGGCAGATCGGGATACTCCTCTTTCAGGCGGCGGACAACAACTTTCAGCCGTTCGCCGCTCCGTCCCGTGAGGAACAACGGTTCGCCCTTTTGCGCAAGGAGTTGCGTAAACGCGCCGCCGAGCCCGCCGCAGGCGCCCGTCACGAGGGTATAGCGGACGTCAGGCGTGTCGGTAATTTTTAAGGTAAGATCGTTCATACGCCCATTATAACAAAAGTTACGGGATTTGGAAAGATTTTTCCGAAAACAGGTTGAAAAAACTTGATTTTTTTTATAAAAACGGATACAATAATACAGCTTGCAGAGATGGCGGAGCGGTCGAACGCGCACGATTCGAAATCGTGTGATGCAGGAATGTATCCAAGGGTTCAAATCCCTTTCTCTGCGCCAAAAATCGACAATGAGCTTTTTGCTCATTGTCGATTTTTTTGATTCACGGTTATGAAAGGGATTTGAGGGAGGAGGCGTTTGCATAAGCAAACGGACGAAGGACAACAAAGTGCATGACCGCTTTGTTCTTCCGTAGTCCGAACAGTCCTGCGGACTGTTTGCCGGAGCGCGCCGCTATAGGCGCAAATCCCTTTCTCTGCGCCAAACCGAAGATAAGGGCGCATCTTGCGCCCTTTCTTCATCTCTCGGACTTCGGTCATTTACGTTTTAATAAATTCCCTCGTCCTCGCATTTGAAAGTGCACAATCTGCAACCCTTCTGCTCGATTTGGAGGGTAGCATTTTTATCCAATAAACCCAAAAATCGGTCATGAGTTTTTACTCATGACCGATTTTTTATATATTGTTTTAAAAGGTTGCCAGCGGCATTCAACAGCAATTTCGTTTCCGATAAAATATACGACGTTTGCACCTTATCCGCCGTTACGGTCGCTCTCACCGTTCTGAAAACAGCCGCATCAGAAAGAATACAGCGCCATCCCGCAGACGGCGGATATGAGAATGAGGAGGATAGGCATAGAAGGACGTTTGAGCACTTTTTTGATGAATATGCTCACCGCGGCAAGAAGCGAAAAGATCGCGAGCGCGCGCCAATCCAAAGCAAAAGACGCGTCCGTGCCCGCAAAGAAAAAGAGCTGCAATGCCGTCCAGAGCCCCGTAGCGACGATCAGCCCCACGATCACGCCGCGGATGCCGACCAGTGCGCCCTTGACGACGCGGTTTTTGAGAAAATTGCGAAAGACGGCGGCGATCAACAGGATGATGAGAAAGGACGGCAGAACCACGCCGACCGTAGCGCAGAACGCACCGAACAGCCCTCCGCGCGAAGAGCCGATGAACGTCGCGATGTTCACCGCGATCGGTCCCGGCGTAGATTCCGCCACGCCGATAAAATTGAGCAATTCCGCCGCCGTGAGCCAGCCCCTTGCGACGACTTCGTCCTCGATCATCGGGATCATCGCATAGCCGCCGCCGAACGTGAACAGTCCGATCTTGAAAAATACGAAAAAGAGAGTCAGATATTCCATGTTCCGTCATCCCCTTTCCGCTCCCCGTCCGAATTATCGGAAATGTCCGTCGGCGTTTTTCTTTCGTCCGCGGACGGTTGCTCTTCTGCACCGTCTGTCCGCGCCTCGCTCTCCGCGTTCTCGCCGTCCGCGACCGCCGCGGGCGTACGCTTGCGCTCGGCAGCTCTCAGACAGGCATACGCGACGAGCCCGACCGCCGCGCCCGCAAGGATCATCCAGACGGAAGAGAAGCTCACGGCAAAGATGTCCAACATCAGCAACGCCAAAAAGGTGAGCGCGGCAACCGTTACCGTGACGGGGTTTTTTTCCATTTCCAAAAACATCTTCACGCCTGCCGACAGGATCAGGAACGCGACGGCGACCTGAATGCCCTTGAATGCCGCGGCAATCAGGCGAAATTCGAGAAACGCCTGCAAAAAAAGGGATATGACGAAAATAATGACAAACGACGGCAGGACGACGCCGATCGTAGCGCAAAGAGCGCCCCAAAATCCGCCCAGTTTATATCCGACGTACGTCGCGCTGTTGATGGCGAGCGGTCCCGGGGTAGATTCCGAGATCGCGATCATGTCCGTAAACTCCTCCGACGAGATCCATTGCCTCTTTTCGACAAATTCGCCGCGGATCAGACTGATCATCGCATATCCGCCGCCGAACGTAAACAATCCGATTTTCAAAAAAAGCAGAAAAAGTTGTGCGATCCTGCCTGCTTTTTTCCTTTTGCTTTCCTGTTCCATATCCTCTCCGCGACTTGCTCAAGATAACTATACTATAACATCTCTATCCCCTCATGTCAAACGACTGCGAGCTTTCACACATATTCGACGGGAGGAATATGATATATCACGGGTATTTCCCGCAACGGGAGAAAAACATGACGCTCGCCTTATGCATGATCGTCAAAAACGAAGAAGAAGTCCTCGCGCGCTGTCTGGAAAGCGTGAAGGGTATTTTCGATCAGATCGTCATCGTCGACACGGGATCAAACGACAAAACGGCGGAAATTGCGGCGAAATACGCCGATATATTTTCCCCTTTTGTCTGGGACGAGGATTTTTCCGCGGCGCGGAACTATTCCTTCTCGCTCGCTTCCGCCGATTATCTCATGTGGCTTGACGCGGACGACGTACTCCTCCCCGACGACGCCGCCGCGCTCCTTCAATGGAAAAACGGCGACGATCCGCCCGCGGACCTCTATTTCCTCCCCTATCGCGCCGATTGCGACGAAAACGGGAATTCCTCCCTGGTCTATCTTCGCGAGCGCATCGTGCGCCGCGGGATGTTCGTCTGGGAAGGCGCGGTCCACGAGGCGATCTCTCCTCATGGCAACACGCGGACGCTGAATATCGCCGTCACGCATAAGAAGCCCCCTTCCCGCCCCTCGGGAGAACGCAATCTGCGTATCCTGACGGGGCAGGTCGCGCGGGGTGTTCCCCTCGACGCGCGAGGCGCGTTTTATTTTGCGCGGGAGCTCTTCGATCACGGACTATATGAAAGCGCGGCGGCGGCTTTCCGCGCCTTTCTCGAAAGAGACGGGCGCTTTCCCGATAAGATCAGCGCCTGCCGCGGTCTCGCCGCCTGCTATCGCTTTCAAGGCAAGAGCGATCACGCCGTCACGGCGTTGACCGAAAGTTTTCGCTTCGGACCGCCGCGCGCCGAGATCTGCTGCGACCTCGGTTCGATCTTTTTGGAACGCGGAGAAACGGAAAAGGCGATCGGATGGTATTCTCTTGCCCTTGCGTTGCCTCCCGATGTCAGCGACGGAGGTTTTTCTTATCCCGATTGCAACGGTTTTTTGCCCTGCATTTGGCTCTGCGTCTGCTTTGACCGACTGGGAGATAAGAAAAAAGCCGAATATTATAACGAGCTCGCAGGTTCCTATCGGCCGCACGATCCCACTTATCTTCATAACAAACAATATTTCCAAACTATTTTCCACGAAGGAGAATCATAACATGGCTGAACGATACCAACGCAATTTTATTTGTCCTCCCTGTTGTTGCGTATGCGCTTCCCGTCCAATCTTTCTTTTCCCCGCGGGACCCACAGGCCCGCGCGGTCCAGTAGGTCCCACGGGTCCGAGCGGCGCGACGGGAGCGACAGGTCCTACGGGTGCAAGCGGTGCAACGGGTGCGACAGGTCCCACGGGTCCGAGCGGCGCGACGGGCGCGACAGGTCCCACGGGTCCGAGCGGCGCGACGGGCGCGACAGGTCCTACGGGGCCGAGCGGCGCGACGGGCGCGCGGGGGCCTACGGGTCCGAGCTGCACG
>CALVLH010000018.1 GCA_944336975.1 uncultured Clostridia bacterium
TCTGGAGCATATCCGTGAGGCGGTAGCGGAGGAAGAACATCGTCGCGAAAATGGCGGGGGAACCGCCTGCGAGCGCGGCGAGAATGAGTTTTCCGTCGCTCTTGCGGGCACCGTCGTCGCCCGCGTCTGCGGCGTCTTTCTGCGTTTTCAGCAGGCGGAAGCCGAAGAAGTTGACGGAGAGGATATATACGGCAAACAAAAGATAAACGAAAATCATATCGCACAGAGTATGTGCAATTTTGAAAAATTCGGAGCTTGAAAGATGGATATGCGTAAAAAACATCAGAAGAGGGCGTACATCAGCGTTTACAACAAAGAGCGTATCGTGGAATTTTGTCAGTATCTCGTCGAGTACGGATATGATCTGATCGCGACGGAAGGCACCTGCCGCGTGCTCAGCGAGGCAGGACTGCCCGTGCGTTCCGCGCACGAGCTGACGGGGTATCCCGAGCCACTCGGCGGGAAAGTCCGCGCCGTGCATCCCGCGATCTACACGGGGATCATTGCGAACGAACTGACCAGACAACAGCTCGCGGAGCTTTCCGACGAGGAGGTCTATCCCATCGAGCTGGTCGTCATCAACCTGTATCCTTTCAAGGAAGATATGGAAGCGGGCGTGCCTTTCGAGGAGGCCGCCGCGCATATCGACGCGGGCGGCGTCGCGCTCCTCAATGCCGCGGCAAAAAATTTCATGCATACGGTCGCGGTTTGCGATCCCGAGGATTATGACCGCGTTCTGTGCGACCTCGCGACGGGCGTCATTCCCGAAGATGAGAGAAAATATCTCATGTACAAGGCGTTCTCCTGTACGGCGGCGTATGACGCGCTCGTCTCGCAATATCTTTCCCGCCAACTTAAGATCGCTTTTCCTCGCACCCTCACGGTCACATACGAAAAGGCGCAGGATATGCGTTACGGCGAAAATCCGCACCAGCGCGCGGCGGTCTACCGCGAGCCGCTGCTCAAAGAAGGTTCGCTTGCCCGCGCCAAACAGCTTACGGGAGAGGCGCTCAGCTATAACAACATCAACGACGCCAATTCTGCGCTCGAACTCGTCAAGGAGTTCGAGGCGCCGACGGTCGCTGTCTGCAAACACTGCACGCCTTGCAGCGTCGGTACAGGGGATACCGTATACGATGCCTTCATGCTTGCTTATCGCGCGGAGCCGCTCCACCTGCGCGGCGGGATCCTCGCGGTCAACGGCATCGTGGATGCCCGCACGGCAGACGCGATGAAGAATCTTCCAGTGGAAGTGGTGATGGCAGTCGGATTTACCCCCGAAGCGATGACGGCACTCCGCTACAACGCGAGCGTGCGCCTTCTGGAAATGCCCGACATTCGCAGCAAAGTGCAGTTCTCCACGTTCGACATGAAGAAGATCTACGGCGGACTGCTCGTACAGACGTATGACGCGCCCGTATTTGAAAAGGCGCGCTGTGTGACCAAACGCAAACCGACCGCTTATGAAGTGAAGGCGCTCGACTTTAACTATAAAGTCGCCAAGCATACCCGTTCCAGCGCGATGGTCATCGGCAGAGATAACGTGACCGTCGGGATCGGGACGGGGCAGACGAACCGTACGCTGGCGTTGCGCGCCGCGCTTTCCATTGCGGGAGAGGAGTCGAAGGGATGCGTGCTTGCGTCCGATTCGGCGATCCCGACGAGCGAATGTATCGAACTGTGCAAGCAGTACGGCGTTACGGCGATCATACAGACGGGCGGCTCGTCCGATGAGGAGTTCACCGCTCTCTGCAACGAATACGGCATTGCGATGCTGTGCACGGACGCCCGCCATTTCCGCGATTGAGGATATATGCAAAAGCCATCGGTCATTCCGATGGCTTTTTACGGCGCCCGTGCATTATGAGCCTGAAAAGGAAAGAAGGGGCGCGAAGGGCGGGCATTGGGCAGAAAAGAGAAAACAGAAACGCGCGCGCCCGACGGGCGCGCGCGTTTCTGTTCAGGAATTGCCTGTGTTATTTTTGTGTTTGAGATAATCTTCCAGCGCATGGGAGAGCTGGTCGGGACAGGAAGTGTTGTTGCGGCAACGGATCCCGCGCAGAAGGGGGATAAGTTCCGTCGTCGTTCTTCCTTCGACCAAGCGGCCGATGCCCTGCAAATTTCCGCTGCAACCGCCGATAAATTTGACGTTATGCACGCGGTCTTCCGCGTCGACGTCGAAGATGATCTGTTTGGAACAAGTTCCTTTCGTCGTATAAGTAAACATAAGTAAAAACCTCTCGGGATCAGTCGACAAGCGTCTCGTAGACAACGGAATAGAGCTCGGACGCCTTGTCCTCCCATTTTTTATAGATATTGTTCGCCGTTTTCTTGTCGGGAACGACGAATTTGAGTTCCAACATCGGCTGAACGGGGGCAAGGATCTTCAAAAATACGGTATAAGTCCCGTCTTTGTTCTGATAATAATCCGATTTGCACTCCTGCCTGTTGCGAAATTTCGTGCTGTTGTTCTTGATGAAACGGGAAATCTCTTCGCGCGTGCTTTTCGGGATGTTGATATAGAAATTTGCGAGCGTTTCCCTTCCCTCGGGCGTGATGGTATAGAGCGGATCGTCCTCGCCCGGGATCTCGCAGATGAAACCGTCGTTGAGCAGTTTATGGATCAGAACCATGCAGTCCATATAATTGATCCAATCGTTGGAAGAGGTACACATATCCACCAACGTCCGTTCGGAGAGGGCACTTTCCATCTTATCGAATACAAAGAGCAATATTAATTTGTTGACGGAAGTTTCGCCTTTGATCTGCATACGGTCGTCCTGCGTAAATCATAGGGGATCGTTCATCCCCATAACGACACAATAAGTCGCTTAAACGAATTAAGCGACTTACGGTGCTTTTTCATTCAGTGGAAAATTATCTTATACGGCGAACTGAGCGAGCTTTGCGAGCAGGTCTGCGCAGTCGTCGCTGTAGATCTCTACCGTAAGGGGCTTCGTGAGGTCAAGGCTGAAAATGCCGAGCAGCGACTTCGCGTCGACGACATATTTGCCGCTCTTCAAGAGAATTTCGCATTCGCTGTCTTGCGTGATGTTGACAAATTCTTTGACCTTCTGAGCCATTTCGAGAGAAATTTTGATCGATTTCATTTACGGGATCCTCCTCCATTCATAGTTACCCGTATTATACATAAAAACTGCGATAAAATCAAGATATTTTCCCAATTTTTCTTTAATAATTTTTATTTTTGTGCTATAATACCAATAAGACGGGGAAAAGATATTCAGAATGACAGACCGTCGGAGGAATTATGGAACAAGCATTTGCCAAAATCGACCGCTTCTTTACCGCTTGCGATGACCTGATCACGGGAAAGTTCATTCTCGCCGATTCCAAGATCGGGGAATTGCTCAAATCGGTCGCTTCCAGCAAGGAACTCACCGAATTGTTTTCCGCCGTAACGGAGAATTTCGATTATAACGCCGCCAAAAAGGCGTATCTGCGCTTCCCTGCGGAAAAGGGCGCGGCGCACGGCGCGGCGTTCCTGCCCGTAGAGCGCGGCGACGTGCTCGCGTTCGTTTTTTGCCTGCTCGTCGAATTTGACGCGGGCAGTATCCGTTTCAACGATTTTCTGCTTCGCTATTTCTATGAAGACGGCAGTTATACGGCGAGCTATGCGCTTTTTGCGGACCGCATGATCCGCCCGTTCCGCGACATCGTCCGCGATTGCTTTCCCGCCGCGGGTAAGCGAGGACAGACGCTACGCATGGAGCGCAGGGAGGATGAGATCTTCGCCGCCGTTTCCGAACGCGTTTCGGTGGAACGCAACCGCATTGCGGCGATCCCCGCGAGCGAAGAGGATCGCGAGGCGGGAGATCTGATCTTGGCGGAGATGTACGCCGCCGCGGGCAGGGGAGACGCGCAGGAACTGCGCGCGCTGTTGTGCGGTTACGGATATTATCTGCGCGGCATCCGCGCGGAAGACGAGTCGAGCGAAGAGTTGTTCGCGGTGGCGGCAAAGCTGTTTCCGCAGTCGTGACGGGGGCGGGGGACGGTTCGTGAAAGGGTATCGGACGGAATTTATTGCGCTTGCTTTGCAGGCGGCGGCGTTTTTCCTGTTGCCGCTCTTGTTTGGCGCGCTTACGCCCATCGGGACGGTGCTCCTGCTCGTCGTGCTGACGGCGCTGATCGCCTTGACGGTGGGGATGGCTTCCGATAAGCGCTTGCGCTTTCTCTTTCCGCTCGCCGTGGCGCTCCTGTTTTTGCCGAGCGTTCCCGTCTACTATAACCCGTCGGCGTTCGTCCACGCGGCGTGGTATTTTGTCGTCGCGCTGTTCGCTCTTATGGTCGGCGCGTTGGCGCGCAGACTGATCTGCGGAAAAGAAAAGGGGGAAGAATGATGGATCTGACAGAAAAGACCATACAAAAGAATTATATTTACCGCGGGAAGATCATCAATCTCCGCTGTGACGACGCGCAGCTGCCCGACGGTCGCCCGTGCAAGCGTGAGATGGTGGAGCATCCCGGCGGTTCGAGCATTCTCTGCGTGCGCGACGGGAAGATCCTGCTCGAACGTCAATATCGCTATGCGTATTCCAAGGTGATCTGGGAGATCCCTGCGGGGAAGATCGATCCCGGGGAGGATCCCGCCCTTGCCGCGATTCGCGAACTCAAAGAGGAGGCGGGGCTCATCGCGCGGGAAGTGCGCCATCTTTACACGCTTTATCCCACGCCGGGGTATACCAACGAATTGCTCTACATTTATGAAGCGACGCAGACAGAGGTCGGGGAACAGGTGCTGGACGACGGCGAGTTTCTCAGCCTGGTCTGGGTACCCGTCGAAGAAGCGGCGGAAATGGTGCGCACGGGGGAGATCTCGGACGCAAAGACGGTCGTCGCGATCCTCACCTGGATGCTGAAATATCGCCGTTAAACGCAAAAATATGACAATTACAAAGTACTATGTCACGCATAAACGGCGTTTTTTATCGAAAAACACCGTTTTTTACGCTTTCGGACGAGAAAATAGTGTGGTAAATTTCCAACGTCGTCCCCGTTCGGGTTTGAGTTTCGCTTCGGAACGTCGAATGCGAATGGAGGTGAATTTATTTTTCGTACGCTTTTTTGACTGCCGTGCCATTGCCGTACGCGAGATCGTACAAAAGTGTGCCGATGAAGCGAGTGTAAATTAGATATACAGACGGTCAAAAAGCCCGCCCGCGCGATTTGCGCGGGCGGGCTTTTTCAAAAATGAACGGGGCGGAGAAAAGAACGGGCGGACGGCGCGTCAGCCGTTGCAGCAACCGCAGCCGCAGCCGCCGTTGCCGAAGATCGAGCCGAGCGTGCCGTTCTTGCACATACAGTAAGCGAGCGCCGCGAGGATGGGCCAGCCGCAACCCGAGAAGGCGCCGGAGAGCATATTGCCGCACGTCGTTCCGAGAATGAGCAGGATGATGAGAATCCAAAGAGCGCTGTTGCCTTGTAAACAGCAATTCATAGTTTTTCCTCCTTATCGCAACCGAGGAGTATGTATATTTTTCTTCCGTTCGGTTGGTTATATTAAATAATATGATGCACGCGAAGAAAAATGTTCCGAGCAAATGCGGTCATTTAGTTGCCAAAAAAGCAGCTATTTGCTATAATATGATATAGGTTGCTCTTCGGGCGGAAAGACACGCGACGCGGTCTTATCCGCCGCAGGCAGCAAAAATCTTTTTTTCACAGACATTCCTTAAAGGGAAGTCTGATGGAGGTGTTATTATGGATCGTGACAGAGCGCATCTTGTTGCGTTCATCGGCGTCATGGCGGCGTTGATGTTTGTGGTTTTGATGTTGGAAACGTACGTCTTTATCTACTTCATCAAACCGTCGCCCGCTTTTTTCTCCATTCCGCTGTTCATCGCATTGAGCATGTACGGAAATTGGAAGCACAGTTTTATCGGCGGAACGATTTTCGGATGCTGTTCGTTCATCATTTCGTTTTTCGTCGGATATACCGCATTTTATAACCCGCTCGTTTCCATCCTTCCCAGGACGATCACGGGCGTGGCAGGGTACTGGATCCTTTACGGACTGACGCGCATCACCCGCGGCAAGGCGAAAGACGTGGTCCGCGCGGTCGCGGCGGCGATCACCGTTGTTCTCCACACCGTGCTCGTGATCGGGGCGATGGAACTCTTTACGCAGGGCGGCGCGTTTTTCGACACCGTTTGGCAGACGATCATCGGCATCAATTTCGTGTTTGAGTTCGTCTGTTCGATCATCCTCGTTCCCATTTTCATCCGCGTGATGAAAAAGGCGACGCATACCCCCGATTTTCTGCCCGCAGGGGCGGGGCGCACCGTCACGGAGGATCGTATGGCGGAAGCGGCACAGGCGGCGCAGTCTTCGGAAGAGCCTTCTTCGGACGAAACGGAAGAAGGGGAAGACAAGAACTGAAATCGTAAGGAGAGAGCTCGTGATCATCTGTATCGACGTCGGCAACACCAATATCAAATACGCGATCTTCGACGGGGACGATCTTAAGTTCTCCTACCGCGTTTCGACCGACTTGAAGCGGACTTCGGACGAATACGGCGCACAGCTCGTCGGGATGCTCAACATCAACCACATCGAGCCTAACGACATCAAAGGCGGGATCTTCTCGTCCGTCGTGCCTTCGCTCGACTACACGATCGAGCATATGCTCCGCGTCTATCTCGGCATTACGCCCAAACAGCTCGCTCCCGGGCTGAAATCGGGGCTGAATATGCGCGTGGACAACGCGCGGGAAGTGGGCGCGGACCGTATCGTCAACAACGTGTCGGCGATCCGCAGATACGGAAAAGGGAAGCCGATGATCGTCATCGATTTCGGCACGGCGACGACGTTCAACATCATCAGCGCCGATTATGAATTTATCGGCGGCGTGATCGCGCCCGGCATCAAGGGCTCGCTCGATTCGCTCGTCAACGGCACGGCAAAACTTCCGCGCGTGGAGATCGAAGCGCCGAAGAGCGTCATCGCGAAAAACACCGTCACCAATATGCAGGCGGGCATCGTGTTCGGCTTTGCGGGGCTGGTGGAATATATCGTCAAAAAAATCAAAAAAGAGCTGGGGACAAGCGACGTCGTCACGATCGCGACGGGAGGATTTTCCGAAACGATCGCCAAAGAGACCGCTTGCATCGACGTCATCGATAAGATGCTGACGTTGAACGGCTTGAAATATTTATACGATTTGAACAGTTCGGAGGAAGACTTGAAATGAAAAAAGTAGGCGTGGCGATACTCGGTCTCGGCGTTGTCGGGGGCGGCACTTATAAGATCCTGACGGAGCACAGGGAGTTTTATCGCAAGACGCAGGACGTCGACATCGTGGTGGAGAGCGTTCTGGAACTCAATCGCGAACGTGCGCTGTCTCTCGGCGTACCTGAGGAAAAGATCGCTTCCAACATTGCCGAGGTGGTCTGCAATCCCGACGTGAACATCGTCGTGGAAGTGATCGGCGGCGTCGGCGTCGCGAGAGAATTCGTCCTTTCCGCGCTGAATGCGGGAAAGACGGTCGTCACGTCCAATAAAGAACTCGTCTGCAAATTCTCGCACGAACTCGAACGCGCGGCAAAGCGCCAGAATGCGGGACTGTATTTCGAAGCGAGCTGCGTGGGCGGCGTTCCCATCATCCGCACTCTGCTCGACGGGTTGCAGGCAAATCATATCACGTCCATGATGGGCATCATCAACGGGACGACCAACTATATCCTGACCAAGATGAGTGAGGAGGGCACGTCTTATGAGGACGCGCTCAAACAGGCGCAGGCGCTCGGCTATGCGGAGGCGAATCCCACCGCAGACGTCGAGGGCTTTGACGCGGCGTACAAGCTCTCCATTCTCTCTTCGCTCGCATTCCATACGAAAGTGCCGTTCGCCAAGATCTACCGCGAGGGCATTTCCTCCGTCACGCAGGAGGACATCGCGTTCGGCAAAGAACTCGGCTATGTGCTCAAACTGCTCGCGATCGGAAAGCAGACGGAGCACGGCATCGAGGTGCGCGTTCACCCGACGTACGTCAAAAAGGAACATCCGCTTGCATCCGTCAACGACAGTTTCAACGCGGTGTATCTGACGGGCGACGCGGTGGAAGACGTCATGCTGTTCGGCAGGGGCGCGGGAGCGCTTCCCACGGGCAGCGCGATCGTGAGCGACATCATTTACGCCGCGACACACAGCGAGAACCGCTATTCCACCTTCAAGAACAACGCGACGGCGGAAAAGGACGTCAAATTCGTCAACGATTTCAAGAGCGCTTATTATCTCCGTCTTACGGTGGCGGACAAGGCGGGCATGCTTTCCAAGATCTCCGCGATTTTCGGCAGACATAATATCTCCATCGTCGAAATGATCCAGAAGGCAGCCATTCAGGACGGAAAGGTGCCGCTCATCCTCATCACGCACGTCACCAAAGAACTTGCCATCCGCAATGCGGTGGAAAAGATCAACGCGCTTGAAGGCGTCGCAAGCGTGGATACCGTTTTGCGCGTCGTTTCGTAAATTTCAAAGTAAGGAGTCGGCGGTGCATAGAGTTTGCTCCGCCGAAAATTTTATGAGGGGATTGCTGGTCGTAAACGGCGGATTGCTCACGCCGAAATTTTCGGAGATCGCGTCGCTGTGGAAGCAGGCGTTTGCGCGGGCGGGGATCGGGCTCGACGAGCGCGACAACATTTCCCTTGCGACGGAAACGGAAGACGCGTTCCGCCGCTATGATTTCTGTCTGTTTTACGACAAGGACGTCTTGCTGTGCCGCAGGATCGAAGGAGCGGGGGTGCGCTGTTACAATTCCTCCCGCGCGATCGCTATTTGCGACGATAAGTGCGAAACGGCTTACGCGTTGGAGCGGGCGGGCGTTTCCGTGCCGCGGCACGTCTTTTCTCCGAAGCTGTTTTTCGGGGAACTGCCCGAGCGTTTTTTGCGGGCTGTCGGGGAAAAACTCGGGTATCCCGTCGTCGTGAAGGCGGCGTTCGGATCGTTCGGCGAACAGGTGGCGCTGGCGTCGTCGCCGCAGGAGCTGCTTGCCTTGGGCGGTCGGCTGGGCGCGCAGAGCGCGATCTTCGAAGAATATCTCCCGCACGCGTGGGATGTGCGCGTTTACGTCGTGGGGGATCGCGCCGTTTCCGCGATGAAGCGGATCAGCGTCGGAGGCGAGTTCCGCTCCAACGCTTCGCTCGGCGCGGCGCTGGAACGCTATGATCCGACGGAGGAAGAGGCGCGGATCGCCGTTTCCGCGAACAGGGCAGTCGGCGCGGATTTTTCCGGAGTGGATCTGCTCGGCGGGAAAGTGCTGGAAGTCAACTCCAACGCCCATTTCAAAAATTTGCTCGATCTGAACGGTTTTTCGTACGCTGACGCGTGCGTGGCTTATATCAAGGGGGGAACAGACAAATGAAAGGAGCTGTAGTTTACGACAAGGAACGGCTTGCCGCCGTATCCAAAAATATGTCCAACAGGTGGATGGGCGAAACGCTCTGCCGCCTGCTCGGATTCGAATTGCGCGACGTGACGGAAGATCTGTCCGAATACAGCGTCGCCGTCTTCCGTACGGAAGATCCCAAACCGCGCGGCGAGCTGGAAGGCCGCGGCGGGCGCGCCTTCAACAATGCGCTGACGGGAAAGATCGCAAACGACAAAAAACTCGCCTATGAGTTTACGCGCGATCTCGGCATCGAGGCTTGCAGCTGGACGTCCTCGCTCGACGAGGCGTCGTATCCCTGCATCGTCAAATCGCGCTTCGGGCACGGCGGGAAGGAGGTCTTCTGGGCAAACGACCGCCGCGAAGCGGAGGAGATCCTTGCGGAGATCGGCGCGGAGAACGCCATTTTCCAACGCCCCGCGAAGACGCTCGGAAAGGACGTCCGTCTCTATATGCTGGGCGGAGAACTCATTTCGTGCGTGGAACGCCTGAACCCGCACTCGTTCAAGAGCAACTTTACGCTCGGCGGCAGGGCAAGGCTCATCGAATGCCCGCCGACCGCGCTCGAACAGGCAAAATATATCTGCAAGCAGCTCGATTGCGATTTTGTCGGCATCGACTTCATCTTTGACGGCGATCTCCCGCTCTTCAATGAGATCGAAGACGTCGTCGGAACGCGTATGCTGTATTCCAACGGGATAGACGCCGCGGAGATCTACGCGAGATATATCAGGGAGCATCTCTGATGGCGGGCACGTTTGCTGCGCTTCGGCGCGAATTGAACGCCCGTCTGAGCGCGGAAGAGATCGAGCGGGATGAAGAAGGGCGCGCGATCATCGGCATGACCGTGCGCGACGACCGCGAATTTCTTTCCGACCTTTCCGCGAACGGCAGACCGACGATCAGTTCGGAAGTCGCGGAATTTATCGAGCGCGGCGCCATGCAGTATCCGCCCAAAGAGCGGCTGTGTCTGCACGTCCGCAGTGACTGTATTGACGAAAAGGAGCAGAACGTCTATCGCGGTGCGATCGCCGAATACTATCGTCTGCAATACAAGCAGGACGTGCGCGATCTGAGGAGGAATCTCTTTGTGACGCTCGCGATGACGCTTGCGGGCGTAATCGCGCTCGTCGTCACGCTTGTCGTCGCGTATCTTTCTTCCAACGCCATCCTTTCGGAAATGCTCGACATTGTCGCGTGGGTATTCCTTTGGGAGGCGGTCGATCAATTTTTCCTCGAACGCAGTCTTTTGCGGATGCGCAGGAACCGCTGTCTCGCGCTTATCTCCATGCGCGTCGTCTTCTCTCCCGGGACGGAAGCGGAAGAGCGGCCCGCGCAATGATCTGAATAAACAAAAAAACTCCGATGTTTGCTTCGGAGTTTTTATTATCGTTTCTTCGCTCAGATTATCTCAACCGACGATGAGGTTGACCAATCTTCCGGGAACGACGATGCACTTTTTGACCGCTTTTCCCGCGAGTTTTGCTTTGACTTCGGGAATCCCGCACACAAATTCGCGGACTTCGTCGGGGGACATCCCGTTGCGGATCATCGCCTTGCAGGCGAGCTTGCTGTTGACCTGGACGGCGTATTCCGTTTCGTCGAGCACGAGTGCGGCGGGATCCTCCTTCGGGTAGGATTGTTCGAAGACAAATCCCTTTCCGCCGTGAATCTCCCACAGTTCTTCGGCGAAGTGGGGTGCGCAGGGGGCAAGCAGGAGCAGGAGATCGACCGCCGCCGCTTTCATGAGGGCGACGTTTTTCTCTTTATCGCACGCGTCGTATTTATACAGCGCGTTGGTGAACTCCATAAGCCTTGCGACCGCGGTGTTGAAGGAGAACGCTTCGAGGTCTCGCGATACGCGCTGGATCGCATAGTTGCGCGCATAATTGAGCGCTTTTTCGTCCGCGCCCATTTCCGTGCAACCGTTGTTTTTCATCTCCTCGATTCTGAGGAAGATCTTTTCCACGCGGTCGAGGAATTTTGCGATGGACTTGATCCCGTCGTCACTCCAAGGACCGCCCTCCGTGTAGGAGAAGCCGAACATCAGATACAGGCGGAATACGTCCGAACCGTAGGTGGAGACGTAATCGTCGGGCGATACGATATTGCCTTTGGTCTTGGACATCCTGTTTCCGTCGGGCCCGAGGATGACGCCCTGATGGATCAGGCGGAGGAAGGGTTCGTCGAAATTCAGATAACCCATATCGCGCAGCGCCTTCGTAAAGAAGCGCGCATACAGCAGGTGCATGCAGGCATGTTCTGCGCCGCCGACGTAGGTATCGACGGGGAGCATGGCGTCCACCGCTTCCGTGTCGAAGGGCGCCTTGTCGTTATGCGCGTCCGCATAGCGGAGATAATACCAGCTCGAACAGACGAAGGTGTCCAGCGTATCGGGATCGCGCAGGGCGGGTTTCCCGCACTTGGGGCAGACGGTGTGCATGAATTTGTCGTGCTTGGCGAGCGGGGATTTTCCGTCCGGCTTAAATTCTACGTCGTAGGGAAGGCGGACGGGCAAATCTTTTTCGGGAACGGGAACGGCGCCGCAATCGGGACAATGGATGACGGGGATGGGCGCGCCCCAATATCTTTGACGGGAGACCAGCCAGTCGCGCAGGCGGTAGTTGATTTTTTTGCCGCCTTTGCCGATCTTTTGGATATAACTTGCGATCTCGTCGCGGGCGTCTTCGCCGTAAAGTCCGTCGAATTGCAGGGAATTGACGACGATGCCGTCATCGCAATAGGGGAGCTGCGTTTCGCCGCCCTTTTTCTCGATGACTTTGATGACGGGAAGTCCGTATTTCTCCGCAAACGCAAAATCGCGTTCGTCGTGCGCGGGGACCGCCATCACCGCGCCCGTGCCGTAAGAGTAGAGGACGTAGTCGGCGAGATATACGGGTACTTTTTCCCCGTTGACGGGATTGACGCAGTAAGAACCGGTAAAGACGCCCGTCTTTTCGCGCGTGGTGGAAAGGCGGTCGATCTCGTTCGCCTTCGCGGCATATTCGATGTATTTTTCCACCGCCTCTTTCTGTGCGGGCGTCGTGAGCTTGCGGGCGAGGGGGTGTTCGGGCGCGAGCACGACATAGCTGACGCCGAACACGGTGTCGCAACGCGTGGTGAACACGCGGATCTTATCGCCGCTCTCGCATTCGAATTCGATCTCGCATCCCGTGGATTTCCCGATCCAGTTGCGTTGCATGGACTTGGTCTTTTCCGGCCAGTCGAGCGTATCGAGATCGCGGAGGAGTTCTTCTGCATATTCGGTGATCTTGAAGAACCATTGCGTCAGATTTTTTCTGACGACTTCGCTCCCGCACCGTTCGCAGCGGTTATCGACGACCTGCTCGTTCGCGAGCACCGTCTGACAGGAAGGACACCAGTTCACGGGGGCTTCTTTGCGGTAAGCGAGCCCTTTTTTATACAGTTGGAGGAACATCCACTGCGTCCATTTATAGTAGTTTTCTTCGCAGGTCTTTACCTCGGCAGACCAGTCGAACATCGCGCCCATCGCTTTGAGCTGTTTTTCCATCGTCGCGATGTTTTTCTCCGTCGAGTCTTTTGGGTGAACGCCCGTCTTGATCGCGAAGTTTTCCGCGGGGAGTCCGAATGCGTCGAAGCCCATCGGTTGGAACACGTTATATCCCTGCATCCGCTTGAAACGCGCATACGAATCGGTGGGACCGTAATTGTACCAATGCCCGATGTGCAGTTTCGCGCCGGAAGGATAGGAGAACATTTCCAGAACGTAGTGTTTGGGCTTGTCCGAGTCCTTCTTGTTGAAATTGTTGAATTTGGCTTTCTCCCAGCGGGCCTGCCATTTCTGTTCAACCGATTTCATGTCCATAAACCGTATCAATCCTCCAAAATGCCAATGCTTATTTTACTATTTTACTATATAAAAACGGGAAAGTCAAGCGAACGCGGGAACTCGCCGTATTTTATGCGGACGTAAATAAAACGGCGGGGAAGGCATACAATAGAATTGTGGAAGAAATCACGGTAACCGAACGGGGAGAAAACCGTTCCAACATCACATATCTGTATCATGCGCTCGCGGACTGCCTCGACCGCGGCGGCGGGCGCGGGGAACTGCTCTTCGGCGGCGACCGTACCGCGTTGCGCATCCGCGCGGAAGAGCCGAGAAAGGAAGACGTGCGCGCCAGGACGTGCGAACAGGTCGCGGAGATCATCGGGATCGGCTATAAATACCGTTTCATGCAGGAGCGCCTGCGCGTCTGTTTGGGCGCACGCGAGCGGAAATGGCTGTGCGCCGCGCTCATCGCCGCCGATTTTGAGGGGGATAAGGGGTATATCGTGCGCAAGCTCAGGCATACGGACGAGTATTCCATCGACGGGTTTTATCAGTTCCGCCTGTCGCCCCTGCGGGAAAAGTGGGAGCGCATCGCCGATTACATTCCGCCCGATTTTCGGGAGAAAGACTTAAAAAAATTTTGCGAATTTCTCATCGGGGAGAGCGCGAAGAAGATCTATCTGCGCGGAGGGACGGTGTACGGGGAAGATTTCCGCCCCTTGCGTCGCAGCCGTCTGACGGGCGGGGAAGAAACGGAAACGGAGATCATGCTCGCCGACGCGGGTTTTGTTTACTGTCTCGGCGACGTGGAGGAGGGACTTGCCGATTTTCTGCAAAAATATTACGCGGAACGGGCGATATTCTCTTGACAAAACGCGATTTGCGGCATACAATAATAGACGTCCGAACGGGCTTAGTTCCGCGCGGGCGACGCAGAGACAAGTAGCGCCGTCGGGGCTTTTCAGAGAGCCGGTCCTTTGGCTGTGAGACCGGTAAGCGGAGGCGGAAGGGCGAAACCGCTCGGCGTTCTTCAAATTTACATCAAAGCGGCGGAAGAAATTTCGCAATTAAGGTGGAACCGCGCAGAATTTTGCGTCCTTAAATTTCCCGTTTCGGGAATTTTGAGGGCGTTTTTTTATCGAAAAACGACCGAATAACGGAGGAAACTTATGAAAATCTATCTCAAAAACGGCGACGCGCTCGAAGTGGAGCAGGGGGCGGACTGCCTTGCCGCCGCTTCCGCGATCAGCGAAGGGCTTGCCCGCGCCGCCGTCGCCGCAAAGGTGAACGGACATCTCGTCGACCTCAGACACGCGCTTGCGGAGGGGGACAAGCTTGAGATCGTCACCCTCAAGGACAAAGAGGGGCTGGACGTATACCGTCACACCTGCGCACACGTCTTGGCGCAGGCGCTCAAGACCATTTATCCGACTTGTAAGCTCGCGATCGGGCCCGTCATCGACAACGGGTTCTATTACGACGTGGACTTCAAAACGCCCATCACCATGGAGGATTTCGCCAAGGTGGAAGCGGAGATGAAGAAGATCATCAAGAGCAATCTTCCCATCGAGAGATTCACCCTTTCCCGCGAAGAGGCGATCGCGCTCATGAGCAAATACCACGAAAATTATAAGGTAGAGCTCGTGCAGGATCTGCCCGAGGGCGAGGAGATCTCCTTCTATAAGCAGGGCTCGTTCACCGATCTGTGCCGCGGGCCGCACCTTCCTTCCACGGGCAAGATCAAGGCGTTCAAGCTGGTGTCCATCGCGGGCGCATATTGGCGCGGCGATGAGAAAAAGAAGATGCTTACCCGTATCTACGGCACCGCGTTTGCGAAAAAAGAGGAGATGGACGCCTACTTCGAGATGCTCGAAGAGGCGAAAAAGCGCGATCACGTCAAGCTCGGCAAGGAGATGAAGCTGTTCGCGCTCATGAACGAGGGCAGAGGATTTCCCTTCTTCCTGCCCAAGGGGATGGTGCTCAAAAATATCCTCATCGATTATTGGCGGCAGATCCACAGGAGAGAGGGATACGTTGAGATCCAGACTCCCATCATCCTCAACCGCTCGCTTTGGGAGACTTCGGGACATTGGGATCATTATAAAGAGAATATGTACACGACCAAGATCGACGGCGAAGACTGCGCGATCAAGCCGATGAACTGCCCGGGCGGGATGCTCGTCTATAAGCTCACGCCGCACAGCTATAAAGATCTTCCCATCCGCATGGGCGAGTTGGGCATCGTGCACCGTCACGAAAAGAGCGGTCAGCTCCACGGGCTGATGCGCGTGCGCTGCTTTACGCAGGACGACGCGCACATCTTCATGACGCCCGATCAGATCACGACCGAGATCAAGGGCGTCGCGCGCCTCATCAACGAGGTCTACACGCTGTTCGGCTTCAAATATCACGTCGAGCTTTCCACCCGCCCCGAAAATTCCATCGGCAGCGACGAGGACTGGGATGCGGCGACGGCGGCGCTCCGTCAGGCGCTGGACGAGCTGAATCTCCCTTACGTCGTCAACGAAGGGGACGGCGCGTTCTACGGTCCCAAGATCGACTTCCATCTCGAGGACAGCATCGGCAGGACGTGGCAGTGCGGCACCATTCAGCTCGACTTCCAGCTTCCGCAGAGATTTGACGCGGAATATGTGGGCGAGGACGGGCAGAAACACCGCCCGATCATGATCCACCGCGTGGTATTCGGTTCCATCGAGCGCTTCATCGGCATTCTCATCGAGCATTTTGCGGGGAAATTCCCTGTGTGGCTCGCGCCCGAGCAGGTCAAAGTGCTCCCCGTGACCGACCGCGCCGCGGATTACGCGCAAAAGCTTGCGGACGAGATGAACGCGATGGGACTGCGCGCTTCGGCGGACCTGCGCAAGGAAAAGATCGGCAAGAAGATCCTGGACGCAGAGCTGGAAAAGGTGCCGTATAAGCTCGTCGTCGGCGATAAAGAAGTGGAAGAAGACACCGTTTCCGTGCGCCGCCGCGGCGAAGGGGACATCGGTGCGATGTCCCGCGCGGCATTCATCGAAATGCTCGTCCAAGAGGATAAGGAAAAGAAAATTTTCTGAAAAATCCGACGAAAAAAGTTTGACAAAGCGCTCGGGATATGGTAAACTTATGCAGTCAAGCAGAAGGCAACTCTTCTCGCCGTACGGCATAAGGTCGGTACGAGCACATAAATTTGTCGGACAAATGCGGGGGGAATCCTGCGTTTCAAGAAGATTTATACGGGTTGCACTCTGTGCGGCCCGTTATTTTTTTCGTGAGAGGTAAAAGGTTATCAAAACGCAGAATCAGTTGAACGGTGAGATCCGCGATCGCGAAATCAGAGTGATTTCCGAAACGGGAGAAATGCTCGGCGTCATGTCGCCGTCGCAGGCGCTTCGCCTTGCGGAAGAAGCGGGGCTCGACCTCGTGAAGATTTCTCCGAATGCCGTGCCGCCCGTGTGCAAGATCATGGATTACGGCAAGTTCAAGTTCGAACAGGCAAAAAAGGAAAAGGAAAACCGCAAAAATCAGAAAGTCATGGAGATTAAGGAAGTTCAGCTTTCCATGACGATCGACGTGGGCGATCTCAACGTCAAGGCGAAACAGACGACCAAATTCCTCGAAGCGGGAAACAAGGTCAAAGTTTCCATCCGTCTGCGCGGCAGGCAGATGGCGCACGCGTCCATGGGCAAAGATGTCATGATGAGATTCTTCGAGATGGTGAAGGAAGTCGGCGTGATCGAAAAGCCGGCGGCGCAGGAAGGGCGCAACATCATCATGGTGCTCGGCCCCGTCAAAAAATAATCGGACTTTCACCGCGCTTGCCGCGCGGCGGAACATAAAAATCGGAAAGATAAATTTGGAGGATAAAGATATGCCGAAACAGAAATCGCACAGCGGTTCCAAGAAGCGCTTCTGGCTGACGGGCAGCGGTAAGGTCAACAGACCTCACGGCGGCAAGAACCATAAGGCTGAAACCAAGAACAGAAAGAGAAAGAGAAATTTGCGCCAGACGACGCTTGTGTCCGCCGCGCAGGAAAACACCGTAAAGAAGATGATTCCTTACAAGGACTAATAGAGGAGGAGACGAATTATGCGTATTAAAAGAGGCGTAAACGCAGTCAAGAAGCGTAGAAAGATACTCAAATTATCCAAGGGATATTTCGGAAACAAGAGCAAGTCCTACCGTATCGCGCGCGAAGCGGTCATGAAGTCGCTCAACTATGCGTATATCGGCAGAAAGAGAAGAAAGCGCGATATGCGTCAGCTTTGGATCGCGAGGATCAACGCGGGCGCGAGAGTCAACGGGCTTTCCTATTCCAAGCTCATGCACGGACTCAAAGTTGCCGGGATCGAACTCAACAGAAAGGTTCTTGCAGACCTTGCGGTTTCCGACGCTACGGCGTTCGCGGAACTTTGCAGCAAGGCAAAAGCCGCTCTGTAATCAGGAAAAGCCTTTGTAAAAAGGCTTTTTTCCTATCGGCTCAGAAATTATGGTCATCGTATCCAGGAACAATCCCGTCGTGAAGGAGCTTGCGGCGCTGAAAGAGAAGAAATTCCGTCAGGCGAACGGCACCTTTCTCGTGGAAGGGGAAAAAATGGTGCGCGAATGCGCCGCGAGCGGGCTTACCGTCCGCCGCGTTATCGTGCGTGAGGATTATGCGGGGGAGGAATTTCCCTTTTCCAAGGTCGTCCTCGGCGCAGACGCGTTCCGCGCCGTTGCGGACGAAAAGACGCCGCAGGGCATCGTCGCGGAGGCGGAAATTCCCCGCTATGACCTGCGCGTGCCCGAGCGTTCCTGTCTGTTTCTGGACGGCGTAGCCGATCCCGCCAACGTCGGGGCGATCATCCGCACGGCGAACGCGGCGGGGTATCGCGAGATCTATTGCGCGAATTGCGCGGACGCGTTTTCCCCGAAAAGCGTGCGGTCGAGCATGAGCGGCGTGTTTTTCGTCCGACTTATGACGGGCACGCGCGAAGAGATCCTGTCCGCATTGCAGGGCGTACCGCTCATCGCGGCGGATATGGACGGGGAGAACATCTTCCGCTTTTCGCCGCCCGAAAAATTCGCGCTCTGCATCGGAAACGAAGGGAACGGGCTTTCTGACGAGGTGCGTTCGCGTGCGGAATATACCGTGCGCATTCCTATGGAAGAGCGGACGGAAAGCCTGAACGCGGCGGTTTCCGCGGCTTTGGCGATGTACCTTCTGGGACGCAGGAAATTTGAATAACCTTCCGCCGATCGGGCGGAAACGATAAGGAGATAAATTTATGTCCGGACACAGCAAATGGCATAACATTGCGGCGAAAAAGGGTAAGGCAGACGCCGCAAGGGGAAGAATTTTTACCAAGATCGGCAGAGAGATCGCCGTTGCGGCGAAGGGAAATCCCAACCCTTCGACCAACTCCAAGCTCGCCGACGTCATCGCGAAGGCGAAGGCGGCGAATATGCCGAACGACAACATCGAGCGTTCTATCAAGCGCGCGGCGGGGGAACTCGGCGACCGCGATTTCAAGGAACTCACCTATGAAGGATACGGCGTCGGCGGCGCGGCGGTCATCATCACCACGCTGACGGACAACATCAACCGCACGGCGGGCGACATCCGTTCCATCATGTCCAAGCACGGCGGCTCGCTCGGAAACACGGGCTGCGTGTCGTATATGTTCGATACCAAGGGGCTCATCGTCATCGAACGCACGCCCGATCTGGACGAGGATGCGGTGACCGAGTACGCGATCGAAGCGGGCGCGGAGGACGTCGTCACGCAGGAGGACGTGTTCGAGATCTACACCGACGTGCCTTCTTTCTCCGAAGCGCGCAAGACGTTGGAAGAAAAGGGACTTACCTTCCTGCAGGCGGAAATCACCATGATCCCGCAGAGCAAAATCTCGCTCGATCCTGACAAGCTCGAGACCTTCCGCAAGATGATCGACAAGCTGGACGAGAACGACGACGTGCAGGATATTTATCATAACGTAGATCTTCCCGATGACGAGGAAGAGGAGTAAAAGAAGTCCCGCAAGGGACTTTTTTGCCTGAAAGGAGGAAATATGACCGTAAAAGAGACTTGCCTGGCGGCAAAAGCCAACGTGAACGCCGTCGCGTTCCTCACGGAAGAGGAGCGCAACCAAATGCTTTCGATTGCCGCGGACGCGCTGGTCGCCCGTGCGGAGGACATCCTCGCCGCGAATGCGCACGACGTGGAAGCCTGCACGCGCGGCGACCAGTTCAAGGACAGACTCATGCTCAACGTGCCGCGCATCGGCGGGATCGCGGAGGGCCTGCGCAAGCTGCGCGAGATTCCCTGTCCCGTGGGCGAGGTGATCGAGCGGCACACGACGGAGAGCGGCCTGGAGATCGAACGCGTGCGCGTTCCGTTCGGCGTGGTCGGCATCATCTACGAAGCGCGCCCGAACGTCACCGCAGACGCGATCGGGCTTTGCCTGAAAAGCGGCAACGCCGTCGTCCTGAGAGGCAGTAAGGACGCTTATTCGTCCAACGAAGCGATCGTCGGCGTGATCAAAGACGCGCTTAAAGGCGCGGGGTACAATCCCGAATTTATCCAGCTCATCTCGGACGGCACGCGCGAAGGGGCGCAGGAGTTCATGAAAATGAACGGCGTCCTCGACGTGCTCATCCCGCGCGGAAGCGCTTCGCTCATCCGCTCGACCATGGAGAATGCGACCGTTCCCGTCATCGAAACGGGCACGGGGAATTGTCACATTTATCTGGACGAAACGGCGGATCTTCAGAAGGCGCTTCCCATCCTCGTCAACGCCAAGACGCAGCGCACGAGCGTGTGCAACGCGTGCGAGAGCCTTGTCGTCGACCGCCCGTTTGCGGAAAAGCACCTTCCCGAGGTGATCGCGGCGCTTCGCGAAAAGAAGGTGGAAGTCGTCGGGGACGAGGATTCCCGTGCGCTCTGCAAAGACATCCTTCCCGCGACGGAAGAGGATTTCTACACCGAATTTCTCGCTCTCAAAATTTCCGTGAAGATCGTGGACGGCGTAGACGAAGCGATCGCCTTCATCAACGAACACTCCACGGGGCACAGCGATGCGATCGTGACGGAAAACAAGGAGAATGCGGAAAAATTCCTTCGCGGGATCGATTCTGCGTGCGTTTACGCCAACGCGTCCACTCGCTTTACCGACGGGTTCGAATTCGGGTTCGGCGCGGAAATGGGCATCTCCACGCAGAAACTGCACGCCCGCGGACCGATGGGGCTCCGCGAGCTGACGAGTTACAAATTCCTCATCCGCGGCAACGGACAGGTCAGAAAATGAGCTTGCCGTGAAAGGATAAAGACGCGAATAAAAACCTCCCGCCTGCACAAACTTGTGTTGACGCGGGAGGTTTTCCTTTTCGCTTTCGGATAGAGTTCCGCATTGCGGGACGTGGGGACGCCTTCAGGCGTCCCTTTGTGATATTATCGGGCGGCGCGGAATAGAATACAGGCATGAAAGGATGGAAAAGAGCCGTAGCTTTTGCGCTGTGCGCGGGGATATTTGCCGCCGCGGCGTTTTTTCCGCGCGACAAGGAGACAGAAAAACAGGACGTGCGCGTGGTGAGGGTGTGGAACGTGGATACCTTCGAGGGCGGGAAGGGTTCCCGAACGGCGTTTCTCGCGTCGGTCGCCCGCGCGGCAGAGGCGGAACGAGAAGGGGTATATTATCTCGTCTTGTCCTACACGGCGGAAGGGGCGCGCGCCGCGATGCAGGAGGGGACGTATCCCGACATCCTCTCGTTCGGGATCGGGCTGGACTGCGCCGCGGAGCGGGCGCTCCCGCTCGGGCGGGACTTTGCGGGCGGGGAGACGGACGAATGCCTTGCCTATCCCTGGTGCGCGGGAGGATATTTTCTCTTTTCCCTCGACGAGGATTTCACGGCGGAAGGGAAAACGGCGATCTCGTGCGGGGGAAGCAATCTCGTTCAGGTCGCCGCCGCGCTCGCGGGCGTTTCCGGCGAAGAAGTGCCGTCGCTCGACGCCTATTCGGGCTTTCTGAGCGGGAAATACCGCTATCTGCTCGGAACTCAGCGGGATATTTGCCGTTTTGCTTCGCGCGGCGTTGCCGTCGGAATACAGCCGCTCCTCGCCTATAACGACCTGTATCAGTATATCTCCGTGCTCTCTTCGGAAAAAAAAGAGGATTGCGACGCGTTCGTGCGCGTGCTCTTATCCGATCGGACGCAGGAGCGCCTTTCCTCGATCGGGATGTATCCGCTCGCAGACGGAACGGCAGAGGGATATACGGCGAGCGTGTTTTCCTCTCCGCAGTCGCTCGGCGAACTGCTCTCGGCGGCACGGACGGGGGAAGAAAAAAATATCGTAAAATTTTTGAAAAAGATTTGAATTCGCTCATGATATATGGTAGAATAGAGGAGAATTAGATTGAATATTTTCGCCTTTCTGAAAAACAGGTTTCCCAAACTGTATGCCGAGCGAAACTTTTCCTTCGCGCGGCATACGACGATCGGCACGGGCGGCGTTGCCGCCGCGGCGGTCTGTCCCGCTTCGACCGAACAGACCGCGGAATTGCTTGCCGTCCTGCGCAGGGAAAAGATCCCGTACTGTTTTTTGGGCGCGGGCGCGAACGTATTGCCGTCCGACGGGCGCTTTGAGGGCGTCGTCGTGCGTTTTTCCCGTCTGGACGGGTTATATGCGGACGGGAACCTCATCTATGCGGGGGCAGGCGTGACGGGCGGCGAGTTATGCCGATTTGCCCGTTCCAGGCTGTTGGGCGGACTTGAATTTCTGACGGGCATTCCGATGACGGTCGGGGGCGCCGCCGCGATGAACGCGGGCGTGCGCGAGAAACATTTCTGCGACATCGTCCGCCGCGTCGTCGCCGTCGAAGAGGGGAAGGTGCGCACGTTTTCCCTTTCCGAATGCGAATACGGCGAAAAGGACAGCGTCTTTCTCGGCGGGATCGCCGTTACGGGCGTGTATCTGGAAGTCAGGGAGAGCTTTGCCGAACAGATCGAGCGGGAATGCTGTTATTTCCGTACCCGCCGCGCGGCGCTTCCCAAGGGCAGGAGCATGGGATGCGCGTTCGTCAATCCGCCCGGGGACAGCGCGGGAAGGCTGATCGAGCAATGCGGGCTCAAAGGCGCGCGGTCGGGCGGGGCATACATATCGGAAGTCCATGCGAATTTCATCCTGTCGGACGGGGCGAGTTCGCAGGAGGTGTCGCGGCTGTCGCAAACGGTTGCGCGGACGGTGAGAGAAAAAACGGGGATCTCCCTTCGGGAAGAGTTCAGGCGGATCCCGTAGAAATACGAACGGGGCGGCGCAATGCCGCATGGAGAGTATCATGAAACTTACGGCAGATTATCATACGCACACGCCTTACTCGCACGGGAAAGGCACGGTACTGGAAAATGCGACGAGAGCAAAAGAACTGGGACTTTTGCAGATCGGGATCACCGACCACGGCTATTCGCACATGGCGTTCGGGATCAAACGCAAAGAGACGCCTGCGTTTTTGAAGGAATGCAGAGAAGCGGAAGAAAAGACGGGGATCCGCGTGCTTGCGGGCATGGAGAGCAACATCCGCGGCAGATCGGGGCTTGCCGATCTTCAGGAAGCGGATCTTGCCGATTTCGACCTGTACCTGTGCGGGATCCACGTCGTCATTTGGTATGAAACGGCGCACGATTATTTCCATCTCGGCATGGGGAATTATTGGCGCAGCAAACTCAAATTGAAGCCCACCGACCGCCTGGTGCGCGAGACCACGCAGGCGTATATCCGCGCGGTCGAACGCAACCCGATCGATGCGATCACGCATCTCAATTTCATGTGTTTCTGCGATCCCGTGGAAGTCGCAAAATGCTGCCGCGATTACGGGACGTATGTCGAACTCAATTCGAAGAAACATCATCTCACGGACGAGCAGCTCGCCGCCGTCGCCGCGACGGGCGTAAAGTTCATCGTCGATTCGGACGCGCATTCGGTGGGCAGGATCGGCGATACCGCGCTGGTGGATGAGCAGCTCGCCCGCGTGGCGATCCCGCATTCTCAGATCGACAACATCGACGGAAAACTGCCCGTTTTCCGCCTGGCGGAGTATAAAAAGAGGAAACTTTGACGGTGGCTAATTTTACCTGGGAAGTCAAGCGCGAACTGCTCGCCGCCCTCCCCGAAAACGCCTGCTGTAAGATCGCGGCGATCGCGGCGTTCCTGCGCACGAGCGGGAGCATCACTTACGGCGCGGAAGGGTTCGGATTGGAGATCGTGAGCGAGAACGAGCGCATTGCGGAATACTTCATACAGCTCATGGAGAGCGTTTACGGCGTCCGCATGGTGCTCAGGGAGGCGAAACACGATCCCAAGAGCGACCGCGATAAGCTGACCTTTTCCTATTGCGGCGACCGCGCCGCGCAGATCCTTGCGGATACGGGCGTCATCGCGCGCGACGAAAACGGATATTCCGTCGTCTATCGGCTCTCGCCGTATCTCGTGGAAAACGATTGTTGCGCCCTCGCGTTCGTCAAAGCGGCGTTTCTGGGCGGGGGGAGCTGTACGCTCCCCGGCGGCGCGGGAAAGACGGGCTATCATCTCGAATTCGTATTTTCTTCCTCCGCGATCGCGGAGGATTTCTGCGGCTTGCTCTCCTCGTTCGAATTGCTCGCGAAGGTAGTCCGACGCGGGGAGACGCGCGTGGTCTATCTCAAGAGCCGCGACGCGCTTTCCGATTTTTTCTCCGTGGTCGGCGCAAGCGCCGCGCTCCGCCGCCTGGACAGCGTCTCATCGGTGCGCGAAGAAAAGAACAACGAGAACCGCGTGAACAACTGTTTCGTCGGCAACACCGACCGCACCGCCTCCGCGAGCGCGGAACAGGCAATCGCGATCGGGAAACTGCGCGATACGGTGGGGCTGGACTCGCTCGAAGAGCCCTTGCGCGAACTTGCCGCCGCGCGGCTGCAATATCCCATGGACTCGCTCCGTGCGCTCGCCGAGCGGCTGGGCGTCTCCAAGAGCTGTCTCAACCATCGGATGCGCAAACTCATGGAAATCTACAAGAGAACGGAAGGATAACATGACCGACTTCGTACATCTGCATCTTCATACCGAATACAGCCTGCTTGACGGCGCCGTCAAGGTCGACGAACTGATCGACCATTGCAAGAAAAACGGGATCGACACGGTCGCGATCACCGATCACGGCAATATGTACGCCTCGCTGTATTTCGCGGAAGAATGCAAGAAGAACAAGATCAAATACATCATCGGCTGTGAATTTTACGCCGTGGACGACTATAAGGTGAAGGAGACGCAGTCCGCCGATCACCTCATTCTGCTTGCCAAAAACAAGGCGGGGTACATCAACCTCGTTCAGCTCGATTCTCTCGCGTTCGTGGACGGTTATTATTACCGCCCGCGCATCGACTATAAGACGCTCAAAGAGCACACCGACGGCGTGATCTGTCTTTCCGCGTGCCTTGCGGGGCGCATCCCGCGCCTGCTCATGGCGGGAAACTATGAAGGCGCCAAGAAGTTCGCCCTTGAAATGAAGGAGGCTTTCGGGGAGGATTTCTATCTCGAAATTCAGGACCACGGCATTCCCGAACAGAAGCAGATCCTGCCGCTCATGATCCGTTTGTCCGAAGAGACGGGGATCGAACTGGTCGCGACCAACGACGTGCATTATCTCAACAAAGAGGATTGGGAGATGCAGGACGTGCTGATGTGCATCCAGATGAAAAAGACGCTGGACGATCCCGCCCGCATGAAGATGGAGACGCACGAGTTCTACATGAAATCGGGCGACGAGATGGCGGCGCTCTTTCCCAACCTTCCCCGCGCGATCTCCAACACGCGCGTGATCGCCGATAAGGTATCCGAGACGGATACGCCCTTCAACCTCAAAGACAACGGTTCGCCCGTCTACGACAAGACGCTCATCCCGCTCTATACGGCGGACGACGGCACGCCTTCGCCCGAATATCTCACCCGCCTTACCTGGGAGGGACTTCCCAAACGTTATAAGGTCGTCACGGACGAGATCCGCGCCCGCGCGGAATACGAGCTGGGCATCATCATCAAGATGGGTTTTGCCGATTATTTCCTCATCGTCTGGGACTACATTAACTGGTCGCGCCTTCACGATATCCCCGTGGGCCCCGGGCGCGGCTCGGGCGTCGGGAGCATCGTTGCCTATTCCATCGGGATCACGAACGTCGACCCGCTCAAATACGATCTGCTTTTCGAGCGCTTCCTCAATCCCGACCGCGTTTCCATGCCCGACTTCGACGTTGACTTCTGCACGGCGCGGCGATATGAGACCATCGAATATGTCCGCCGCCGCTATCATCCCGAAAACGTCGCGCAGATCATCACGTTCGGTACGCTCGCTTCCCGCGCGTGCATCAAGGACGTCGGCCGCGTCATGCGCGTGCCGTATTCGGAGACCGACCGTGTCGCGAAGCTCATGGACGGGAAATCGACCATCCGCGAGCTTTTGGGACTGAATATCGAGAAGTGCCGCAAGAAGGCGGAAGAGACCGTCGACGATCCCGACAAACACGACGAGGCGCTCAAAAACCTCGCCGATCAAGAGAAAAAACGCAATCCCGAATTTATCGAGATCTACCGCACGGATGACACGTTGAAGCGCGTCATCGATATGTCCCTGCGGCTGGAAGGAATGCCGCGCAACACGTCCATGCACGCCGCGGGCGTTGTCATCTGCCGCAAGAAGATCGCGGACAACGTGCCGCTGTCCCGTAACGGCGAGGACATCACCACGCAGTTCGACATGAAGGAAGTGGAGTCCATCGGGATGCTGAAAATGGACTTCCTCGCGCTCACCACGCTCACCGACATCAAAAAGGCGTGCGATTACATTCTGGAAGATACGGGCAGGAAGGTAGATTTCGATCAGATGGACTGCTCCGATCCGCTTGCCTATCAGCTCATTTCCGAAGGGGATACGGATGCGGTGTTCCAGCTCGAACAAGGCGGCATGAAGAAGTTCATGAAACAGCTTCAGCCCAACTGCCTCGAAGATCTCATCGCGGGCATTTCCCTTTACCGCCCGGGGCCGATGGATTTCATCCCGACCTATCTCAAAAACAGGAACGATCCCGAGCACATCGAATATCTCACGCCTCTGCTCAAACCTATCCTGGAAAAGACGTACGGCGTCATCATCTATCAGGAACAGGTCATGCAGATCTTCCAGAACCTCGCCGGTTATTCGCTCGGTCAGGCAGACCTCGTCCGCCGCGCCATGGCGAAAAAGCACCGCAACGAACTGATGGCGCAGAAGGATAAGTTCATTTACGGCGACATCGGGCAGGGGGGCAACATCACGGGCTGTCAGTCGCACGGCATTCCGCCCGAAGTCGCGGCGGAGCTGTTCGCGCAGATGGAGAGCTTCGCTTCCTACGCCTTCAACAAGTCGCACGCGGCGGCTTACGCTGTCGTCACCTATCAGACGGCTTATCTCAAAAAGTATTATCCCAAGGAATTTTTGGCGGGCGTGCTCAATAACCGCATCGACAAGATCGAAGAGATCTCCAAGTACGTCGTATATATGAAGGAAAAAAACATCGACGTGCTCCCGCCCGACGTCAATTTATCCAAGGCATATTTCTCGGTACAGGGCAACGGACTTCGGTTCGGGCTTTGCGCACTGCGCGGCGCGGGACTTTCCGCGATGGAGAGCGTCATCGAGGAGCGCGAGAAGAACGGGAAATTCAAAGATTTTTCCGATTTCCTCATGCGCTGTACCCGTTTCGTCAACAAAAAGATGGTGGAGAGCATGATCTATGCGGGCGCGTTCGACAGCTTCGGGAAACACCGCTCGCAATATGACGCCGTCTATGACGATCTCATGCGCCGCATTTCCGGCATCGACAAGCAGAAGCAGAGCGCGCAGATGTCGCTGTTCGGTGAATTCATCAAGGAGGAGCCGCCGCAGGCGGACTATCCCGACATCCCCGAATGGGACGTCTCCGAGCGGCTCGCCAAGGAGAAATCCATCCTCGGAGTCTACGTCAGCGGGCATCCCTTCGAGCGGTATGTGAAATATTTCAAGGACTGTTCTTTCAACTGTTCGTTGCTCGCGGATTTCGAGACGGACGAGGAGACGGGGGACAAGACGTATCATCAGCTCCGTTCGGGGCAGAGCGCGTCGATGGGGGGCATTGTCTCCGCGATCAAAAAGCTCAATACCAAGGCGGGCGCGGTGATGGCGTTCGTCACGGTGGAAGATCTCTACGGAAGCGTGGAGTGCATTGCCTTTCCCAAAGTATACGATAAGATCAAGCAGTTCCTGACGCCCGACACCGTCGTCAGACTCGGCGGGAAGATCGACATCGATCCTGAAAAGGCGCCCGTCATTATTCTCGACTCCATGCAGGAGTTTATCCCGGAAGCGACGGAGGAAACGAAAAAAGAAACCGCCGCCGAAGAAAAGAAAGAGCCGATCCTCTGGTTGGACGCGCGCAAGCTTGGCGAAGAGGATTTCGAAGAGCTCATCGACATGATGTCGGGCTACGAAGGGGGGACGAAGGTGTGTATTCTGCACGGCGGAAAGCGCTACGAATACGCCGTCAACCTCAACCGTGCATTTGCGGCGGAAGTGCGGACGTTCCTCCCGGAAAATTGCATAAAACTTGTAGGATGAGGAAAATTATTGCAAAAAACTCTTTTCTTTTTGCAAGATTTCTGCTATACTACCACTTGGAGTGAAGAAGAGGCGATCGGATAACATCGGAGGGTTAGAAGAATGAAACGCATCGGATTATTGACAAGCGGCGGCGACGCGCCCGGCATGAACGCGGCGATCCGCGCCGTGGTCAGAACGGCAATCTACTTCGGAATGGAAGTGTACGGGATCGAGAGAGGTTACGCGGGGCTCATCAGCGACGAAATGATGCCCATGGAAATGCGCAGCGTCTCCGACATCGTTCAGCGCGGCGGCACCAAACTGCGCACCGCGAGATGCCTGGAAATGCTGACCAAGGAAGGGCAGAAACAGGCGGTCGCGACGCTGGAACGCCGCGGCATCGAAGGGCTGGTCGTCATCGGCGGCGACGGTTCTTTCCGCGGAGCGAAATGCCTTACCGAAGATTACGGCATTCCTACCATCGGAATTCCCGGTACGATCGACAACGACCTCGAATACACCGATTATACGCTCGGGTTCGATACGGCGGTGAATACCTGTCTCGAAGTCATCAATAAACTTCGCGATACGATGAACTCGCACGAACGCATTTCCGTCGTGGAGGTCATGGGGCGCCATTGCGGCGACATCGCGCTGTATGCGGGCATCACATCGGGCGCGGAGATCATCGTCGTCCCCGAGATCTCTTTCGATATGGACGACATCGTCATGCGCATCAACCGTTCGCGCGCGAACGGCAAACATTCCAACATCATCGTGGTCGCGGAAGGCGCGATGTCGGCGGACGAGTTCGCAAAGAAATTGCAGGAAGTGACGACGTATTCCGTCCGTGCGACGAATATCGGACACATCCAGCGCGGCGGCTCGCCGTCCATGGCGGACAGAATGCTCGCGGCGCAGTTCGGCAACAAGGCGGTCCGCCTTCTCAAAGACGGGATCGGCAACCGCGTCGTCGGCATCCACAAAAACGAGATCATTGATATGGACATCATCGAGGCGGTCTCCATGAAGAAGAAGTTCAACTACGAGCTTTACGAAACGCTTCAGATGATCTCCATGTGACCTATGTAAAAACGCCGTGAATTTCCCCCGCAGGAGCGGGGGATTTTTTTGTAAAAGCGGACATCCTGACAAGAATTGTGAAATTTCTGTAATTTTTTTTGCATTGACTATTGAATTTTTGTGTGAAGTATAATATAATAAATAAAAGCGGAAATTTTCTTTTTTGGGAAGCGTCCGCAGTAAAGGTTAGAAAGAGGCTGGATATGATTCTGACTGTTTGTCTCAGTCCGTGCGTGGACGTCACGATCGAGCTGGATTCGCTCAATGTCGGCAAAGTAAATCTCGTCAAAAACAAGACGCTTTCCTTTACGGGAAAAGCGCTCAACGTTGCAATCGGCGTGTCCCGTATGGGCGCGCAGGCGTATGCGACGGGGTTCATGTACAACGAAAACGGCGCGATGTTCGAACGCGCGTTGGACAAGGAAGGGGTTCCGTTTGCCTTTGTCTGGAACGGCGGCAGAGTACGCGAGAATTATAAGTGCATCGACAATAAGTCGATGCTCACCGAGATCAACGACGTGGGCGAGCACGTTTCCGACGACAAACTTGTCGAACTTCTCCACATGATCCAGAATCTTTCTTCCCGTTCGGACGTGACCGTCATTTCGGGAAGTCTGCCCCGAGGCGTCGACGCGTCCTATTACCGCGAGCTTTTCCGTGCGGTCGATCCGAGATCGAAAAAGATCGTGGATACCGAGGGCGCGAAGCTCTTTTCCGCGCTGGAAGCGGAGGTCGATCTCGCCAAACCCAACCTCGAAGAGATGCAGGAAACGCTCGGCAGAGAGTTCAAGAGCAAGGAAGATATGCTCGACGGTTGCCATGAGATCCTCGACCGCGGCGCGAAGCTCGTGCTTCTCTCGCTCGGTAAGGACGGAGCGATCCTGACGAACGGCACCAAGAATTATTATTGCAGGAGCATCAACGTCGCCGTCAATTCGACGGTCGGCGCGGGGGACGGGATGGTCGCAGCCGCTTCCGTCATGATGCAGCAGGGTGCGGATCTGCCCGACATTCTGCGCGCGGGCGTCGCCGCGGGAACGGCGACGGTCACTACCTTCGGGACGATTTCCTTTACCCGCGATAAGTTCGACGAAATTTATAAAAACCTCATTGTTACGGAGATCTGATCTATGTTGGATATGGCGACGCTGAAAGCGGACAAAGAAGTGGACGCGATCATGACGATGTCGGAAAAGCAGATCGAGGCGCTCGGGTTCACCGAGCACTCCAAGCGTCATTCGGGGATCGTCAGCAAGTGGTCGGGCGACATTCTTCGTTCGCTGAAAGAGCCGCCCGAGCGTGTGCTTCTCGCGGAGATCGCGGGGTATCTGCACGACATCGGAAATTGCATCAATCGCAAGGATCACGCGCAGAGCGGTGCGATCCTCGCTTATAAGATCCTTACCCGTCTGGGAATGGACAGCACTGACGCCGCCGAAGTCATGATGGCGATCGGCAATCATGACGAGCAGTACGGGCTTCCCGTCTCGGATATTTCCGCCGCGCTCATCATCGCGGATAAGGGCGACGTGCATAAGAGCCGCGTCAAAAACAACATCACGAACGTCAGCCTTGCGAACATTCACGACAGAGTGAATCTCGCCGTGGAACGCTCCTTCCTCACCGTTGACGACAAAGAGCGCGTCATCACGCTCCATATCGAGATCGACACGCATATCTGTTCGGTCATGGATTACTTTGAAATTTACTTCAATCGTATGCAACTGAGCCGCCGTGCGGCGGAATTTCTCAACTGCAAGTTTTCGCTCATCATTAACGGAACGACGCTCCTTTAAGCGTTTTCGTCTTTCCGTCGGAAAACTATACCACAACATATTGTGTTTGATAAGAATTATCATTTCTAAATATTGTGGAAAAGGGTTGACAAACGGGCAAATATGGTGTATAGTAAAAGCGTTCCTTTAGGGGGCGCTTTTGTCTTTTTGTCCGAAAGGAGGAGGAAGGCGCAAAAAACGGCGTACAAGCAGCGACGTCGGAAGGTGGAAAAAATTATGAAGATCATCAAAAGAAGCGGAACAGAAGTCGGGTTCGACATCACGAAAATCATCAACGCGATCCGCAAGGCAAACAACGAGGTGGACGACGAGAACCGCCTGACCGACGAACAGATTAAGCTGATTGCGGATAAGGTCACGAAGCTCGCAAAAGGGCTCAACCGCGCGGTCAACGTCGAGGAGATCCAGGACTTTGTCGAGAACCAGATCATGGATCAGAAGGCGTTTGCCGTCGCGCGCAAGTACATCACATACCGCTATACCCGTACGCTCGCGAGAACTTCCAACACGACGGACGCGCAGATCCTCAGCCTGATCGAATGCAACAACGAAGAGGTCAAGCAGGAAAATTCCAATAAAAACCCCACGGTCAATTCGGTACAGCGCGACTATATGGCGGGCGAAGTCTCCAAGGACATCACCCGCAGGATCCTGTTGCCGCCCGACATCGTGAAGGCGCACGACGAGGGACTCATCCATTTCCACGACGCGGACTATTTCGCTCAGCACATGCACAACTGCGACCTCGTCAACCTCGAGGATATGCTGCAAAACGGTACGGTCATTTCGGGTACGCTCATCGAAAAGCCGCATTCCTTCTCGACGGCATGCAACATCGCGACGCAGATCATCGCGCAGGTCGCTTCTTCCCAGTACGGCGGGCAGAGCATCACGCTCACGCATCTTGCGCCGTTCGTTCAGGTCTCCCGCGAGAAGATCTCCAAGCAGGTCCGCGAAGAACTCAAAGACGTTTCCGGCGTGACCGAGGAGCTGATTTCTTCCATCACGGAGGGCAGGCTCCGCGACGAGATCCGCAAGGGCATCCAGATGATCCAGTATCAGGTCGTTACGCTCCTGACCACTAACGGACAGGCGCCGTTCGTCACCGTGTTCATGTATCTCAACGAGGCGCGCTCCGAGCAGGAGAAGAAAGATCTTGCAATGATCATCGAAGAGACGCTCCTGCAACGCATCCAGGGCGTGAAGAACGAGTCCGGCGTATGGATCACGCCCGCGTTCCCCAAGCTCATCTATGTACTCGAAGAGGATAACATCACGGAAGGGAGCCGTTTCTGGTATCTCACCGAACTCGCCGCAAAATGCACGGCGAAGCGCATGGTTCCCGACTACATTTCCGAAAAGAAGATGCTCGAATTCAAAGTCGACAAGAACGGCGAAGGGCATTGCTATACCT
>CALVLH010000019.1 GCA_944336975.1 uncultured Clostridia bacterium
GTCTGGAAGCTCGACCGCTTTGCTCGCAACCGCTACGATTCTGCCTACTATAAAAACGTACTCAAAAAGAACGGTGTGCGCGTTATCTCCGCCAAAGAGAGCATCTCGCAGGGTGCAGACGGCATTTTGCTTGAATCTATCCTCGAAGGCTATGCCGAGTACTATTCCGCCGAGCTTTCCGAAAAGGTAAAGCGAGGGATGACGGAAAATGCGCTCAAAGCAAAAAGCAACGGCGTGCGCCCGCCATTCGGCTATTATGTGGACGATACCGACCACTATCAGATTGACGAAACGCTCGCACCCATCGTTAAGGAAATTTTTACGCTCTATCTCGACGGTATGCGCGTGAACGATATTGCCAAACATCTCAACGAGCGCGGCATTAAGCATAAGGGTTTTGAGATGAAGTACAACGCTGTGTTTCGTATTCTCACCAACCGCAAGTATATCGGAGAATATAAGTTCGGCGACATAGTAATTCCCAACGCCATTCCTGCAATCATAGACGAAGCAACGTTCAACAGTGTGCAGCAGCGTATGGCGAGAAATAAAAAAGCCCCTGCAATGCACAGGAGCGAGGACGACTATCTGCTTACCACAAAGCTCTTCTGCGGAAAGTGCGGAGCGATGATGACGGGCGTTATCGGGACGAGCCATACCTCGCGGCAATACCGCTACTATAAATGTAACCACTCCAAACAGGGCAAGTGCGATAAAAAAACGGTCAAAAAGGAATGGCTGGAAGAGCTTGTGTTGGACGAGATAAAGGAATTGCTTTCGAGTGACGAAGTGATTGAAGAGCTTGCCGACCGCATCTATGAATTGCAGTTGCAGGAAGATAACACAGCAACTTCTATACAGGCACAGCTCACGGGAGTTGAAACCAAACTGAACAATCTTGTGGAGGCAATCACGCAGGGCATTTATTCTTCCACGACGAAGAAGGCGCTGGACGAGCTGGAAGAGCGCAAGCGAAACCTTGAAATTGAACTTTTCGAGGCGCAGACGCGCAATCCTGTGCTGACAAAGGAGCAGATACTGTTCGCGCTCTATAACTTCCGCAAGATAGACATTTCCACGCAGGAAGGAAAGCAGCGGCTGATTGACGGCTTTGTAAACAGTATTTACCTGTACGACGACCATTTCGTCATTACATACAACTACAAAGGACAGTGCAAGACGGTATCATTTGAAGAACTGAATAGTTCGCCTTTAACTTCAAAGGGGTCACCAAACAAACCTAAATCGAAACTCTTTTATGAGCGCTCGGTTTAGGTTTTTTTGTTTTATCCGAATGCCTTGCGCCCCCGCCGTATGCCCGACGGCTTCGTTCTCGGAATCGAAAAAGCCCCGACTGCCGTCGGGGCTTTTTTCTCATTTGCTCGTTTTGTCCGCATATCGACGTCGCATACAGGTCATGATCGCGGTCAGCTCTTCGCCGTAATACCGCTCTCTGAAAAACATACAGCGGAAAAATCCCACCTTTCCGCACAGTTCCTTTGCGACCTCTTTGCGGAATTGCTTGTCACGGGAAAGTTCCGCATATTGTCTCCCCTTCCTGACATAGACCGAGGAAAAATTGCGCTTCTTCCTCGAAAACCAGATCTGCACATCCAGATCGTCGGGAGCGGAAAGCAGACACTTGATATAATCCGCTTCTGCGATCATGCGAAGTCCGTCGTCCCCTTCCGCAAACGCGCCGAGCGCCTGCCGAGCCGTCTCTTCCGAAAGTTCCCCCGCCTTCCAACGCACCCGCTCCCTGAAATGGCACGCGAGAAGCAGCAGCCAGATGATCCCCAAAATACAGGATAGCGGCGCCATCGAATTTACGAGCGACGCGCGATTGAACTCGTTTACCGCATTGAAACTCTCCAACGTGACCAGATCGGTCCCCTCATAGCTAAGCGACGCGACACGGATGAAAGACTGCGTCCCTTCCAGCATAGCCTCTTCGTCACTCTTCAGGATGCTGAACCGCACCTCGCCGCCCTTCGTCAGTTCAAACGGAAGATCGACGACGAGCTGATCCGCGGAGAACACGATAAATTCGTTGTCGTGTTCCTGCGTATAAAACAACAGCGGTCCCCCGTTTTCGGAAAACGTCTGCGTCAGTTTCACCGTCCCCCGCAATTCGACCGTGTTCTCCTTCGAGGCAGACGGATAAAAGACAAATCGGGACGACAACGCGCCGATCGACAGTAAAAAATAAATAAATACGATGATCGAGATGACGATATATCTTTTCTTCATTTCTCCATCCTCTTCATTTCTCTCCCGAACGAGACGTCCGATGACAATCCGTCCGCTTCTTCATTCATTGTGCTTCGCGTTCTTTCCTCAACGAAACAGTCTCCTCGTCCGAAGATCGGACGAGGAGACTGCCCCTTGATTATCAGTCGTCGAAATTGATGAGCCTGACCGGCTCGCCGCCCAGAACGGTGATCATCTTGACCGCGCCGAGCGAGAAATCGTTCGCCTCCACGATCAGGCGTTTGTTCAGCATTCCGCGCGCCAATACTTTGACGTAAGTCGTCTTTTCGGGGATCAGCTTCTTTTCCTTCATGCACTCGGGCGTGACGGTATCGCCGTCTTCGAATGCGTCCGAAAGCTGATCGACGTTGACGATCGCGCGGCGGGAACGATCGATGCGGGAAACCTTCTTGTTTTCGAGAAGGATCTTCGCCTCGTCGTCGGTGAGGATGTCGTCCACCTCTTCCGCCTTGACGGAAGCGCGCAATGCCTGTCCGGGGAACAGCCGTCCGCGCAGTTTGCTGCGCTCTTCATACGCCTCTTCGCTGAGGAGTTCGATGACCTCTCCCTCGTCGATGAGCTGTTCGAGGGTACGCGCACGGACTTCCGTTTCCACGTCCTCGGTATGCTCGCCGACAAACGTCGTACCCGCTCCGCTGAGAACGGATTCGATGATCTCGCAGGCGTATTTCGCCGCCCTCGCGCTGCGCACGGGAAGCATGACGGGCGTCGCGGAGAACTTTTTCACGTCGCTCACATCGCGCGTATAATACTTTTCGGGCATCTGCGCGGGATCTGCCGCAAAATAGCAACAGAGCGTCTTTCCGCGGACGGTCATTTTGAGCACCGTCTGCCTGCCCAGATTGAAACGGTCGTAATTCCACGAGATACGGCTGTGCACGCGGTCGTACGAGAGCGCCTTGTGCTTGATCTGCGCATAATAAGCGCGCGCTTCCTCCGTTCCCAACGCCATTTTCGCGACGAATGACTTTTTATAGCGCGGCGTGAAGAGATAGCCGTCCGAGCCTTCGGGCACTTCTCCCTCGACGTATTCCACTTCGACGGACAATCCCGCAAAGCGATCCTGCGCCGCGACGGGTTCCTCTGCAACGGGTTCTTCCGCAACGGGCTCTTCCGCAACGGTCTCTTCCGCAACGGGCTCTTCCGCAACGGTCTCCTCCGCAACAGGCTCCTCTGCAACGGGCTCCTCCGCGACGGATTCTTCCGCAACGGGTTCTTCCGCGACGGGTTCCTCCGCAACGGGTTCTTCCGCGACGGGTTCCTCCGCGACTGGCTCTTCCGCAACGGGTTCTTCCGCGACGGATTCCTCCGCGACGGGTTCTTCCGCGACGGGTTCCTCTGCAACGGGTTCCTCCGCGACTGGCTCCTCTGCAACGGGTTCTTCCGCAACGGGTTCTTCCGCGACGGGTTCCTCCGCGACTGGCTCCTCTGCAACAGGTTCTTCTGCAACAGGCTCCTCCGCGATTTTCTCAACGACGGGCGACGTTTCTTTTACGGACGACTCCGTACGGGCAAGCAGGCAACTGCCGCCGATCACCCCGGCCAAGCCCAACACGCCGCATACGGCGGCCGCAACGGGCAACGCGATCCCGTTTGCCAGATCGAGCGGGATCCACTCATCGAGAATTTCCAATGCTTTTCCGGGGTAGGCGATCAGCAATCCCGCGCCGATCGCCGCTGCGATCAGCAGGATCCCGAGGATGACGAAAAAGACGCCCCCGCCCTTTTTACTGCCGTTTTGTTTTGACATAAACGCTACACTCCTGTCGGATCGTTGTATTCCGCCCCTTATCACGCGGGACCAGTATGACATCCGAACACCGCATATTATATCACACAACGGCCGAATGCGCAACCCCCTCGGAGAAATTTCGCGGAATATAATTTTTTGATCGAAAAACGCGCCAGCGCGTATGCGAAGCGCTTACTCGCGCCCTGCCGCACGGGAGATCGCCTCGCAGGTGCGGGAAATATCCTCCTGCGTGTGCGCCGCAGAGACGAACATCGCCTCGAACTGAGAGGGCGCGACATAAACGCCCTCTTCGAGCATCGCCGAAAAATACCGCGCGAACCGCGCCTTGTCGCAACGGGCGACGTCGGCATAACTGCGGACGGACGACACGCCGAAAAAGGGCGTGAGCAGACTGCCCACCCGATTGACGGCGATCCCGCATTCTTCATATGCCCTCTGTAAACGCGCTCCCTTCTCGTCGAGTTCCCGATAGAGCATACCCTTCTGCCGCGCGAGCGCCTTTAAAGCGGCAAGCCCCGCCGCCACGGCGACGGGATTGCCCGAGAGCGTTCCCGCCTGATATACCTTGCCCGCGGGAGCGACGCAGGAGAGGATGTCCCGCCGCCCCCCGTAACAGGCGAGCGGCATTCCCCCGCCCACGATCTTGCCGAAGGCGAACAGATCGGGTGTGACGGCGAAACATTCGCTCGCACCGCCGTAGGCGATGCGGAAGCCGGTGATCACCTCGTCGAAAAGAAGAAGCGCCCCCTCCCGCGCGGTGAGATCGCGCAGTCCCTGCAAAAAACCTTCCGCAGGCGGCACTACGCCCATGTTCGCCGCGACAGGCTCGACGATCACGCAGGCGATCTGCCCGCGATTGTTTTCAAAGAGCGCTTCCACGGACGCAAGGTCGTTATACTCGGCGACCAAAGTCTCTTTCGTAAAGGAGGCGGGCACGCCCGCGCTGTCGGGCACGCCGCCCGTCAGACATCCGGAGCCCGCCTTCACGAGCAGTCCGTCCGAATGCCCGTGATAATTGCCGCGGAACTTGACGATCTTGTCTCGCCCCGTGAACCCGCGCGCCGCGCGGATCGCGGACATGGTCGCCTCCGTTCCCGAATTGACGAGCCGCACCATCTCCGCCGCAGGCACCGCCTGCGAAATGAGTTCCGCCAGTTCCACTTCGCGTTCGGTAGGTGCGCCGAACGTGAGCCCGTCGCGGCAGGTCTTTTCCACCGCCTCGACGATCTCGGGATACGCGTGCCCGAGAATGCACGGCCCCCACGAACACACATAGTCGATATATTCCCTCCCGTCCGCGTCGAACAGGCGATCGCCTTTCGCCCGCGTGACGAAAAAGGGCTTTCCGCCCACCGCGCCGAACGCGCGGACGGGCGAATTGACGCCGCCGGGGATGACTTTCACCGCGCGGGAAAAGAGTTCTTCCGAGTTCATTCCTTTCCCTCCGTCCACTTCACATAATCGAGCGCGTGATAGGTGATGACGATGTCCGCGCCCGCGCGGAAGAACGCCGTCAGTTCCTCGGCGACGATCGCCTTTTCGTCGATCCAGCCCGCCTGCGCCGCCGCTTTGACCATGGAATATTCCCCGCTCACGTTATACACCGCGACGGGGCGGTCGGAGATCTGCGCCACGCGGGAGAGCACGTCCAGATAGGCGAGCCCGGGTTTGACCATGACGATGTCCGCCCCCTCTTCCATATCCGTATCCGCTTCGCGCAGAGCCTCACGACCGTTTCGGTAATCCATCTGATACCCCTTGCGGTCGCCCGACTGCGGCGCGGAATCGGCGGCGTCGCGGAACGGCCCGTAAAACGCCGAAGCGAACTTCGCGCTGTACCCCATGATCGGCGTATTTTCAAAGCCGTTTTCGTCGAGCACGGCGCGGATGGCGGCGACCACGCCGTCCATCATGGACGACGGCGCGACCATATCCGCCCCCGCCTTCACGCAGGAGAGCGCCGCCGCCGCATGAAGGGGCAACGACCTGTCGTTATCCACGTCCCCGTCGCACAACACCCCGCAATGCCCGTGCGAAGTATATTCGCAAAGGCAGACGTCCGCAATCAGCAGGAACTCCGCGCCCGTCCTTTTGAGATAGGCGCGAAGAAAACGCAGGGCGCGCTGGACGACGCCGTCGTCCGAACAGGCGCCGCTCCCCGTTTCATCCTTATGATCGGGAACGCCGAACAACATCATCCCGCCGATCCCCGAACGGCGCACCGCATCGGCGATCTCTTCCAGACGGTCGACCGAGTAACGGAACACGCCCGGCATGGAGGGAACGGGCTGTTTCAGCCCCTGACCTTCGCAGACGAATACGGGCAGGATGAGCCCGCGCGGTTTGACCGAAGTCTCCGCGACCAATTCGCGGAACGCCATGTTGCGGCGCAATCTTCTCAATCTCTGCATGATACGATCTCCTTTACCAACGATTCCGCCGAGGCGTCTTTCGCGACGGCGGGAGTATATCCGAACGCGCGCACCGCTTTCGCCGTTTCCTCGCCGATACACACGATGGGCGGACGGCGGTCCATGGACAACAGCGGCAACAATCCGCGCACCGTCTGCGCGGAGGAAAAGGCGAGGATGTCCGCCCGCTCCGCTTCATAGACGCATCGGCGCAATTTTTCGTCGTCGTAATACAGCCGATAGAGCAGGAATTCCTCTCCGATCTCGCCGAGCACGGGATTTCCGCCCTCGGCGCGGAGCACGGCGACGTTCTGCGTCCCGCGCAACCGCTCCGCCAGCCCCGCCGCCGTATGCACGCGGGGCACGATGTCCGCATAAAATCCGTATTCCGCGAGCGTCTCCGCCGTGCCGTTCCCCACGACCGCGAAGCGGAAACGGGCGAACGCGCGGTGATCGATTCTTTTTTCCTTCGCCCGCGCGAAGAACACGCGCACGCCGTTAGAGCTAGTGAACGCGAGCACGGAAAACTGCATCATCCGCTCGAAAAACGAATCGAATGCGAGCGCCCGCACCTCCGCAACGCCGAGCGGGCGCGCCAGCGCCCCTTCTTCGCGCAACAGGGCGCAGACCTTTCCGACATACTCCCCCGTTCCCGCCACGGCAACCGTTACCCCCGCAAGGGGCAGGTCGGAGCGCACGTCCATGCCCGCGGTCTTTCCCACGACGAGCACGGCGGGCGCAGGCAGGTCCGCGATGAGATCGGGCAAGGTGTGCAACGTCCCGCGCACGGCGCGTGCCCCGGGCATACCCGCCTCGGAGACGAGCGCACAGGGCATATCCTCGGACATACCCCCTTCGATCAGCCCGCGGCAGATCTCCCCGCACCGAGAACGCGCCATCAGAAAGACATGGGTGCCCTCGGTGCGGGCGATGAGCGCATAGTCGGGCATTTCGCCGTCGCGCGTGTGTCCCGTATAGACGTGGAACGAGCGGGATATGCCGCGATGGGTGACGGGGATGCCCGCCGCCGCAGGCGCGGCGATCGCCGACGTGGACGCGGATACCACCGCGAACGGGATCCCCGCTTCACGGAGCGCGAGCGCTTCTTCGCCGCCGCGGCCGAACACATAGGGATCGCCCCCTTTCAGCCGCACGACGAGGCGATGCCGCTTCGCGCAGGAGACGAGGATACGGTTGATCTCCGCCTGCTCCGCGGAATGCGCGCCGCTCCGCTTGCCCGCAAAGATCTTTTCGCAATCGGGCGGGCATTCGCCGAGCAGGCTTTCGTCCAGCAGATCGTCGTAGATGACGCAGTCGCAGCGGCGGAGCAGGGAAAGTCCCCTTGCGCCGATCGCATCCGCTCCGCACCCCGCGCCGACGAGAAATACGCGGCTCATCGCAACACCTCCGCAAGGCGAAAGACGCTCTCCTCGCCCGTATAGGGAAGGCTCGCCCTCTTTCCCCCTTTGCAGGCGGAAAGCTCGCCGCCTTCCAGCAGACAGCCCACGCCCGAAGCGCAATCCGCGCCCAGCGCGCGCTGTAATCTGCGCTCGACGAGCGCCGTCTCGGTCAGTTTTTCATCTTCGATCTCCCTGCCGATCTCCCCTTGCAGGGCGATGATCCCCTGACAGGGCGCGGGCAGACATTCCTCCGTCGAAAGCACGCGAAGCCCGAACTCTTCCGTCTCTTTGATGCCGAGCCTGTCCAGCCCCGCTTTGGCGAGCGCGAGGGCGTCGTATTCCGCGGCGAGCAGCTTTCTGAGCCGCGTATCCAGATTGCCGCGCACGGGCAGAAATTCTGCCTGCGGATACAGGCGGGAGAGCTGCGTCTGACGGCGCGCGCTTCCCGTTCCGATGCGGGAAATTTCCGCTCCCCTCCGAAAGATGAGCACGTCCCTGACGTCCGCACGGCAGAGCGCGGCGAAATCGTCGTATTCCTCCCCCGCGGGCAGGTCTTTGCAGGAATGCACGGCGAGATGGATCGCCCCGCTCTTCAACAACGGCGCGAAAGCGTCCACGAACAGATCTTTTCCCAATTCGCGCATGGGGCGGGTGAGATCTCTGTCCCCCCGCGTGCTCACCGTGACGATCTCGCACCGAAATCCTCTTTGTTCCAGGGCGCGGACGGCAAGCGCCGTCTGCGCGAGCGCCAGCCGCGAGCCGCGCGTTCCGATTTTAATCTTCATGCAACATCTCCTCCACCGCGCGGGCGTATTCCTCGGCGGAAACGCTCCCCCGAAGCGCCTTTGCGCGTTCACAGACCTCTTTGAGCGATTCGGGGAACGCCCGTTCGGCACGCTCTTTCAGCCGCGCCGCGAGATAGGGCGAGGCGCCGCCCGTCGAGATCCCCACCGTCACGTCCCCGCGCAGGACGAGCGCGGGGAAGAAAAAGGTGCAGTTCTCCTTGTCGTCCGCGCTGTTGACCGCGATCCCGCGGGCGCGGCAATCGGCGGCGACGCGGGCGTTGACTTCCCGATCGTCCGTCGCGGCAATCGCGAGATACGCCCCTTCCAGAAAATCGGGCGAATACTCCCCGCGCACAAGTTTTACGCCGAGCGATTCGAATGCTTCCGCGAACGCGGGCGCGACGGCGACGACGTCCGCGCCGAAGGCGAGCAGTTTTTCCGCCTTGCCGAGGGCGATCCTGCCGCCGCCCGCGATCAGGCACTTCTTCCCTTCCAGACTCACGAACATGGGAAAATAATTCATTCTTCCCCCTCCAACGCCGCGTCCACCGCGCGGCAGTATTCTTCCGCAGTGCCGCCACGGACGGCAAACGCGCGTTTTTTCTGCGACGGGGTATATCCTCCTCGGGCGAGTTTTTCGCGCAAATACTTTTCCTTGCGATATTCCTGCCAATCCTCTTCGAGAAGTTGCTCCACCCGCTGCACCTCGCCTTCGTACGCGCGGTTGTTTTCCCGCGCCGTCTCTTCCAGATCATCCAACGTGACGAGCGTACAACCTTCCAGCTTTCCGATCTCCTCTTCGATGTCGGGCGGCACGGAGAGATCCAGAAACAGCCGCTCCTTTTTCTTTCTGAGCGCGCCGCGCACCCCCTTTTCCGTCAGGACGGCGTGCGGGGAGGACGTACAGCATACGGCGACGTCCGCTTCGTTGAGATAATCGTAGCGCGCCGCATAGGAGACGACGCGCACGTTCTCACGCTCTTCCGCGCGGGAAATCCCGGCGTGCGTCCGCTCGGTCGCATAAAGCGTCACACCCTTCTTCGCGGCGATGTTTTTCAAAATCGCCCTGCCCATCTTGCCCGTCGAACCGACGAGGAGCACCTTCTTCTCCGCCTTGGAGAACGCCGCGACCGCGTTCGCCGCGAGCGTGGAGACGGAACGGGGCGTGACGGACACGCCCGTCTGCGCCTTGGTGCGTTTCCCGCAGGCGATCGCCGCCCGCGCACAGAGGTTGATCTCGGTATCCGTCGCTCCGCGTTCGAGCGCGAAGAGATAGGCGTCCTTCACCTGTCCCAGGATCTCGTCCTCGCAGACGAGCATGGATTCCAGCCCGCAGGCGAGGCGGAAGAGATGCTTTTCCGCTTCCTCGCCCCCGTAAAAGGCGAACTGCGCCGCCTCGGGAGAGGTCAGCGCTTCCCAAGCCGCTCGCCCCGCCCCTTCCGCGCAGGTAAAGTATAGTTCCGTGCGGTTGCAGGTGCAGAGCAAAAAGACTCCGCCGCCCGTACGGGCGCGGAATTGGGAGAGAATACTCGCGCGGCGTTCGGAGGCGAACGCAAAATGTTTCCGCATCCCGACGGATGCGGAGCGATGATCGAAAGAAAGACAATTCATAAAATACAAGGGGCGGCAGACGCCGCCCCGAACGGGTTATTCGCCCAAAAGTTTTTTTTTGACGTTTTCAAAACCCAGCCGCGCGACGGTATCCGAAAAGCGTTCGCCCTGGATCCCCTCGTCGCGAAAGAGCGTCACAGCGCGTTCGATGACGGCGAGCACTTCCTCTTCGTCGGTGAACAGTTTGCTCATCGCCCTGCCCTGCGCCACGCGCTTTCCCCATCTGCCGCCGAGATAGATCTTATATCCGGTGACATAATCGTCCACGGCATGGAACGGGCATTTCTTGAAACACCTGCCGCAGCGGTTGCATTCGGAAGGATCGATCGCGATCTTTCCGTCCTTCACCTTGGCGATCTTGATCGGACAGGCGAGTTCCACCTGGCATTTTTTACAGCCGCGGCATTTATCGAGATAGACGGTCGGCATCCGCTGACCGATGACGCCGAGATCGTTGAGATCGGGCTTGACGCAGTTGTTCGGGCATCCGCCCACCGCGATCTTGAATTTATGCGGCAACGCCACGCCGTGCCAGCCGTGATAGAATTTTTCGTGGATCTTTTCGGAGAGCGCGAACGTATCGATGAGTCCGTACTGACAGGTCGTCCCCTTGCAGGAGACCACGGGGCGCACCTTTGCGCCCGTTCCGCCCGTTTCCAGACCGCGCGCCGCGAGAAAATCGATAAGCGGCTGAATATTTTCGTATTTCACGCCCTGGATCTCCAAGGTCAAACGGACGGTCATCGTGACCACGCCGCTGCCGAACTTCTCACTCGCCTCTGCGATCGCGCGGTGCTGATCCGCCGTGATCTTCCCGTTGACCGTGATCACGCGGCAATTGAAGACGTCGGGAAAACGCTTGTCCTGCAAAAAACCGAGCGCTTTGACGCGCTTTATTTCCTCGGGGCTTACCGTGTATTCCATCGCCTGTACCTCGCTCAAATTCTTCTTTGTTCAGTTTATCACAGCCGCCCCTCTTTGTCAATATGCTTTCACAAAAAATCCCTGTCCACGGGCGTGAGGAAGAGCCGCGCGACCTCCTCGGGGCGCTTCGTCCTGCCGAGCACCCACATGAGTTTGGTCACGGTGGCTTCCAGCGTCATCGACCGCGCTTCCAGCACGTTGGGGATGCGCAACAGCCTGCGCCCCACCTCGTAGACGTCCAGCGCGCTTCCTTCCCGCTCCACCTGCGTGCCGACCACCACCGTCTTCCCCGCGGCAGTATATGCTTCCAGGCGGGTGAAGAAATTATCGTCGCCGTACCGAGGCAGGCCGCCCGAACCGAACGACTCGATCACCACCCCGTCCGTATGCTCGATCAGATAGTCGAAGATGTCCGCCCGCATTCCCGGAACGGTCTTTAAGACGAACACTTCGGGATCGAGCGACGAGGAAAAGAGCGGCTCTCCCGCGGGCGGGTGCGGCTCCGAATAATAGACGACCTTTCCGTCGCGGATGACGGCGATCTCGGGAAAATCGATGCTGGAAAAGGCGTTATAACTGCGCGTGCGCGTCTTCTTCGCGCGGGTGCCGAGGATGACTTTGCCGTCGAATACCACCCGCACGCCGTAAGCCCTGTCGTCCGCGCAATAGGCGAACGCGTCCGCGAGATTCCCGCGGGCGTCCGTGTCGCGGAGATATACCGATTTCTGCGAACCCGTCAGCACGACGGGCTTGGCGCTGTTCTGAATGAGATAAGAAAGCGCCGCTGCAGTATATGCCATCGTATCCGTGCCGTGCGTGACGACGAATCCGTCGTATTTCGCATAATTCTCCCGCACGAGGCGCGCGATCTCCAGCCAATGCGGATAATAGACGTTGGTGCTGTCCAGATTGAAGGGCTGTACCGTCTCCACGTCGCACATCTGCGCGATCTCGGGGACAAATTCCAGCAATTCGCTCGGGGAAATGACGGGCGTCAGCCCCTTTCCCGTATTTTTGGACGCGATCGTCCCGCCCGTCGCGATCATGAGTATCTTTTTCATAACCTCTCCTTTCCCTACCGAGGCTTATCCTCTTAATTTTTGCGCGATCTCTTCCGCCTCCCGCGAACGGCCGATCGTCGCCGCCAATCCCGCCGCGCCCCCTTCGCCGCGGAAAAATTCGCTCAAAGCCGCCCGCCTTTCACGATATTCTTCCCTCTCGCCTCGAAAAAAATCCTCCGCCGCGGCCGCTTCCGATACCCCCGCCAGCAGGAGGAGATATGCGGAAAAAATCTGTGCGGGAAGCCCGCCCGCGATGAGGACGCATCCCTTTGTCCGTGCCGCCTGCCGCATTGCCCGCCTTATCTCCTCCGACGTGAGAAATTGCCCCGCGTCCCCGCCGAACGCTTCCTCGCGGAACAAGATCTCGCCCGTCACGCCGTAATCTTTCAAAATCTGACGATCGGACGGCGACGGAAACGACGCCGCACAGACGAACGCGCCGAAACGCGTGTAATGTTTTTCGTCGTATTTCACGCCGCCCAGTTCGAGGCAGGGCACGGACAGAGGAAGTCGGCGGGAATACAGCTTCGCCGCCGCCCGTTTGAGCAGACGGACGTCGTACGGCGGCTCGCCGCCGCGGCGGACGCGTTCGACGATGCCGCATTGCAGACGGTCGTGCACGCCCACGGGCGCAAGCGCACGTTCGCCCTCTCGGATCGGGAACGGACATTCGTACCAATACAACCGCTCAGACAGATTGCCGTCGTCCGCAAATCTGAGCGCGACATAACATTCTTCCTCGGACATACCCCCTCCTCCTTTGTGGCGGACATGGTCCGCCGCGTCCGTTCAAAACACAGACACGGTACGCCCTTTCACCATTCGTTGGGAAAGGGCGGGTGCTCCTCCCGCCACCAGTCCTCATAAAAGCGCACATAGCGCGAACAGTTTTCGCTCACGTCCTGCGTGAGGGAAAGCTGCGTCTGCGCGAGAAAGGCGCCCACGAACGCCTCGCACCGCTCGGGCGTGATCTCCTTCAGGAACGCCGCGCCGAGCGCGAGGATGTTTTCGGGACGGTGGGCGCACGAGCGCACCGCCTCTTCCAGACGGCGGTTGCAGGGGAAGAGCACGCGGTTCTCCGCGAGGATCAACCGATATACGCTGTACACGATCTCATCCGCGAGGTGCGCGCGCATATAGGCGTTGTCCTCGGGTACGCAATGGAGGAAATATCCGCGGTTGAGTTCGAGATTCGCGTTAAAGCAGGCTACCTTTTCCTCCCGCTCTCCTTCGGGATAGCGGGCGATCGCTTCGATGAGCGGCGCGATCTCTTCATCCGAAGAAAAGAGCACCTGCGCCTTCACGTATGCGTTGCGGGTGGGTTCGCTCGCGCGGAGCGCCGCCTCTTGCAGAAGCGCTTTGGTCTTGTATTTGACGTCGAAATACCCGCCCGCATAGGTGCAATATCCGCGGATGACCTCCGCGAGTCGGTTTTCCGCGGCGAGCGCGCGATAGCGTTCCTCCGTGACCACGACGAGCGCGTCGATATCCGAATCGGGGCGTTCGTTGCCCTTGACGACGGAGCCGTCCAACACGGCGGCGATCACCCCGTCCTGTCCGTAAAAATAGTCTTTGAGTTTTGCGATCGATTGAATATGGTGCGGATACATCCCGTTTCCTCCTTCCATGAATTGACGGAGCGGCTCCGCCGCCCCGACCAAAGCGAGTTTTTCCGTTCGGGAAAGGCGCTTGATCTCCCGTTCCCGCCGTTGCGCTTCCTGCGCCGTCAACGCGCGTTCGCAATAGACGAGCGCGACGGGGCGGCGGCTGCGCGTATATTTCGCGCCGCGCCCTTCGCCGTGCTTCCTGACGCGCTCTCTGACGTCCGTCGTCCAGCCCGTATACAGGCTTTCGTCTCGACAACGGACGATATACACATAAAACGCCATACTCCCCTCCCGCATCATTATAGCATAAACCGCCCGCCTTCCGTTGAAAAATTTCCGCCGCGCTCAGAGAGTACGGACGCAGACCGTCTCCTGCGACGTGTCTTCCGCAGTTCGGGCATGGCAGGCAAAATGCACCCCGAGCGACAGCCCCGTAAACGCGAGAAGCGCTATCCCGATGACGATCGCCACGATCACGCGGCGGGGACGGCTCAGGCGGATGCAACAGTTGCGCTGACGCATCTCGCGCGAAAATTTTGCCGTATCTTTCGCAAGTTCCCGATCGGTATCGTACCGCGCGGGCAGTTCGTTCAGTTTCTCGATCATCTCTTGTTTGTCTGTCATGTCAACATCGCCTCGTCGTTCACAGAGATCTCGCCGCTTATCCGCGGATCGCATCCGATCAATATCCTCTTCGCGCCGAGCCGGCCTTTCCAGAGTCGGCGCCAATGCGGACGACCTCGCTTCGCTCCCGCCTCAGCGGCGCCGCTCGGAAGATCTCCCGCAGATATTATTCTATAATTAAACAAATCGACAACGGAAATCGTGAAAAATTTTTTGATTTTTTTTTGCAACTCTTGCGCGAACGCGGTACGCGTGATACAATAAGGGTATGATTTACGAAACCGTCGATCTTTACAGACACTTTCGTCAGTACGCCTCCCCTTCCGAGGGCGCGGGAACGCTGACCTGCTACCGCACTTCCGTCGGAGAAATCCGCCCCAAACTCCGTCCCGCCGTACTTGTCCTGCCCGGCGGAGGATACGAATTTCTCTCCGCGCGGGAAAAAGAGCCGATCGCGCTCAAATTTCTCGCAGCGGGCTTCAACGTTTACGTCCTCGCATACAGCCTTGCGCCCGTCTCTTATCCTGCGCAACTGCGCGAAGCCGCGATGGCGATCGCTTACATCCGCGAGTGCGCCGAAGAACACGGCACGGACGATGAGCGCGTCGCGGCGATCGGATTTTCGGCAGGCGGACATCTGTGCGGAGCGATCGGGACCTGCTTCGACGACGAATGCGTGAAAGCGCTCTTCCCTCGCGCGGAAGCGTGCCGTCCCGACGCGATCGTGCTCTCCTATCCCGTCGTCTCTTCCGATCCTTTGATCGCGCACGCGGGTTCCTTCGACAATTTCTGCGCGAAAGATCCCGCTCTCAGACGAAAATTCAGCCTGGAAAAACGGGTGACGGCGAGATCCTCTCCCGCCTTTCTCTGGCATACGGCGGACGACGACTGCGTACCCGTGGGAAACAGCCTGCGGCTCGCCGCGGCATATTCCGCCGCCGGCGTTCCCTTCGAACTGCATGTCTTCGAACGGGGCGCGCACGGCGGATCCCTCTTCACCGACGAAGTATATGACGACGGCGACGTCCGGATCAGCGAACACAACGCAAACTGGCTTTCCCTCGCCATCGACTGGTTGCGCCTGCGGGGATTCCGCGCCCGTACCGTATAAACCGCGCCTTACGCACGAAAAGAGATCCCGACCAAGCTCGGGATCTCTTTTCATGTGAAAATATGAATTCCTTCTCGCGGAATCAGATCAGCTTCGCGCGGCCCGTCCAGCGATAGAGCAGTGCCGTCGCGATCGCGCACGTGCAGAGCGCGATGAGCGCCGCCCAAGGCCCCACGACAAACGAAAAGACGCTCAGCAACGCCCCTATGCCCATGCTCACGAAAACGGCGATCATCATGGGAATGCTCTGCTTGACGACCTGCGTTTCGCTCGTCCAGTCGTAACGGGGGAAACGGGCGTTGAGCCAGATCCCGAACAACGCGACGAATGCGCTGATGACGGGCGCTCCCGCAAGCAACAATCCCCATCCCCATGCGTCCGCTCCCATGCGGGCGCAGAAGATCGCCGCGACGGGGAGTCCCGCCAGCACGTCGATCAGGAAAGTCGGGAAGGCTTTCGCGAGCAAAACGGTGCGCGACGAAAGCGGCAGGACGAAGAGCTGATCTTTTGCCTGCCCTTCCAGGGAAAGCGCCGCCGCCGAAGGGCAGGACGTGCCGAGGAAGAAAAAGAGCAACCCTGCGCCCGTGTAGACCATGCCCGCCTCGAAGCCTGCGGGCAGTTCCTCCGCCGCGAGCAGGGAGCGGACGTCGAAGCACAGGAGCGCCACGCCCGCGATGAGGAGCAGGACCGCTCCGCAAAGCCCGTTGAGCAGATAGACGGGAGAAGTGAACAGGCGGCGGAATTCTTTCCGCGTCAGCGCGGCGAACGCCGAACCGCTTTTCACGTCCTTGGCGCGGTATCCCGCGCGTCCGCCTCTGGCGGTGAGCGCCGTGTGGATGCGGTCATACCCCTTCGACAGCACGAACACAAAAAACGCGCCGACCGCGAGCGAAGCGCCGATAAAGACGAAGATCGCCCATACCTCGCCCGCAAGCGTCATTTCGATGAGGAGCGCAGGCGGATAGACGCCGCCCACCAACATGCCGAACAGCGCGTTCATGTCTATCATCTCCTCGGAACCCGCCGAGAAAGAGACGGAAAAGCTCGCCGCCATCACGCCGATGAACGCCGCCATGCCAAGGATCCCCTGCAGGATCGCCTTATAGCGGAACCCCGCCGTGAGCGCGGTGAAGAGTGCGCTCAGCGCCACCGCCACGATGATGGGCAGGATGGGCGCGAAGATCATGCCCGCCAGAGATACGGCGAGCGCCGCCAAAGAAAATCCGTCCGCGGCAAAGAGCACGATGAGCGCGGGGATCACGATCGCCGCCGCGAACGCGAGGTCGGCGAGATAAATACATGCGAGACGGCTCGCGATGACGTCCCGTTTTCTGACGGGAAGGCTCATGACGAGATCATAGTCTTTCATCGCAAACAGCGATGAACAGCCGTTCAAAAAGGAAAACAGCAGAGTGACGAGCGAAGCGAGCGCGATCGTGGTCGCAGGCAAGTGCATCCCAAGGCCTTGCTCGCAGAACGCAAATGCCATCATCGCGACATAGCCGATGAGGACGATCCCCACCAGGACGATCGCGACGACGGTCGCGATCATGCGCTTTTTCGTCGCAAGATCCGTGGTATATTTTGCCTTGTTGACGCCGAGAAGCGAGATGAGCTGTATTTTGGTCAGCAAGAACCATTTATTCTTCATGGCGTTCGAGCACCTCCATAAAGACGGCTTCCAGGCTTTCGTCGCCGCGGACCTGTTCGATGTCGCCGTCCGCGATGAGTTTCCCGTTTTTGATGATCGCGATCTTGTTGCAGAGTTTCTCCGCGACGTCGAGGACGTGCGTGGAGAAGAAGATTGCGCTGCCCGCGTCGCACATCTCGCGGAACACCTGTTTGAGCTTGAACGCCGCCTCGGGATCCAGCCCGACGAAGGGTTCGTCGAGCACCATGAGCTTGGGCGCGTGCAACAGCGCGGAGGTCACGGCGAGTTTTTGCTTCATGCCGTGCGAATACGCGCCGATGAGCGAACCGAGATCGCCGTCGATGCGGAACATCTTCGCATATTTGGAAATGCGCTCCGCGCGGAGTGCACGCTCCACGCCGAAGACATCCCCGATATAATTGAGATACTGTATCCCCGTCAGGAAATCGTACAGCTCGGGATTATCAGGGATATACGCCGTGACCTTCTTGCACGCCACGGGATCGGTGCGGACGGAGTTCCCGTCGATGTACACCTCGCCCGAATCGAAAGGCAGAATGCCCGTCACCGAGCGGAGCGTCGTCGTCTTGCCCGCTCCGTTCTGACCGATAAACCCGTATATGTCGCCCTCGCAGACGGTGAGCGAGAGATCGTCCACCGCGCGTTTTTCCTTTCCGTAGGTCTTGACCAGATGTGAAATGCGCAATACTTCGTTCATATCCTTCCTCTGCCGCGAAAACGCGCGGCGCGCGGGCGGCGTTCCCGCCCGCATACGGCAATATCATATCATGCCGCGCTCTGCTTGTCAAGACGGAGAACAAACAAAAAGGAGAGCCGCAGCTCTCCTTTCTCTCAATTCTCCGCAAACGCACGGATGACGGCGAACATCTCGTCGGATATGACGTGTTCGACGCGGCAGGCGTTCTCCTCCGCCGTCGCCGCGGACGCCCCCATCTTTTCGAACGCGCGCGTGAGGATGAGGTGACGCTCATAGATGTTCCGCGCCTTCGATTTCCCCTTTTCCGTAAATTCGATGTCGCCCGTGACGTGATCGAGCGTGATGTATCCCTTTTTCACGAGCAGATTGACGCCGCGCGAAACGCTCGATTTCGCATAACCGAGCTCTTCGACGATGTCGACCGAGCGCACGTTCGCCTTTTTTCCCTTGATGAGGAGAATGGTCTCCAAATACATCTCTTCCGATTCCCGCGTCCGCATAAGTAAACTCCTTTCTCCTATTTTATCTCATCTGAACGCGTTTGTAAAGCCATTTGCAAAGCTCGGCGCGTTTTTTCGCCCCGCCGCACGGCGAGCCTTCCCCGCGCCCGCCTTACAGGCTCTCGCGAAGCACCTGCATGATGTCTTCCTGCGTCAGCACTTTATAGCCGCCCGTCATGACGAGCGTGCTCTTGGCGATGCCGCCGAGCATATCCTCGGTCACGCCCAGATCGCGCAGTCTCATCACGAGCCCGATCTCCTTCATCCACTTTTCCATCGCGCAGATGCCCGCTTCGGCGATCTCCTCGTCCGTCTTCCCCTTCGTCGGGACGTCCCACACGTTGACCGCAAAGCGGCGGAACTGATGCAGTCCGTAAGGCATGATGAGCCGATAATAGGCGGGAGCGACCGCCGCAAGCGTCATGCCGTGCGTCGCGTCCGTATGCGCGCCCACCGCCTGACCGAGCATATGCACCTCCCAGTCGGTGTCCTTGCCCATCGCGACCAGCGTATTCAGCGCCCACGTCGCCGTCCACATGATGTTGCTGCGCGCCTCGTAATCGAGGGGATTTTTCACCGCGATACGCGAGCTGTGGACGAGCGAACGCATCAGCCCTTCCATGATATAGTCGGACGTGTTGTCGTCTGTGCCCGACAGGTACTGTTCGAGGATATGCGACATGATGTCGTAAAATCCCGCGACCATCTGATAGGCGGGCAGGGTGAAGGTATATTCGGGATCGAGCACGGAGAACTTCGGGAACACCTCTTCGCCGAACACGTGCCCGATCTTGAGCTTCTGCGCGTGGTTGGTGATGACCGAGCCGCCGTTCATCTCGCTCCCCGTCCCCACCATGGTGAGCACGCACCCGACAGGGATGATCTTCCCGCTCGGCTCTTCGAAGCGGATGAAAAACTTCTCCCACGGATCCTCGCCGCAATAGGCGGACACGGAGACCGCCTTCGCATAATCGCAGACGGAGCCGCCGCCCACCGCGAGGATGAGATCGGCGTTCGCCGCGCGGGCGCGTTCGCAACCTTCCGCGAGTTTTTCCGTCGTCGGATTGGGCATGACGCCCGCGTCCTCATAGATCTCCTTTCCGCATTCTTTCAGCATCGCGACGACCTCGTCGTAGATCCCGCTCCGCTTGACGGAACCCTTCCCGTATACCAAAAGCACGTTCTTGCCGTATTTGGCAAGCTCGCCGCGCATTTCTTTGAGCGCGCCTTTGCCGAAAAACAGTTTCGTCGGATTGCAATAAGTAAAATTCCCCAGCATTTTCTTTCTCCTTTCTCTTTATTCTGTCTTTTTGATTACGCGGGCAGGGACACCCGCGACAACGGTATGCGCGGGAACGTCCTTCGTCACCACCGCGCCCGCCGCGATGACCGCGCCGTCTCCCACCGTCACCCCGGGGAGCAGCGTCGCGTGCGCGCCGATCCATACGTCTTTGCCGATCTTTACGGGCTTTGGGTGCATATCTCCCCGATGCGCCGCGTCCAGATCGTGATTGAGCGTGGCGATCACCACCTGATGCCCGATGAGCGCGCCGTCGCCGATCTCGATGCCGCCCTGATCCTGAAAACAGCACCCCGAATTGACGAACACCCCCTTCCCAAAACGGATATTCTTGCCGCAATCGGTATAAAAGGGCGGGAACAGGCGGAAAGACGCGTCCACTTCCCGACCTGTCAGGCGGCTCATCAGCAAGACGATCTCCTCTTCCGTATGATACCCCGTGTTCAGTTCCGACGTGATCTTCTGCGCTTCGCGCGCGAATGCGTGCATGAGAAGATGCGCGTCCGAGCCGCTCTCCACGCGCTCTCCCGCCGCCATCCGCTCAAAAAATTCTTCCCGTTCCATCCCGTCTCCTCTTTTCCCCTCTATTATAGCACGCATATTTTATATGTCAAATACTTATATTTTATGGAAAACTATAATTGACAGGCATGGGAAGAGCTGTTACAATAGGGCAAAAGGAGACTGACATGGAATTACGGGAACTCAAATATTTTCTGGCGATCGCGGAAGCGGAGAGCATTTCGGGCGCGGCGGAAGCGCTCTTCGTGACACAGCCCAATTTGTCGCGGCAGATGCGCAATCTCGAACGGGAGGCGGGACAGCAGCTTTTCGTGCGAGGCAGCCGCAAGATCGCGCTGACGGAAGCGGGAAAACTGCTGCGCAAGCGCGCGGAAGAGATCGTGGAACTCGTGCAGAAGACGCAAAGCGAACTGTCGGGCGCGGACGGAGACGTGCGCGGGACGGTCTCCATCGGGTGCGGGGAATCATATGCCGTACACCTGATCGCCGCCGCCGCGGGACGCACGCGCGTGCGCTGTCCCGACGTAAATTTCTGTTTCATCAGCGCGGATACGAACGACGTCACCGAAAAGCTCGACAGCGGGCTGATCGATTTCGGCATCCTCATCCAGCCTTCGGACGTCTCCAAATACGAGGCGCTGCGCCTGCCGCTGCTGGATACCTGGGGCGTATGGATGCGCAAAGACGATCCCATGGCGGAAAAGAGCGAGATCCGCGCGGAAGACCTGGACGGACGCCCCCTCATCCTGTCCAAACACTCCTTCAACGAACGGCTGATCGCGGACTGGCTGGGCAGATCCCCCGACGAGAGGAAGGTCGTCGCCTTTTACAACCTCCTCTACAACGCATCCCTGCTCGTGGAAGAGGGATTGGGCTATGCGATCGGGCTTGACCGTCTTATCAATACGTCGGGCGACAGCGCGCTGTGCTTCCGCCCCCTGTTCCCGCGGATGCAGACGCACCTCGACATCGTATGGAAAAAACACGCCGTCCTCTCCAAGCCCGCCGCGCAGTTCCTGCAATGCGTGAAAGAAGTATTCGGGGAAGGGACAAACCTATCTTCTCGGGATATTGACAACGGCTGAAAAGTATTGTATAATCATCTTTGCAGAGTCAGCCGCTAAGGCGGGCATATCGCAAATTGCCGCGGTGCGCGAGGGTTCCCGAAGCGTATACCGGCGCTCTGCGCCGAGGCCGAGAACCTCTTTGAAAATTCTCGATTCGCAGGTTCAATTCCTGCCCGACCTTTCGCGTCGGTAGCCAAGTGGTAAGGCAAGACCCTGTTAAGGTCTGACCGGAAACGGTCAATGCAAGACGGATCAAAACCCGAACTACTGAAAATCCGCGCGGGAAGGAGCTCCGCTCCTCTCCGCAACAGGATCCGCGCCCAGCTCGATGAGGATACCGCCTGCGCAAAGCGGGAGCCGAGAACGTTTCCGCTCCCGACAAGCGCCCGCTCAATCAAAGACCGCGCCTTTCCTGCAGGATGCCGAAATTCCCCCGCCCCGAGCGGGTTTCACGATATAAGGAGAATGATATGAAAACCATCGTCAACGAAGGATTTAAGGGGTTCCTCTTCAAAAACGGAAAATTCGTCCGCATGCTGGACGCGGGCTCCTACACGACGTTCGGCGCCTCCCGCATTTACCTTGCTGCGGTAAGCCCGAGCCAAATCGTCGTCAGCTATGCGGACAAATCGGGCACCCGCCTTTTCGATCCGCGCCTTTTCTTGAAAGACGCCTCTTTCCGCGCGCAGACGACGGAAGTCGTTGCCAACGACGGAGAACTCACGCTGCATTTTGCCGACGGGAACTTCCTCGAGATCCTGCCTGCGGGGAAACATTTCTTCTGGAAGGGCGATTACCGTCATTCCTTCCTTCGGCTTGACCTCTCCCGCACCGAATTTCCCGAAGACTTCCCCGAATATCTGTTTTCCGCCCGCGCGCTCCAACCCTACGTCTATACCGTTTCCGTATCGCAGAAACAAAAAGCGCTGCTGTTCATCGGCAAAAAGTTCGACCGCGTGCTCGAAGCGGGCGTCCACCGCTTTGTCAACGGTCTGAAACCCGTGGAAGCCAAACTCGTGGATACCTGCCTCCTGCGCGAGGAGATCGTCGGACAGGAACTGCTCACCGCGGATAAGGTGACGCTTCGCATCAGCTGCACCTGCTCCTACCGCATCGCCGACATCGTGAAGGCGGTCACGGAAACGGACGATTACAAAGCGCAGCTCCATACCGCGTTCCAGCTCGCGCTCCGCGAATTCGTGGAAGAGAAACGACTGGACGATCTGCTCGCCTGCAAGGGCGAACTTTCCGCATACCTTCTGGAAACGATGAAACAAAAGGGCGAAGCGCTCTATCTCGACATCGAGGAAGCCGCGGTCAAGGACATCATCCTGCCCGGCGAGATCCGCGACATCATGAACACGGTGCTCGTGGCGGAGAAACGCGCGCAGGCGAACGTCATCACGCGCAGGGAAGAAGTCGCGTCCACGCGTTCCCTGCTCAATACCGCCCGTCTCATGGAAGAGAACGCGACGCTCTATCGCCTCAAAGAGATGGAATACGTCGAGCGCATCTGCGAGCACGTCGGGAACATCACGCTCAACGGTACGTCCGATCTCCTCTCTCAGCTCACTTCCGCGCTGTGCGGCAAAAAGAAAAAAGACTGAAAAAATACGAACGCCGCCCTGCGGGAACATTCCCGCAGGGCGGCTGTTTTTTTGCCTCGTTTCCGAAAGCACTTTAACTCTGTGCACGGACAAAGTTTACTTCGTTTCCGAAAGTACTTTAACTCTGTACACGGACAAAGGCGGAGCCGCCCGAACGGGCGGCTCCGATCTTTTACGCTTCCGCTTTGATCTTCAACTGTCCCATGTGCTCCGAACGGCTCCCATCCGCCGCCTCGTGCACCGAGCGGTAATAATGTCCGACGAACGCCCCGTCCGTGCCGTCAAAGCAGAAGACGCTCATTTGCTCCGTCGTGCCGCTTTCGTCTTCAAGGACGCAAACCACTTTTACCTCGACATACTCCGCCGTACGCGTCCAATAAGAAATATCCTCGCTCTGCATGAGCGTCCAGGGCAGATCGATCGCCGATCCCGTAAAGAGCGGCTCCAACTCCCCGTATGTCCCGACGGGCGTCCCGTCCGCGTCCGTAAGCGAAGCAGTGCATTCCTGTTCCACGGACGACACCGTGCCTCCGCCGCTATACTCCCTTTCCAGCCCGTCTTTGCGGCAGGTCAGAGAAAGCTCCGTTTCAAAGCGGTAAGGGCCGCCGCTGATGAACTGCATCTCCTCTTTGCTTCCGTACTCGTTGTGAACGGTGCCGACGTATTCGGCGATCTCGCCGTTCAGGTCCTGATAAAAGTAATATTCGGCAGTATAATCGAGCATGGTCGCAAAGCCCGTTTCCTGGTTGTTCCACGCGTCCATGAACTGATAGAAGATGGTATCCTCCGTCTCGGTCGGATCGAACTTCGTATAGGAATCATCGCTTCCGATCTCGAACAGCCCGTAAGAAGGAAGGATGGCAAAGGTGTAGACAAACGACGTCATATCTTCGTCCGTATCCGCCCAATAGTACATTTCATTCCCTTCCGTATGGCGCAAAGACACCGTGATCTCGTATTCTCCCACTTCGAATGCGGGAACGGCGAACAACGCGTATACCGTTTCTCCGCCGAGTTCCGCCTGCATGGGCGAACCGAGGCTCTGATCTCCGCCCGAAGTCAGTTCGAACATCGTATAATTGCCGATCGCTTCGGTATAGTTCACGACGATGATCTCGTTATGATGTTTTCCGTCGTCGATGAGGTAATCGCGCCCGTTTTCGTCCGTAAGACTGCCGTAGAGTTTCAGGACGGGTTTTTCGACCGCGATCAGCGGCTTGACCTCGCAGGTATAAGTGAGAGGCGCGCTGTCGCCCGTCTCCCCTTCCCAGCGGTAATTGACGGAATCGAGCAGGGCGACAGTATAGAGATAGGTCCCCGCTTCGGAAAGTTCGGGCAGGAAGAAGCGGAAATCGCCGTACACTTCGTCATAGCGCTCGGTCGGCACTATCGCCTGCGGCGCCCCGCCGTCCTTGCTGACGGTCACCTGCACGCACCGTTCGTTCCAGCCGTCGATGACGACGGGATAGGATTTCCCGTTTGCGAGGACATAGTCGTGCGCCGTATCGGGATAAGGTCCCGTCCCGGGGATATAGAAAGCGGGCAGCTGTATGACGGCCCGCGCCGCAACGCCCTGTTCGATCGTCACGGCAACGGCTCCCCCGCCCGTGATCTCATAGGCGTCCGCGAGCGATTGGCCGAGAGCGAAGCGGACGGGGAAACTCTCCCCGTCATCCGACGCATTGACCGCCGTTTCGGGCTCCGCCCATACGAGCGAGCCGTAGATCTGCGTGCCGTTCGCGTCGACGATCGGATCGCCCATGACATTGATGGCGATGTCCCCGAGAGTAATATCCCCGATGACCGCGTCTTCGCCCGTGACGTAGCGATAAGACGCGCCCCAGCCCGTCAGATCGAACGCCGACAGGTCGATCACCGCCTTGCTCACGGAAAACGCCGTCTGTCCGGTGATCGGGGTATACCCGCTCGCATAGCTTTCCGTTTCGCCATAATACGCATAGAGATAATATTCGCCCGGCAGGATCGAGCTGTGCGTTTCGGAATAGGATTGCTCCGCGTCCGTGACGGTCGGTTGCAGCCAGTATTCCGCTTTCTGCGCATCCGTCAGGGCGTCATAGACCGACTGCGGTACATAATAGAAGTATACCGACTCCGCGTCCCCTTCGTATCCTCCGATCGCGGGCGACGCAGGAACGTCGGTATACGTCCACGACTGCACGCCGAGGCTGAGCGTGACGTCCGCTTCCCCCCGCACGATCGCGAACATGAGCTGCGCCGTCACCGTCTCATAGGCGTACGTCGCCCTGTATTCCCCCACTTCGGGCTGTTCGGGGAACGCGCCGATCGTCTCCGTCGCGTCGTCTTTGACATATTCGTACGTCACGGTGTAATCGCTCTCCGAGAGCGTTTTGGAGGAACCGTCCGAATACTCCGCGACGACGTCGATCTCCCCTTGCGGCAGGATCTCGGAGAGCGACGTGCCGTACACGAAATCCCCGAGAGACTCGTTCAATCGCTGTTCGCCCTGCGCGAGATAAATGCCGTTCAGCGTCTTGTTATCTGTTTGAATGCACGAGGCGAACGCCAGCGTACAGGTCGCCAGCAAAGCGGCGCACAGCGTGAGCGTTATCGTTGACTTTTTCATGATCTGCCTCCTTTGATCGCCTTCCATAGCGCGATCGCGGTTTTTCCCTTATCCCGACCGCCCCGCGCCAAGTGCGGATGCGGACGGGGTTGCCATGCGGCAATGCCCTTGCTCCGTACCCGAACGATCAGGCGCAAAACGAGCCGCTTTCCGATTACACAATACCATACCGCCCGCAAAATGTCAATATGGCTTTTCAATTCCGCGCGGTCTCGCAAATTTATTTTCGCGCGCGCCTATCGGCTGACTTGCTCTGTCCGAACGGGACGGCGCTTCATCGGCGGATGACGATCTCCAGCTTTTCTTCCATTCCGAACCTGTTCCATAACCTATGGGAGACCGTAACGCGCCTGAATTTCCAACGGTACTCTCTGTCGTCTTTGTCCGTAAAAAACAAGCTTCGCAAAAAATCCCTCGCAGGCGCTCCGAGCACATCTTCCAGCGCTTTCTGATGTTCGCGGAAAAGACCGCAGAGCTCCGCTCCGCCCGAATATTCCCGAAGGGAAAACAGTTCGACGACGGAGAGCCGATCTTTTTCGAAATGAAGTCCGACGCAATCGACAAAAGGAAGTTCCCGCAACGCCGCCCGAAACGTAAAATAATTTTCGCTGACCATGCTCATGCCGCCGATCGTGCCGACCGCTTCTTCCCTTTTAAGATCCCAGGTCAGCAACAGTTCGGGATCCCGTATCGGCAACCCGTTGTCGATCTGCTGTAAAAACCCCGTCACGGTTCCTCCTCCTATCATGCAAAAGTGCGGATAAAAATCTGCGCCCTTCCCCTGCGGAAAGCAGGCATGAAAGCCTGCCCGCTTTCTAAATGACTTTATTGCTCGTACACCGTCTGTATCTTGCGCATCGGGTAATCGAACGTCTCTGCGATCTTTCGGACCTGTTTACGGGACAGCGAACAATATTGTCTTACGATCCCTTTCCCCTTTAACTTGAATTGCAGCGCAAATCCGTTGATCGTGGACAAAGGAGAGAGGAACGCATACCAAGGCATCGGCGTATAGATCAACTCAACTATATCTTCCTTTTTTATCTCCCATTTCATTTTCTTCCCTCGATACATTCTGATCTCATTTTCCGTAACGACTACAGTTTGCTAAACAACATTGCGATCAGTGCCAATCCCCAGATCCCAGCAATGACTAAGGCTCCTATCATGCTTGCATTTTTTAAGTAATTGATGCCATCGTAAAAATAAGGAAAAACGATACATATTACACAGCAAATAATTACGGCACATGACATAAAAACAGCCGCATAAACGATACCGGCTATTGCATTTTTCAAAACGAGCTTTTCTTTCATTGCCACCCCTCTTTGCAAGACGATCCGAACATCGGTCACTTCCCGAACAACCGCGCCCGCACTTTCTCCTCCGCAAGAGTTCCCGAACGGAACGCGGGTTCCCCTTGCGCATATCGCGATCATTTCTGTTTCAGGACCATGACTTCGTCATATTTCGGGAAATATAATATATTTATTCTCCGATCGCCATATTTTCTCCAGATATAATAATATCCCCCCGCTTCCCCTTTTTGGGATACGCTTTCACTAAAACGCCTGTAATGTACTCCGTCAATGTCAAAATCGATTTGGAGTTTTACGCAAGGAAATGCGCCCAACCGGCATATACGGCCGATTTCTTTTGATTGCGCCTGCACCTCAACGGCGTCTTCCAGCCACAATCGGACTTGCTTCCTCTTCTTTTCATTTTTCACGATGAGGATCAACAAGAGGACCGGCATCAGGGAAGCGATCAGGGCCAGAAATACAATTAAAGTGACAAATTGAGCGATCGGCTGAGGATCTTCCATCTGACTGACCGAGAACAGCCATATCTCTATGCCCATAAAGAGCAGACAAAAAGCGACTAGCGAAAGATAGACCGCGAGTATTTTTTTGAATTGCGCGCCCCAAAAAGGTCCGCTCCGAAGCAAACCGATGATTTCAGAAGTATCGTTCATGCCTTATTCCTTCCCCTCCATTCCGATTTTGTCTTTGCCTGCACCGCCGCCCCTTCGCCCGCGGCATACGCCCGCGCGCCCGTCCGTTGCCAGCCGAATCATTTCCTGAAAAAAAGAATCGTTTCCAATATCAGGATTACTATCCCCAGAAGAACGCTATATCCCGCCATGCCTGCCAAGAAAAAGAAGGGATCCGCCTCTGCAAGTATAAAGGATAAGAGCAATGCTGTATTCAATCCTGCCGCCAGGAATATATTCAGAAATGTCAGAATGACCGTCAACAGATATACTTCTTTCTCTTTGGGTTGGTATTCGAAATATTTCGATCCGATGGTGTCTTTTTGCGGCACAAGCTTTAACAAAAAAGGACTTAACCTGACCTTCTTCATTTTAGCTTGAATATAGCCCAACCGTGCGTTGATATCGCCGATCGGCTCATGATCGATGATCGCGAGCAGGACGATCACGCATAAAACTGCCAGCATTTTCAGCCATTCCATATTACCTCTCCCCCTTGCTCAAAATTTCCGCTCCCCGATTCTTTGTCCCGAACGTCCCCGATAAGCGCCTTCTCCCCGTCGGATTCCCGCAAGGCGGCTTGAAAAGCGGCCTTGCGCCTTCCCGTCCGCTTGAAAAATCGATCAAAAAGTCCTGAACATATCGCTCGTCGGTTCTATCCGCAGTTCGTCTTGTTTATATTATACCACAATCTTTCCGATTCCGTCAAGGTTGCGGTCTTACCGCTTCCGTACCCCCTGAAAAGGATATGCGCGGCTCAGTCTCCGCCCCCCGCCGATCGCCTGCCTGCAAGGAAAAAAGACCTTAAAACTGAACACAGACGGTTCATATTTCAAGGTCTTTTCACATGTATAATGTACATAATTCAAATAATCAAACGAATTATCTGTCTTCGCTTAGAAACTCAGATATATCAACTCTTTGTAATTTAAAAATATCTGCTATATATAGCGCGCTCCTCATTCTATTTCGATTCTCCACACGGCCTCTGTTCTCCCGCACCAAACCGTGTAAGACAGCAGAACATGGGCTTTTTATTTGATAATTTTAAAAAATGATATGAAAAAAGCCGCGGAACGCTTAGCCCGCAGCTTTTTCCCGGATGGCGAACCGGAGGGACGGCGCCATCCGCCGCTTGCCCGACAAGGCAAATCAGGGGGAAATCGCCCTGTCATACAGAAAGAACCTACTCTTTGACGGCGCCTGCGGAGCCGCCCTGGATGAGGTACTTGGAGAGCGCCACATACAGCGCGACGATAGGTACCGCCACAAACATGGAGCCCGCCGCGAAGACGGAGAACTCGCTGTCGTCGAGCGAATTGAGCCCGACGGCGACCGTCCACGAGGACTTATCTACGAGCAACATACTCGGCAGCATGAAGTCCGCCCACGGCCACACGAAGGAAGTGAGCGCCGTATAGACGATCATCGGCTTGGAAAGAGGCAGCGTGATGGAGATAAACACGCGGAAATCGCTCGCGCCGTCCAAAGTGGCGGCATCGTAAATGGTGCCCGGGATGGTGTCGAAGAACCCCTTCTGCACCAGAAATCCCATCGCAGCGCCGCTGCTGTACAGCAGGATGAGCCCCCAGAGATTGTTGATAAGGCGGAGCTGCGTCATGATGACAAAGAGCGCCGTCATGTTCATGAAGTTGGGAAAGATCCCCAGAATGAGCGTCGCCTTCATCATCGCCTTTCTGCTCTTGAAACGGTAGCGGGAAATGGTATAGGCGACCGCAATGACCAAAAAAGTGGAAATAATGCAGCTCACCGCCGCAACGAAGAAGGTATTTCCGAACCAGCGCCAATAGGTGTACTTATTTGTCTCGGTAAACAGCCTGCGGAAGGTATCGAAGCTGTATTCCTGCGGAAAGAACCCTTCCAGCGTCAGAAGATC
>CALVLH010000020.1 GCA_944336975.1 uncultured Clostridia bacterium
TAGACGGAATGAACGATACGGATGCAGGCAAGTTTGCAATGCGAATATGCGAGTACGAGTTTGAGGACAAGCTACTAGAAGAGGAGTTGAACGATAAAGAACGTTTTTACTGGAACAACATTGTGGACATGCTTACAGAGATTAAGGAGGCAGAAAGCAGCGGCAGGTCGCTCAAGAGGTATAACCTTCGTTCGGAGCATTTTACGTTCTATGAAACGTATTTTGATGCAATGAAGTTATTGAAGGGAAATGATTTGGGAGCGTTTGTCAAGGCAATTTGCGGCTATATGTTTCAAGGGACAGAGCCGCAGTTCAAGGATGTGAGCATACAGGGATACTTCAACATTTGCAGGTTAAAGATGGATACTTCCAAAAAACGAAAGAGCAGCGGAAGTAAGGGAGGGATAAACAAAAAGCGCAAGGTGCCGACCATGGAAACGGATAGTATACCGAAGAATGCTTGCCCTTTACAAGAAAGTTCCGCGGAGGAAGTATCCGCACTGCCCTTGACGTATGAACAGTTCAGAAGCGCGCATCACGACTTACAGGGAGACTTGTTCGGAAGTGCAGAGCGGTATAAAACGACGCTGGATTGGTCAGACGTTGCTACAAAGTTAGGGAGAGACATAGATCTGCAAAGAGAGTGCGATATTTACCGTCTTATAAAACGGTATGAACAAAAATATGGTCAAAAAGGGTAAGCAAAAATGAACGGGGAGGTGGTACGATTTTGCCCAAAAAAGGAAGCAGGTTAAGGAAAGTGGGATAATTCCCACTTTCGACGGATTTTGCTTTCCGCAAAAAGAAAAGCGGGAAACCCGCCTTTTCAAAAAAATTTGGGGAAGAGGCTTGACAAAACGCAAAAAGTGTGATATCGTATCGATACGATAAATAGTAAAGGAGAGATACAAATGAAAACAGTATTGCATGCAAGCGGAAAAGCGATCGGTACGATGCTGAAAGTTGCGCTGATAGGGGTGTTGCTCGTGGTGCATCTGGCGGCAAATTTTATCGGTTTGATTGTTTGCGCGGTTACGGAGGTATAAAGATGGAGAGAAAAGAAAACACACCTATGCGCGAAACTCGCAGACGGTACGAGGAGAGGAACAAAGAGCAAAGAAAGCAAAAAAGCGGGAACTTCGGGACGATGATCCCGCGGGAGCTTTTCGAGGAGATCAATTCGTTCTTAAAACGGTATGGCTATACGAAAGTACAGTTGATCGAGGCGGGGTACAAAGCTTTGCAGGACGATGCTGCCGAACACAACCTTGCGCTCGGCAAACTTGTGGACGGCTATGACGATTTCTTTTCGAGCGAGTTGGAAGCCTTTGAAAAGCAGAAGAAAGACAACTAAATCGCAAAAACTTAGGGAACGTGGGAAGTCTCTCGTTCAGGAGACGGACGACTATAAGAAATGCGGAAATCACAACTGAATGAATTCGCTGTCATGTGGCGAGAGTCGATCACGGCGTGGACGGGATGACGCTGGACGAGGCGAGAAAAGCCGCCGTCGCCGCAGTCAAGCAGCTCTCCGCAGACGTGGGCATCCCCAAGGACCTCAAGGGCATCGTCAAGGAAGAGGACATCGATTTCCTCGCGCAGTCCGCGATGGACGACGCCTGCCGTCCCGGGAATCCCAAGGATCCGACGAAAGAGGACATCATCGCGCTGTACCGTTCTCTGCTTTGACGAGAACGCGCCGCGCAAGCGGAAACAGAATAACGCAAAAAGCGGCGGTCCGATGCGGCCGCCGTTTTTCTGCTGCCCGCAAAGATGTTTGACGGAATAAAAAACAATTGCAATGTCTTGAAATCCCTACGTTTCTGTGATATAGTAGAGAAAGTGGAGAATGTAAAATGACAACGGGAAGTTTCATAAAAATCATACAAGAAGCGCAAAGCGGAAATCGAAAGTCATTTCAGGATCTGTACGACGAATATTTCGGGAAACTTTGCACGACAGCTTACCGGCTGGTACGGGATACGGATGCGGCTTATGATATTGCATCGGATGTGATTCTGAAATTGTTGGAATATAAACGGGATATCGCGTCAGTGAAGAATCACGTCGCGTATATCGTTACGATGGTAAAGAATCAGTCCAGGGATTATCTCGCCAAAAGAAATCGTGAAATGAGTGTGGCAGAGATATGGCACCGAGAGGAAAAAGCCTCCACGGATATGCTATGGCTGGAAGATATTTTTCAGGTATTGACGGAGGAAGAGAAAGAAATCTTCATATTATACTATGTATGGGATTTTTCTTTAAAAAAAGTCGCGCTTGAGATGAAGATCACGTATGGCGCCGTGAAAGCGAAAAAATTGAAGATAAAGCAGAAGTTAAAGATAATTTATGGAAAAAGGTGAAAAAGTTTCATCTTTTTTTATTTTTTTCATCCAATTTGCCTTTTTGAATCGTCATATATATAGACAATCAAAAGAGGTGAGTTATGAAAAAGTTTATTGCTGGTTTAATGAGTTTTGTTTTGGCGATCCCCGTCTTCTATGTTCCCATAGAACAGGAAATGACGTTTGCAGACGGGTATAACGGTGCATCGTTGGAAAACTCGGTTTTTACTTCAATACCGTTTTCAAGAAAAGAAGAAGAAGAGTTTTTAATTAGCGGCGGACTTCCGTTATATTATGATATTTCATCGCGGACGAATACTTGTGCCAATGTAGCGGGAGCTATTGTATTGGGGTACTATGATAAAACCTATGACGATCTGATAGAGAATTTTACTTCAGCAAGAGTTATTCGAGATAGAGTATTGTATGCCAAGCAGACAGAAGCGGTTGAGGATACGATGGCGCGGCTATATACAACGATGAAGACAAACGTAACGGAAGGGGGAACTACGGTTGCCAATTTTAAAACGGGATTACAAACTTATGTAAATGAACAAGGAAAGAATATTTCTTATGTCGATGTTATATCAAACGAAAGCCTTCAAGTTGAAGAGTACATACAAGCAATTCAAAATGAGCATCCGATAGCTTTATTTGTATCAAAGTATACGCTAATATCTACCGTTGCATTGGACGCGGAATCGGATGTGGAAGAGTTTTATAAACAGAGGTATGTTGGAAACCATACAGTTGTCTGTTATGGTATAAGAACAATACGGTACTATGATGAATCGGGAAGATTAACAGAGCAATTAGATCTTCTTATGGTAGCAACGGGATACAGTCATAGTCCGACGGGATACATATTGATCGATGATTATGGAACATTGGTCGATGGCTATGAAATAAACATTTATTAATAAGGAGATATCAAATGGGAAGAATCAAACGTAAAGTCAGGGAAAACGTTAAGAACAGCAAGAAACCGTTTAACGAATGGTATGATGAACACAAGGAAGAGATCAGCAGAGTGGTGGAAGACGAGCCGGAATCTGAAGAAAGTGTCGGATCGGTAAGAATTAAAAAACGTATTCCCAATATTATATGGACTGTTACTGCGGGCGTTGTATTTTTGCTCATAGTTATTGTTTCGTCGGTTATGTTATTCAACCGTGAATCAACGCAGCCGCAAATTCCTGATTTAACATTCGGAGAAGAGTCGGTAGAAACTATTGACTTGGAAGAAGGAACCGTGTCCGAACTGATGATTAAAGTTCCGCAATTGATTAAATTGGAAAACATAAGCGGAACACAATCAATATATCAGGTTGATGGTTCAGTTGTAATGAAATTGATCAGCGGCGAAATGGAAACGGTAAATGATTTTTATTTTGTAGAAGTAAGAATTGTTTACAACGATAATTTTGTTTTTCTTGACAAATGGGAGTACGAGGAATTAGAAAGTAAGACGGTCATAGGCGATACAACTATAATGTATGAATCAAAAGGACAAGATGATTTCGGGCTGAATGTATTCTTTGCCGTTACGGAAACAGAATCGGGATTTTTGTATTGGAAAGTCAGCTGCCTTGAGGGGCTTTTTGAAGAGTGGTTAGAAGAAATGTTTGCGTAAAAGTGAATTAAGTTAGGAAAGGAGGAAGAGAGATGAAGATGAAAAAAGCAATTTGTGCAGTATTGGCGGCGCTCATGCTGGGAGTATGCAGCGGGTGTACGCAGCCGTATTATCCCGAATACGAAAGCGGATATTACAGGTACGCGGTGAAGACGGATGAGGACGGGAGCAAAGAGGCATATCTTATAGGGTTTACCAAACTCGGGGAGCAACAGACGGAGATGGTCTATCCGGAAGAGATCGACGGCATTCCCGTCTGGGGGTTCGGCTATGAAAGAAAACTGTTTTTCGCGTATGATTTGGTGGGGTGGTATAATACTGCTAATGTTGAAAAGTTTTTCTTTCCGACGACGCCCAAAGGGAGGGTGAATGGAGGGCTAGCTTTAAGTTTAAATCATATAACTACAATATATTGGAACGAAAATTTTAAGCGCGGAGATAAATTTTACACCCAAGTAATGAGCTACGGATACAATGTTTATGTATCCGAAATGAAACAATACGATGATTTGAATAAAGACCGGCATCGGATCGCGAACGTGACGTATTTATACAATTACGAAAACAGCCCGAACGGCGGATACTATTGGGTGGACGATTACAACCAAAGCGTGATCACATATATACCTCCGAAACCGGAGCGGGAAGGTTATGTATTCGAGGGATGGTATAAAGAAGCTGAATGTGTGACGGCGTGGAATTTTGAGGAGGACAAAACCGGGGAGCTGATCAAAATAGACTACGCCGAACAATATGACAGTTATGAAGGGATCTGCCTGTATGCAAAATGGGCGGTCGGATAAAAAACAGGAAAGGAGGAAGAGGGATGAAGATGAAAAAAACAATTTGTGTAGTATTGGCAGCGCTCATGCTGGGAGCATTCAGCGGGTGTGCGCAGCCGTATTATCCCGAATACGAGAGCGGATATTACAGGTACGCGGTGAAGACGGATGAGGACGGGAGCAAAGAGGCATATCTTATAGGGTTTACCAAACTCGGGGAGCAACAGACGGAGATGGTCTATCCGGAAGAGATCGACGGCATTCCCGTCTGGGGGTTCGGCTATGAAAGAAAACTGTTTTTCGCGTATGATTTGGTGGGGTGGTATAATACTGCTAATGTTGAAAAGTTTTTCTTTCCGACGACGCCCAAAGGTCGATTGCAGGGGGGGATAGGACCATATTTGAATTTTGCCACTACAATATATTGGAACGAAAATTTTAAGCGTACGGATTGGTTTTTTACAGAGAATATGATTTACGGATACAACGCCTATGTATCGGAAATGCGGCAATACGATGATATGAGTGAAGGTCTGAATAAAGATCGGCATCGGATCGCGAATGTAACGTATTTATACAATTACGAAAACAGCCCGAACGGCGGATACTATTGGGTGGACGATTACGACCAAAGCGTGATCACATATATACCTCCGAAGCCGAAGCGGGAAGGTTATGTATTCGAGGGATGGTATAAAGAAGCGGAATGTGTGACGGCGTGGAATTTTGAGGAGGACAAAACCGGGGAGCTGATCAAAATAGACTACGCCGATCAATATGACAGCTATGAAGGGATCTGCCTGTATGCAAAATGGGCGGTCGAATAAACAAACACGAAGAAGTTATATCTGAAAGAAGAGGAAAACGCATAGAAACAGCATTTTTGACCGAAGGACGGGCGCACACAGAGCGCCCGTCCTTCAGTCAGTCTTTCGGATAAAGATTTTTGTATTTTTTGTAGGCAAAATAATAGTAGTTGCGCATGAAGATCCCGAGCTTTTTGGGCGAGAGGATCATGGCGCTGTCTCCGAACCGCTCGAAGTAATACAGCGCCTGATTTGCCGAACAGTCGAAGGTATAGACGTCGCCGTCGATGCCGACGGGCGTGGGACGGTACAGATAAATTTTCCGAAACTGCTTCACTCCGTTTTCGGTCAGCCGTACCCGTATGGGTTCCCGATCGGAACTGTACATCGGATACTGTATCGCGCAGGCGAGCTGCCTGTCGAACAGGGCGCCGTTCGCCTGCGGGACGGACGCTTTCGCGGGCAGAAGGGAGACGGAGCGGATATTGGCGAGGCGGAGCGTCACGTTCTGCTTTTCGTTGCAGAACAACACATAGTTGAACAGTTCGTCTTTGGACGCCCCGACGGAGTACAGGGACGCCTCTCTGACGACGTTCCCGTTCTGCTGTTCGATGCAGACCTTCACGCCCTTTTTGAGCGCTTTCTGCAAGAGTAGATAATTTTCTTTATGTATGACCTTCTCCCGCTCGTTTTTCCTTTTCTGTCCGTAAGAGAGAAACAGCCTGCGGTAGAAGGAAGAAAGGGACTCTTCCTGCAAGAGGATGTTCCCGATGTAAAGGACGGCTTTTTCGCCTTGGCGCGAGGGCTTGAAGGAGAGGATCCTGCTGCGCGTTCCGTCCGTATCTTCGCTCTTTTTGGAGAGCGCGCGGATGACTTCGGAAAGCGCTTTCTCCCGATAGTATTCCGGCACGGCGGCAAGCGCGGCGCGGAGCCGATCGTGCAGTTTTTCTTCCGCGCCCGCAAACTCCTCGTAATAGTTGACCAGGAGCAGGTTGATAAAGCTATTCATGTTCGGAAGCCCGTTCGCCTTTACGATCTTGAAATCTTCGCAGTCTTTTCTGAGCAGATCGGACAGCGATTCGGGGATACTCACTCTGATTTTTTCCGTCATAACGTTCACCTCGGATATAATTGTACCCTAAAAGGGGTCATAAATCAAGCAAATAATGCGGTACGTCACCGTAAAAAAGGGGTCAGAAAAAAATTTGATATTGCGGTATTACCATTTGCCTTCCGATGTTATAAAATAAGACCGTCAACTGTAAGGAGGTGCGTTTATGAAGTACAGATTCAGCGATATCGCAGGATATCAACAGGAAAAGGAGGAACTGAAAGCGCTGTGCGAGATCATCAATCATCGGATCGTCTACAAACAGCGCGGCGCGAAATTGCCCAAAGGGGTCATCTTTTACGGCGAGTCGGGCACGGGCAAGACGTTGTTTTCCAAAGTGATGGCGGATGAGTGCGGCCTCAATGTCATCCGGATCGACGCGGGGAGCGGAAAAAGCGAGATCGCCGTGTGCAGAAACATCAGAAAGGCGTTCGCGAGCGCGGCAAAACGCCGCGAGCCGTCCATGATCTTCTTCGACGAGCTGGATAAACTCCTGCCGAACGTTTACGAAAAATACGTTACCGATCGGGCGAAGCTGATCCTGACGCAACTGCTGACCGAGATCGACGGGATGAACGGAGAAGGGAACTTCATCTTCGTGGCGACCTGCAACAATTATGCGGGATTGCCCGAAACGCTCGTCCGTCCCGGCCGCATCGACAGGAAGATGCACATCGGCCTTCCTTCGCTCGGATCCCGCATCGAGATCCTGCGGATGTATATGAAGGGCGTGAACTGCACGTTTGACGTTTCGCCGGAAAAGATCGCGGAACTGAGCGCGGGATTCTCGTGCGCCGCATTGGAAACGCTCGTCAATGAGTGCGTCCTTCATTCCGGGAAAGACGGGATTGTCGGCGAGCGTCTCGTTCAGGAAAAGATCCGCGAGATCAGGGATGAGGATATTCCGCGGAAGATCCCTACGCAACAGAAACTGATCATGGCATATCTCAATCTTGGCGCGTTTGTCGTTGCAAGGAGTTTCAACGACGGCGGCTATACGCTCTGTCTGGATGAGGATACCGTATGCAACGACTATTTTAACGATCTCATTCACGATTGCGATGACGACTACGACGATGATTATGACGACGATTACGACGATTGCGAAGAGGATGCCGAGGATGAAAAAGGGGACGCTCCGAGTACATATTTTACCAGGAACGATTACCTTCAAGCGCTCTGTGCGCTCTTCGGCGGATATGCGGCGCAGGAGCTCCTGCTGAACAAAGTTTACGACAATGTCGGCAGGCACCTGTGGACGGCGGACTGTGTGCTGAACGAAATGTCGAAGGACGGATTGCTCGGTTTGGAACTCAGATTTTCTTCGGCAAGAGACAATGAGATCGGCTATACCGCGGAAAAGACGGGAAAGATCAACGCCGCGTTCGACGAGATCACGGCAAATTGTCTGCGACGGGCGAAGGAGATCGTCGCCGCAAACGCCGATGTCATTAGAAAACTCGTGCCCTTGCTTGCGGAGCGGGATTCCATAGACTCCGAGCGCTGTGAGCCTATTCTAAAAGATCTCGGCGGGATCCGTCCGGTCGGAGGAGGAGAAATCTGGGAACCTGCCGATTAAGCGGAAACGGGCAAAACGCAAAACGGCGGAATGAACCAAATCTCATTCCGCCGTTTTGCGTGCTGTCGGGGCGCCTCGCGGCGTCTTAAAGTCGGGCGTCAGAAGACGTTTTCCGCGAAGGGGTGGTAGGTCGCGGGGATCGTCTCGCACAGCCGTACGACGATGTTCAGCTTTGCCCGCGCGAGCGGATAGTCGCGCTCGCCGACCAGACGGAGCGTTTCTGCGAGATAGTCGTCGATTCTGGAAATGTCGTTGTGCGGGATGATGACGTGCAGTTTGCTCTTGTGCTCGTCCCACGAGAGCAGGACGGCGCGCACGTCTTCCGTCTCCGCCGTTTCCTCTTCGAGTTTTGCGTCGAGGGCGGAGATCTCCTCGCCGAAGCGGTTGAACTGGTCCTCCACGAAAAGCCATTCGAAGACCGCCGCCCCCGCGAGGAGCAGGAGCGCGGCAAAAATACTGACGAAAGATTTTACCATGTCTTTCCCCCCGGATACTGCGTGCGGAAGGTGCGGTACTTTTCGCCCTTGACCTGTAAATACAGTTTTCCCGTGCCGTCGGCGGTCAGCACGAGCACACGCTTGAGCGAGTTCACGCCCTGCTTTTTGAGCAACGTTTCAAAAAAAGAGCGTTCGAGCCCGATGAAAGAGAGGTTTTTTTCGTCGAATTTTCCGTTGTCCACGATGACGACGGGCAGGGAATTCTGAGTTTCCTCGTAATCGGGATTGGGCAGGGCGGAGAAGGTGCCGTTCGCCTCGTACAGCGCATAGTCCACGCTGTCGAGGGAGAAATACCCTGCCGAGCGCAGCGATTCGATGAGGTCGGTGACGTCCAGGCGGTTGCGTTTGAGTTCGTAATCGTCGATGCCGTTTTTATTGACGACGACGCCCGGCTTGCCGCTGATGAACGATTTCATCGGCTTGACTTTGAGGTCGATGAGACAGACGATCTCGTGCAGGACGAAGATCGTGACGATGGAGACGACGCCGTAGAGCAGGGGGACGGAAGCGTCCGCCATGGGGATACAGGCGAGTTCGGAAATGAGCAGGGTGATGACGAGTTCGAAGGGCTGCATTTCCCCGATCTGCCGCTTTCCCATCAGCCGCATGATGAGGAGAAGGACCAGGAACACGATCGCCGTGCGGATCATGATGAGTACCATATACCCGAAGTATTGTTTTTTTACGGAAATTTATGTAAACATGCGCAATTCCGTTGCTTTTTTCCGAGGAGTTGTGTATAATGGTATCAATTCAGAAGAGTAGCCTTCGGCGCGTTAAGTGTTGCGAAACGGGACGTTGTTCGCAAACGAAAGGGGATCCCCTGCGGTGCCGCGGCGCGTCCGCTCGATATTGCGCCCCGTGCGCTTCTTTGCGGACCTCTCCGAACATCGGGAGGTTTTTTGTTATGTCTCAAAGCGAAGTTTGTGTCTCTGCGCCCCTTTGGAAACGCGTGTTGTTTTCCGATCTCATGCTCTCCAAGAGCAAGGCGCAGAAAGTGGCTTACATCGGCGTCCTGGCGGCGCTGAACATCATCGCCAATACCTTTCTCGAGATCAAGTTCTTCGACACACAGTTTTCCCTGACCATCTTCCTCGCGTTGCTCACTGGTATCCTGATCGGTCCGCTGTTCGGCTTCGCCGCCGTGTTCCTGGGCGATTTCGTGGGATATGTCTGCAACAGTTGGGGCTATATGTATATGCCATGGGTGGGGCTTTCTTCCGCGACGTTCGCCTTTCTCGCGGGACTCATCTGCGGCGGCGTGCGCATCGGCGGGAAAGGCGGGATCTATTTCAAGCTCGCGCTCGTGTGCGTCGTCAGCTTTTTTGTCTGTACGGTGGCGATCAACAGCACGGGATTCTACTTCTACAACAAGGCGGCGGGATTTTCGACGGCGCTTATCGATTACGTCACGGCGAATTTCGGCGGCAAGGTGAGCTATTTCGCCTACGTGTGCTACCGCCTGTTCTTCAACGGGCAGATCTTCAACAGTCTGTTCAATTATGCGCTCATATTCATCGCCGTGCCCGTCCTCAACGCCGTGCGGCCGCTCAGGCTGAATATCCGCTGATTTGCATGAATTTTGTCAAGTCAACCCGAGTTTGTCACAATCGGGTTGACTTTTCTTATGCTTTGGTGTTATACTGTTACCGACTGTTATTTTAAGGAGTGCGGCTATGGATTGGCTCCTCAACCCCGGAATTACCATTTTCGGATTTACCATTTACTATTACGCGATCGTCATCGTCATCGGGATGCTCGCCGCGAGTGTGCTTTCCGCGCTCCTCATGAAGCGCAGGAACATGGCGCCCGATTTCGTGTTCACGCTGTTCATCTTCTGCATTCCCAGCGCGATCATCTGCGCGCGGCTTTTTTACTGCATCACCGATTCGCTCCCTTTAAGCGAATGGCTGAGCTTCCGCGACGGGGGGCTGTCCATCCTCGGCGGCGTGATCGGCGGCGTCCTGGCAGGGCTGATCGTCTGTCTCGTCAAAAAGATCAACTTCTTCCGCGCGGCGGATTGTGTGGTCATCAACATTTTGCTCGCGCAGGCGATCGGGCGGTGGGGCAACTTCTTCAACGGCGAGGTCTACGGCGCGGAGATCACCGATCCCTCCATGCAGTGGTTCCCGCTCGGCGTGCTCGTCAACGGGAAGTGGTATCAGGCGCTCTTTTTCTATGAGAGCGTCGTCAACCTCGTCGGGTTCGCCCTGCTCTTCACGGCGGCGTGGTTTTTCGTCAAAAAGCCGAACGGGCTGTTCACCTTCGCCTATTTTGCCTGGTACGGCACCGTCCGTTCCATCATGGAGCCCATGCGCAATCCCGCGTATATCCTCGGCGACGACGTGATGTGGTCGCGCCTGACCGCTATCCTCATGATCGTGTTCGGGCTGGCGGGCATCCTCACTCTGCTCGTCCTCAATTACCGCAAGGAAGGGGCGTTCATCGGAAGCAAGAAGGGGGATCCGTGCGGCATCACCGATTATATCCCCTGTTATAAGGACGATAAGCCCTATTTCAGCAAGATCAACATTTTCGGCTCGCAGTATCCGCCCAAGCCTCCGAAGAAAGGAAAGGGCGTTTCCGACGAAGCGGGTTCACAAGATCAGACGGGCGCTCCCGCACCCGCGGACGGGGAGACAGGCACGCCTGAACCGCAGAGCGCGCAGGCATCCGTGTCCGAGGCGAAAGAGCAAACTGCCGTATCAGACGGGGGCGTGTCCGGGGGCATGGCTTCCGATGAGGGCATGACCGAAGCGGAGCAAACGGAGGCACCCGTGTCCGAAGCTGACGCGGAGCAGGGCGCGCCTGACGGCGGAGCCGCCGCGGACAGACCCGCGGGCGACCGCAAAGGCAAGGGGAAAAAATCATGAGAAACCTGACCATGCTCACCGACCTGTATCAGCTTACCATGGGATACGGATATTTCCGCGAGGGGAAGCACGAGCAGGAAGCGGTGTTCGACGTCTTTTTCCGTCCCAACAAGCTCATCACCTATTCGGTGGCGGCGGGCATGGAACAGGCGCTCGACTATCTTAAAAACCTGCATTTCGAGTCGTCCGATCTCGATTACCTGCGCTCGCTCGGGCTTTTTTCCGAGGAGTATCTCGACTATCTCGGCAGGCTCCGCTTTACGGGCGACGTCTATGCGGTGCGCGAAGGAGAGATTGTCTTTCCCTATGAACCAATCGTGACGGTGCGCGCACCCATGATCCAGGCGCAGCTCGTAGAGACCGCGCTTCTCACCTTTATCAATCATCAGACGCTCATCGCGTCCAAGGCGGCGAAGATCTGCGCGGCGGCGGGCGGGAACGTCATGGAATTCGGATTGCGCCGCGCACAGGGCGCCGACGCGGGCATCTACGGAGCGCGGGCGGCGATCATCGGCGGTTGCACGTCCACGTCCAACGTATATGCGGGCAAGGCGTTCGGGATCCCCGTCGCGGGGACGATGGCGCACAGTTGGATCATGAATTTCGAGGACGAGTTGACAGCGTTTCGCGCCTATGCAGAGAGTTTTCCCGAAAACTGTCTGCTCCTCGTCGATACTTACGATACCCTTCGCAGCGGTGTGCCGCACGCGATCACCGTGTTTCGGGAATTGCGCGAAAAGGGTTACGAGCCCAAGGGCATCCGCCTGGACAGCGGCGATCTGGCGTATCTCTCCAAAGAGGCGCGCAAGATGCTGGACGAGGCGGGGTTCGAAAAGGCGATCATCTGCGCGTCGGGCGATCTGGACGAAAATTCCATCCGTTCGCTGAAAAATCAGGGCGCGAAGATCGATCTGTGGGGCGTGGGTACCAAACTCATTACGAGCGCGGATATGCCCGCGCTCGGCGGCGTATATAAACTTGCGGCGGTATACGAGGACGGGCAAGAGATCCCCAAGATCAAACTCTCCGATACGACGGAGAAGATCACCAATCCGTCCTTCAAGGACGTCTACCGCATTTACGACAAAAAATCGGGCAAGGCGATCGCCGATCTCATCGTGCGCATGGGCGAGGAGATCGCCGAGGACAAGCCGCTGACCATCTTCCACCCCGTGGATACCTGGAAGCGGAAGACGCTCACCGATTTCACCGTGAGGCCTCTGCGCAAAAAGATCATGGAATGGGGCACGGTCACGGAAGAACTTCCCACCCTCAAAGAGCACGCGGCGTATTTCCGCCGCGAATATGCGCGTTTCTGGGAAGAGTATACGCGGCAGGATATGCCGCATATCTATAAGGTAGATCTTTCGTCCGCGTTGTACGAACTCAAACGTTCGATGGTGGAAGCGCACGGGAAAGGAGATTGACGATGTTCGGGCTGTTCACGGAAAAGGACGTACGAAAGCTGATCGCCCGACTCAGGGAGGAGAGCGCGAAGGAACTCGCCGAGTGCCGTGCGGCGCTTGCCGAGATCAAAGAGGAAAACCGCCGTCTCCGCGCGCGGCTGAGCGTGCTCGAAGGGGAGCGGGACAACGTTTCCGCCGCCCTCATCCGCGCCGTGGAAGAGGGGGAGCGCATCGAGCGGGAAAGTCGCAGCGAAGGGGAGAGCAAAATGCGCGAAGCGCTGCTTCTCGCCGAAAAATGTCGCCTGCTTTCGGACAGGCTGTCCGCAAAATATCCCGACGAAGAGGACTGCGCGCAGTTTGCGCAGTTCACATCCGCGCTCCGCGCCCTTCTCGGCGGAGAGGAGGATGAACCCGCTTTCAACATGGACGACGTGCTCGCGCCCAAGGAGCCGCTCGATCTGGAAAAACTCTGCAAAGAACTTGGGTTGATGGAGGACTGACGGATGATAGTTGCGGTATCTGCGCTTATCGTGTTCGTGATGCTCTTTGCCGATCTCATTACCAAGGCTTGGGCGGCGGCGACGAAGGTATATATGACGGTGATCCCCGGGCTGGTGAATTTCCGCTATGTAAAAAACGAGGGGATTTCCTTCGGGATGTTTCAGGACAATTCCACGGCGATGCTCGTCATCACGATCTTTACCGTCGTGATGATGGCGGTGCTCGCCGTGCTCTATTTCACTATATTCCGCGAAAATCGCTCCGCGCGCATCGCGATCGCCTTCATCGAAGCGGGCGCGATCGGGAATTTCATCGACCGCGTATTTCTCGGTTATGTGCGCGATTTTATCGACATCAGCAAGATCGGGTTCGGGGTCTGCAACATCGCCGATTTCTGCATCACCTTCGGCGCGGTCGTCCTCGTCGTCATCGTGCTCTTTGTAGGGAAAGACGCGGTATTCCCGCTCGGGAAGCACCGCAAACAGGCGGAAAAGGACAAAACCGCGGAGATGTTGGCGGGTGCGGACGGGGCGGATCATTCCGAACGGCTGTCGCAGCCGGCCGACGAGCGCACGGAGAACGGCGCGGAGCGGGCGCAGGACGCGGACGGATCGGACGGCGCGGATGAATAAGCGTTTTTTCACGGTCGACGAGGCGTATGCCCGCGCGGACGTATTTTTGAGCGAACAGCTCGAAGAGATGACGCGTTCCGCCGTCAAAAAGCTCATCGACGGGGGGCACGCGCTCCTCAACGGAAAGCCGATGAAGGCGGGACAGCCGCTGAAAACGGGGGACGCGATCGAGCTGGATATCCCCGAGCCGCAACCCATCGCCGCGCGGCCCGAGGATATCCCCATAGACATCGTTTACGAGGATCCCGACTTTGCCGTCGTCAACAAGCGGCAGGGGATGACCGTCCATGCGGGCAACGGGAATACCGAAGGGACGCTCGTCAACGCATTGCTGTATCGGCTGGATTCGCTGAGCGGCATCAACGGCGCCATCCGTCCCGGGATCGTGCACCGCATCGACAAGGATACGTCGGGACTGCTCGTCGTCGCCAAGAACGACCGCGCGCACGTCTCGCTTTCCCGTCAGATCGCGGAAAAGACCTGCCGCCGCGAATATCTCGCCCTGCTGGAAGGGGTTGTGAAAGAGGAGAGCGGGCATATCGCGACGGACATCGGGCGCAATCCCGCCGACCGCTTGCAGATGGCGGTGCTTCCCGCGGGGAAAGGAAAGCGCGCGGAGACGGATTTTTTCGTGGAAGAGAGATTCCGCGAGAACACGCTCGTCCGCTTTTCTCTGAAAACGGGGCGCACGCATCAGATCCGCGTACACGCGAAATACATGGGGCATCCCGTCGTGGGGGATAAGACGTACGGCTACAAAAAACAGCGCTTCGCCCTGGACGGACAGCTGCTCCATGCGTTCCGATTGGAACTCACGCACCCGACGACGGGCGAGCGAATGACATTCACCGCGCCTTTGCCCGACTACTTCGAGCGGGTGCTGGAAATACTGAGGAGGGAATTATGATCACCATTATGGATCGGGAAACGGTTCGCCGTACCATCACGCGCCTCGCCTGCGAAGCGCTGGAAAACAACAACGGAACGGAAAATCTCGCCATCGTCGGCATCCGTACGCGCGGCGTCATCGTCGCGCAGCGCATCCACGAGGAGATTGCGAAGATGGAAAAGACCATCCTTCCGTTCGGCATCCTCGACATCGCCCTGCAACGCGACGATCTCCTTTCGGGGACGTGCGACGCGGTGTTCAAGGGGAGCGAGATCGACTTCAATCCCGACGGAAAGAACATCCTGCTCTGCGACGACGTGATGTTCACGGGGCGGACGGTCCGCGCCGCGCTCGCCGCGCTGAACGGGATGGGCAGACCTGCCAAGGTGCGCCTTCTTTGCCTCGTTGACCGCGGGCACAGGGAGCTTCCTTTTCGCGCGGATATGGTGGGCAAAAATGTGCCGACATCTTCGGAAGAACGCGTCGTTGCGCACTTCGACGAGACGGACGGCGACGAGGGCGTATATCTCCTCAAAAAGGACGAAATTTGGCAAAAATAATGCCTGTATTTTGTTTGATAATTTAACGCGTAAGTGGTATAATATCGGAAAATCAAAAAAAGGAAGGCTTATAACATGGCTAGAAAACAGAGAACGGAAGGCGCGGCAAAACGCGACCTTGTCAAACTTTGCTGCTTTATCGCGTTGATCCTGGCGGCGGTGCTCATCCTGATCAGCAACGTGCTTCCTCTGCTCGGCGTGGAGATCGGCGGACCCGTCATCGGCGCGCTCAACCTCATCAAGGACATCGCATTGCTGCTCGGCATCGCGTTCTCGGCGTTCGCGTTTGCGCGTAGCGCGGGAAAAGGCGCGGTCATCGTCTTCTGGGTCGCGGTCGCGATCTATGTGGCGAGCGCGATCTGCGGATTGTTCTGATCGACAGAAACGAGGAAAAAGGCGGCAAAGCCGCCTTTTTTTCTTTACAAAAGACGAAAAATTTTTTATAATGTGAGCGTATGCTGATCATCGAAAAAGTGGACAGACATTCCGCCGCCTACCGCGGGGGGATCAGAAAGGGAGACGAGGTCGTATCCGTCGGCGGCTATCCCGCCGTGGACGAGCTGGACCTGCTCTATTATGAGGGAGAGGAAGTCGAACTGTGCGTCAGGGGCAAGCCCGCCGTGCGCACGCTCGCTTCCGACGTATCCGTGCGTGCGGAAAGCGAAGTCCGCACCTGTCACAATCACTGCATTTTCTGCTTCGTCGATCAGATGCCGAAGGGGATGCGCGAGAGCCTCTACGTCAAAGACGACGACTATGCGATGAGCTTCGAGTGCGGAAATTTCGTCACGCTCACCAACCTCAAAGAGGAGGAACTTGAGCGAATCATACGGCTCAATCTCTCGCCGCTGTATATCTCCGTGCATACCATGGATCCCGAGCTTCGCTGCGAACTTCTGCGCAACCGCTTTGCGGGCAGGATCGTCGATCAGATCCGCCGCCTTGCCGAGGCGGGCATCCGCATGCATTGCCAGGCAGTCATCGTGCCGGGAAAGAACGACGGGGCAGATCTGTCGCATACGGCGCGGGAGCTGTTCCGCTTTTATCCCAACGTGCTCGACCTCGCCGTCGTTCCGACGGGACTGACCAGATATCGCGAGGAGCTGACCTATATCCCCGACGTGGACGGGGAATACAGCGCGGCGTTTCTGGACAGAGCGGACGCGCTCAACCAAGAATTCGGGGTAAATTTCGTGCTTCCCGCCGACGAGTATTTCGTCAAGGCGAAGCGCCCGTTCAAGCCCGCGGAATTTTACGGGGACTTTTCTCAGATCGAGAACGGGATCGGCATGACGAGCAAATTTATTTCCGACTTCCGCGCCGCCGAGGAAAGGCGGGCGCGGAAAAAGCCCGCCCGCGTGCTCTGCGTGTGCGGCGTCTCCGCCGAGGAGACGGTGGAAACGCTCTGCCGCGAAGCGAACGCGCTGGTGGAAGGGCTGGAAGCGCACGCGTTTCCCGTCGTCAATCGATTTTTCGGGGAGAGCGTGACGTGTACGGGATTGCTCACGGGGAGGGACATCGCAGAAGCGCTCCTGCCCGTGCGCGATACCTTCGACGAGATCGTGCTTCCGTCCGATACCATGAAATCGTTCGAGGAAGTGTTCCTCTGCGGGATGACGCTTTCCGAACTCAAGAAGAAGATACGCTGCAAGCGCGTCCGCGTGAATGCGGACGGCGGGTGGGGGCTGTTCGAGATCCTCTCCCGCGATGAATGAGAAAAATACTGGCAAGGAGTATGTATGGCAAATCCTCTGATCGCGATCGTGGGGCGCCCCAATGTGGGGAAAAGCACCTTTTTCAATAAAGTGGCGGGACGTAAGATCTCCATCACCGAAGACAAGCCCGGGGTCACGCGCGACCGTGTATACGCCGATTGCGAATGGCGCGGAAAGGCGTTTTCGCTCGTCGATACGGGCGGGATCGAATTAAAGAGCGACGACATCATGTGGAAGCAGATCGCGCAGCAGGCGGACGTCGCCATCGAGACGGCGGACGTCATCCTCTTTTTCACCGACGGAAAAGAGGGGCTGACCTCGTCCGATTACGACGTCGCGGAAAAACTGCGCCGCTCGAAAAAGCCCGTCATCCTCGTCGTCAACAAGGTGGACGATTATTCGCCCGACAAGCTGTTCGAGTTTTACGCGCTGGGGCTCGGCGAGCCGTTTGCCGTATCCTCCGAGCATTCGCAGGGGATCGGCGACGTGCTGGACGAGGCGGTCTCGTATTTCGGGAAAGGGCAGACGGAGGAGTTCGAGTCTCTGAAGATCGCCTTTGTCGGAAAGCCGAACGCGGGCAAATCCAGCCTCGTCAACCGCCTGCTCGGCATGGACCGCACCATCGTGACGGACATCGCAGGGACGACGCGCGACGCGATCGATACCCCCTTCGAGCGCAACGGCAAAAAATATACCATCATCGACACGGCGGGCATCCGCCGCAAGCGTTCGGTGGAAGAGGACGTGGAGTATTACAGCGTGCTCCGCGCGTTCGACGCGGTGCGCCGCGCCGACGTGTGCATCCTCGTCGTGGACAGCAACGAAGGACTGACCGAACAGGACGTCAAGATCATCGGCTACGTCCACGAGCAGGGCAAACCCTCCGTCATCGCCATGAACAAGTGGGATCTCATTGAAAAAGACACGCACACCGTGCTCAAATTCGAGGAAAAGCTCAAAGAAGATCTCAAATTCATGGACTATTATAAGTCGGTTTACATTTCGGCAAAGACGGGACAGCGCACGGACAAGTTGCTCGCCCTTGCGGAGGAGGTGTATGCGCACGCGAATTTCCGTATTCCGACGGGCGCGCTCAACGACCTGTTGATGGACGCGATGCGCATCAGCGAACCGCCTTCCTATCTCGGCCGCAGGCTCAAAATGTATTACTGCTCGCAGGTCGCGGTCAATCCGCCCGTGTTCACGCTTTTTGTCAACGACGAAAAATTGTTGCATTTCTCGTATGCGCGGTATCTGGAAAACGTCATCCGCGGTGCATACGATTTTTCGGGAACGCCCATCAAAATCCAGGTGAGAAACAAGAAGGAAGAGCAATGAAAGAGCTGTATCTTGCGCAAAGCTGGTATTATTTTCTCCTGATGGCGGTCGTCTGTTACTTCATCGGCTGTTTTAATTTCGCCATGCTCATCGCGCGGCTGAAACACAAGGACGTTAGGAAGATCGGCAGCGGCAACCCCGGCACCATGAACATGAGCCGCGAGTTCGGGCTCAAAGTCGGGTTCGTCAATTTCGTGCTCGACGCGTTCAAGGGCGGCGTGCCCGCCGTCATCGGCTACCTCATCTTCCGCGGCTATGTGTTCGAGGGAACGCAGGTGCTCGTCTCCGATTTTGTCCGCTATCTCTGCGGACTGTGCGTCGTCGTCGGGCACGTCTATCCCGTCACCATGCGCTTTCGCGGGGGGAAGGGGATCGCGTCCACGCTCGGGCTGTTCTGGCTGTGCCTGGGGTGCGAAAATCCGTGGTATTTCCTCATCGGCTTTTGCTGTCTGTGGCTGATCGTGCTCTACATCGGCGTCACCGAATGGGGTTCGATGGGCTCGCTCCTCGGCGTTTCCGCATTCAGCATCTGGCAGGGGGTGGAGTTCTTCCTGCGTTACAGCGACACGCTCTCCAACGGATATGTGATCTGTCTGTTCCTCTTCCTGCTGGCGTTCAACCTGCTGACCTGGTTTGCGCATCGGCAGAACCTCGTGCGCCTGTTTGCGGGCGAAGAGCATCGGACTTCCATCCGCAAGCTCTCGAAAGGAAAGCGCGGTACGCAGAATATGTGATCGGTTTCTCTATCGGTAAGACAGACGCGCCCCGCCGTCACGGACGGCGGGGCGCACTTTTGTTTTTTGTCGGCAAAGGAGAAGGGCGTTCATGTTTTGCTTTCGGCAAAGAGGGTCGCTCCTTCCAAAGGTCGGAAGATTTATTTATCGGCGGTAACGTTATTCATACGCCTTGCAGTATGCCGAGCGCGGCGATGAGGGCGATGAGAAAAATGAGGAGAAGGGCGCGCGTGCGGAAAAACGCGCGGGCGCTGCGCTTGTAGGCGGGCGTGGAGAGGATGCCGAAGATCGCATAGAGCACGGCAAAGACGCCGCTCCCGACGAGGAGAAGGGGGATATCGGCGGCTGCCGCGGCGATCGCGAACGCCGCCGTGGCGATCAGAAAGGCGACGGCGGAAAAATAGCATTTCCGCGCGCGCCTGTCGTCTTCCCGCCGCTTGTTGTTCACGTCCTCGTCCGAGATCAGCTCGTCCACGGTCACGCCGAAATACTGCGCGAGCAACCGCAGGCTGTCGATCCCGGGATACCCTTTGTCCGTTTCCCATTTGGAGATCGCCGCCCGCGTGACGAAGATCTTTTCCGCAACGTCTTCCTGGGTGAGATTGCGCTCGGAGCGCAGTTTTTTCAGTTTTTCGCCGAATGTCATGGTTTCTCCTTTGGCGGGATTTCCGCGGACGGGAAACGGGCGTGTCGCACGCGCCGTCTCACGGGGAAACCCGTTCTTCCGCATGATTGTAAGGCATGGCGGGCAAAATGTCAAGAAACCGTCCGTTGCGCACACAAAAACGCCCCGCTCTACTTCGGGTAGAGCGGGGCGTCTGTTATCCTGTCCGATCAGGTTGCCTTGCCGCGCGGCGACGTCGCGCGCGCCGTGCAGACAAGCGGCAGCGGCGCCTGTGCTTCCGTGCGCCTTGCCGCGCCGATTATTTCACGAGCAGGCTCTTACCCGTCATCTCTTCGGGAATGGGAAGCCCCATCACGTCGAGAAGGGTGGGCGCGAGGTCGGCGAGGATGCCGTCGTGCAGTTTGCAGTTCTTGTATTTGTCGGAGACGAGGACGACGGGCACGGGATTGGTCGTATGCGCCGTGAAGGGCGAACCGTCCGTATCCAGCATCTTGTCCGCGTTGCCGTGGTCTGCCGTCAGAAGTGCGCTTCCGCCCATGGAGAGGATCTTGTCCATGACCTTCTTCACGCATTCGTCCACGGTGTGGACCGCTTTTACCGCCGCGGGGATCACGCCCGTATGACCGACCATGTCGCAGTTCGCGAAGTTGAGGATCATCACGTCGAATTCGCCGCCGTCCAGCTCTTCGAGCACCTTGTCGGTGACTTCATAGGCGGACATCTCGGGCTTTAAGTCGTACGTCGCGACCTTCGGGGAGTTGATGAGCACGCGCGTTTCGCCCTCGTTGGGCGCTTCCACGCCGCCGTTGAAGAAAAAGGTGACGTGCGCGTATTTTTCCGTCTCCGCGATGCGGAGCTGTTTCTTGCCGAGGGAGGCGAGGTATTCGCCCAGCGTGTTGTGCATGCTCTGCTTGGGGAAGGCGATGCGCACGCCCTCGAACGCCGCGTCGTACACGGTGAAGCAGACGTAGACGGGGTGAAGGAATCCCGTCTTGCGTTCGAACGCCGTGCCCTTGGGAACGACGAAGGGATCCTGCGAGAAAGCGCGGGTGATCTGACGCGCTCTGTCGGGGCGGAAGTTGAAGAACACGACGGAATCGCCTTCTTCGACGAGGGCGACGGGCTTGCCGTTCTCCGTGATGTTGGTGGGCAGGACGAATTCGTCCGTCACGCCCTTTTCGTACGATTCTTCCAGCGCCTTGACGGGATCTTCCGCATGAACGCCCGTGCCGATCGTGAGCATATCGTAAGCCTTTTCTTCGCGGTCCCAGTTGTTGTCGCGGTCCATCGCGTAATATCTGCCGCACAGGGAAGCGATCTTGCCGTAACCGAGCTTGTCCATTTCCTCCTGCAACTGCTTCACGAAGTGGACGCCCGAGGTGGGGGAGACGTCTCTGCCGTCCATGAACCCGTGGACGTACGCCTGCGGCACGCCGTGCTTTTTCGCCATTTCGAGGAGCGCGAACAGGTGGGTGATGTGGCTGTGCACGCCGCCGTCTGACAGAAGCCCCCAAAGGTGCAGTTTCTTGCCGTTTTTGACCGCGTTGTCCATCGCCTCGCAGAGGGCGGGATTGGTGAAGAAATCGCCGTCCTGAATGGACTTGGTGATCTTGGTCAGATCTTGATAGACGATTCGCCCCGCGCCGATGTTGAGGTGTCCCACTTCGGAGTTGCCCATCTGCCCGTCGGGAAGTCCGACGGAAAGCCCGCTCGCGCCGAGCTGTGCGGAAGGATAGGTCTTTCTCATTTCCGTGACGTTTTTGCTCCCGTCGAGAAAGATCGCGTTGCCGTTATTCTCGCCGTTGAGTCCGTAACCGTCCATGATGACGATCGCGTAAGGGGTCTTTTTCATAACTTCGCTCCTTTTCCCGCAGGGGATCATTTATCGTAGTTGACGATCGCGGAGAACGCGTCCGCTTTGAGGGAAGCGCCGCCGATGAGCCCGCCGTCGATCTCGGGCATCGCCATGAGCTCCTTGCAGTTGCCCGCGTTCATCGAGCCGCCGTACTGGATGCGCACCTTTTCCGCGCACTTGGGGCAGAACACTTCCGCGCACTTCTTGCGGATATATCCGATGGTCTCGTTCGCCTGATCGGCGGTCGCCGTCACGCCCGTGCCGATCGCCCAGATAGGTTCGTATGCGATGACGATGCGGGAAAGATCGTCCACGCCTTTGAGGCTCTTTTCGATCTGCTCGTCGAGCACTTCTTCCGTCTTGCCCGTCCGGCGCTGTTCGAGCGTTTCGCCCAGGCAGACGATGGGGGTGATGCCCGCGTTCAGCGCGGCGTGCATCCGCTTGTTGACCGTCTCGTCCGTGTCGTTGAAATAGGAGCGGCGCTCGCTGTGCCCGACGATGACGTATTTCACGCCGTACTCTTTGAGCATATCCGCCGCGATCTCGCCCGTGAACGCGCCGTGCGCTTCGAAGTGGACGTTCTGCGCGCCGAGTTGGATGTTCGTGCCTTTGATCGCTTCCGCCACGGCGGGAATGTCGATCGCGGGAACGCAGACGACGACGTCACAGTTCGCGTCCTTGACGAGAGGGGCAAGCTCGTTGACGAGCTTTGCGCCTTCGGACGCGGTCTTGTTCATTTTCCAGTTGCCTGCAATGATGGGCTTCCTCATATTGTTACGACTCCTTTGGATTGTGTTTTTCGTACATCGTTTATTATACCACAAAACGCGGGGTAAATCAACGAATATGCGAACATCTTGCGCCGATTTTTGCCATTTTCCCATGCGGCTGGCAAAAAAAGGACGGCGGTCCGAAGACTGCCGTCCGTGCAAGACTTAGTTCTTTTCGTTGAGGCATTCGATGCCGGGGAGCTTCTTACCTTCGAACAGTTCGAGAGAAGCGCCGCCGCCCGTGGAGATGTGCGTGATCTTATCCGCAAAGCCGAGCGTCGTGCAGGCCGCCGCCGAATCGCCGCCGCCGACGATGGTCGTCGCGCCGTCTGCGTCCGCCATTGCCTGCGCCACCGCGATCGTGCCCGCCGCGAGGATGGGGTTCTCGAACACGCCCATGGGGCCGTTCCAGATGACCGTCTTCGCGCCTTTGATCTTATCCGCGAACAGCTTTCTCGTCTCCGTGCCGATGTCGAGCCCCATCATATCCGCGGGGATCTCCATGGAAGGAACGATCTTCGTCTCGATCTTCGCGTCGATGGGATCGGGGAATTCCTTGGTGATGACGGTATCGACGGGGAGGAGCAGTTCCTTGCCCATAGCCTTCGCTTTCGCGATCATTTCCTTGCAGTAATCGAGCTTTTCGTCGTCGACGAGCGAAGTGCCGACGGAGCCGCCCTGCGCTTTGAGGAAGGTGTATGCCATGCCGCCGCCGATGATGAGCGTGTCGCACTTTTCAAGCAGGTTGGAGATGACGTTGAGCTTGTCCGCGACCTTTGCGCCGCCGAGGATCGCGACGAAGGGGTGCACGGGGTGTTCCAGGGAATCCGCCATGACGGAGAGTTCTTTTTCGATCAGGAAGCCGCAGACCGCCGTCTTGACCAGTCCGTATTCGACGATCGCCGCCGTGGAAGCGTGGGAGCGGTGCGCCGTTCCGAACGCGTCGTTGACGTAAATATCGCAATAAGAAGCGAGCTTCTTGCAGAATTCAAGGTCTTTCTTCTCTTCTTCCCAGTGGAAACGGAGGTTTTCGAGCAGGACGCATTCGCCCTCTTTGCAAGCCGCGACTTTCGCCTGTGCGTCGGGACCGACGACGTCGGAAGCGAACGTCACTTTGCCGCCGAGCAACTCGTTGAGTCTCTTTGCGACGGGCGCGAGGGTGAGCTTTTTGGGCTCGTCCTTCTTTGCCTTATCGATGATCGCCTGCTTTGCCGCCGCCTGCTCTTCCGCGGGAAGCGCTTCGACTTTCGCCTTGTCTTTCTTCGTGAGTTTCACTTCGTCGGAGAAGATGGAATGGGGTTTGCCCATGTGCGAGCAGAGGACGACTTTCGCGCCGTGCTCCATCAGATATTTGATGGTGGGCAGCGCGCCGATGATACGGTTTTCATCGGTGATCGCGCCGTCTTTCATGGGCACGTTGAAGTCGCAGCGGACGAGAACGCGTTTGCCTTTCCAATCTTTGACGTCTTTTACGGACATTTTGTTCATAGTAATTGATCTCCTTGTCAATTTTATCCTTATATATAATAATGTTTTTTTAAAAATTTGTCAATACTTTCAAGCGGAAAATCTTCGTTCGGCGCGGTAAAAACGCGGCGTCGGTCACGGCGGCGGAAGCGCCGGGGCACGGCAGGCGCGGCGAAAGCGTGCGGAGGGGGAGCGGAGGAGCCGCCGCGCCGCGATATTTGCGCAAAACGCGGCGGAAAAGCGAAAAAAATAAGAAAAAATCGCTTCAAACGGTTGACAATCGGATAGCGGATTTGTTAGAATAATCGTTGCCGAGAAAACGGCGTTCTTTTTTTGCGCGCAAAAAAGCGTAAAAAAGAAGGAAATCCGCTTCTTTAAATTGCTTTCGGGCAGTTTTGAGAATACATTCCGAAATAAGAAAAGGAGGTAAAGAGATGCCCACAATCAACCAGTTGATCAAGCACGGCAGAGAGAAGCTGACGTACAAGTCCAAGAGCCCTATCCTGGACAACTGCCCTCAGAAGCGCGGCGTGTGCCTTTCGGTGACGACGACTTCTCCCAAGAAGCCTAACTCGGCTTTGAGAAAGATCGCAAGAGTACGTCTGACCAACAAGCAGGAAGGTACGGTCTACATTCCCGGCGAAGGTCACAACCTGCAGGAGCACAGCTCCGTTCTCATCCGCGGCGGAAGAGTCAAGGACCTTCCCGGTGTGCGTTATCACATCATCCGCGGCGCACTGGATACGGCAGGCGTTGCAAAGCGCAAGCAGGCTCGTTCCAAGTACGGCGCAAAACGTCCCAAGTAATCGGACAGGCGCACAGTGATTCACCCTACTTATTTCGGAAAGTAACAGCCCGATAAAGTAGGCAGTATGCTCCGATCGTTCGGAGCAGAAGGTTCGCTACCGTTCATCGGCAAGCGATAGCTGTACTGAAGGGAGGCTTAAAACGCCCTCGCGGTCCGTTCAGGGACCGTACCAAAAATATTTAAAGGAGGATAACAACATGCCCAGAAGAGGTAAAGTTCCGAAGAGGGACGTATTGCCCGATCCCATGTACGGCAGCAAGGTGGTGACCAAGCTCATCAACCAGATCATGCTGGACGGGGAAAAGGGTACGGCTCAGAAGATCGTGTACGACGCGTTCGCGATCATGGGAGCAAAATTGAACATGGATCCGATGGAGATCTTCAAGCAGGCGATGGAAAACGTCATGCCTGTCGTGGAGGTCAAGGCACGCCGCGTCGGCGGCGCGAACTATCAGGTCCCCATCGAAATCAGACCTGAAAGACGTCAGACGCTTGCGATCCGCTGGATCGTCATCAACACGAGAAAGAGAAGCGAGCGCGAGATGAGCAAGAAACTTGCCGCAGAGCTCATGGACGCATATAACAATGCGGGCGGATCCGTGAAGAAGAAGGAAGATACGCACAGAATGGCGGAAGCGAACAAGGCATTCGCGCACTTCAGATTCTAAGGATACGAGGAGCACGTTATGGCAAGAGAATTCGATTTATTACACACGAGAAATATCGGTATCATGGCGCACATCGACGCGGGCAAGACGACCACGTCCGAGCGCATCCTGTTCTATACCGGTGTTACGCATAAGCTGGGCGAAGTGCACGAAGGCGCGGCTACCATGGACTGGATGGTCCAGGAGCAGGAGCGCGGCATCACGATCACTTCGGCGGCGACGACCTGCCAGTGGAAAGGGCACCGCATCAACCTGATCGACACCCCGGGACACGTCGACTTCACGGTCGAAGTCGAACGTTCCCTGCGCGTTCTCGACGGCGCGGTCGCTACCTTCTGCGCGAAGGGCGGCGTCGAGCCCCAGTCGGAGACGGTTTGGCGTCAGGCGGACAAGTATAAGGTTCCCCGCATCGCATACGTCAACAAGATGGACATTAACGGCGCGAACTTCCCCAATGCGGTCAAGATGATGAGAGAGCGCCTGGGTGCAAATGCCGTTCCCATCCAGATGCCTATCGGCAAGGAAGACACCTTCCGCGGCATCATCGACCTCATCGAGATGAATGCGGAAGTATACTACGACGATCTCGGGAAAGACTTCAAGAGAGAAGAGATCCCCGCGGATATGCTCGCAGCGGCGCAGGAAGGACACAATGCGGTCGTGGAAGCGGCGGCGGAAGCGGACGACGAACTCATGGAGAAGTTCTTCGAGGACGGCGATCTGTCTCCCGAAGACATCAGAAAGGGTCTGCGCAAGGCGACCATTTCCATGAGCTGCACGCCCGTCCTTTGCGGTTCTTCTTACAGAAACAAGGGCGTTCAGTTCCTGCTCGACGCGATCGTCGCATATCTTCCCAGCCCTCTTGACGTCGACCACGTCAAGGGCGTCAACCCCGTCACGGGCGAAGAGGAAGAGAGAAAGACGTCGGACGACGAACCTTTCGCAGGTCTTGCGTTCAAGATCGCGGCGGATCCGTTCATCGGCTCGCTCGCATATTTCCGCGCTTATTCCGGCGTTCTGGAAGCGGGTTCCTATGTCTACAACTCCACCAAGGGAAAGAAGGAGAGAGTCGGACGTCTCGTCCAGATGCACTCCAACGAAAGAAAGGACATCCCCATGATCTACTCGGGCGACATCTGCGCGATCGTCGGGCTTAAAAACACGACGACGGGCGATACGCTCTGCGACGAAAAGCACCCGATCGTGCTCGAAAACATGGAATTCCCCGATCCCGTCATCCAGCTTTCGCTCGAACCCAAGACGAAGGCAGGTCAGGAGAAGATGACGCTTGCGCTCATCAAGCTCGCGGAAGAGGACCCCACGTTCAAGACGTACACCGATCAGGAAACGGGGCAGACGATCATCGCCGGCATGGGCGAGCTTCACCTCGAGATCATCGTCGACAGACTTCTGCGTGAGTTCCACGTCGAAGCGAACGTCGGCGCGCCGCAGGTCGCATACCGCGAGACCTTCCGCAACGAAGTGGAAGCGGAGGGGATGTACAAGCGTCAGTCGGGCGGTAAGGGTCAGTACGGTCACTGTAAGATCCGCCTGATCCCGCTCGAACCGGGCAAGGGATACGAATTCGAGGACGTGACCGTCGGCGGTTCCATCCCCAAGGAATATATCCCCGCGATCGACAAGGGTATCCAGGAAGCTGCGAAGAACGGCTATCTTGCAGGATATGAGATGGTGGACTTCAAGGTCCAGGTCTACGACGGTAGCTATCACGAAGTCGACTCGTCCGAAATGGCGTTCAAGATCGCAGGTTCCATGGCGTTCAAGAACGGCATGGAGAAGGCGAAACCCGTCCTTCTGGAGCCGATCATGAAGGTGGAGATCGTGACGCCCGAAGATTACTTCGGCGACCTGATGGGCAACGTGTCTTCCCGCCGCGGCACGATCACGAGCACGGACGACCGCAACGGCGTCAAAGTGATCGACGCGGAGATCCCGCTTTCCGAGATGTTCGGTTATGCGACCGACCTTCGTTCGAGAACGCAGGGCAGAGGACAGTTCACCATGCAGTTCGACCATTATTCGGAAGTTCCCAAGAGCGTCGGCGAGAAGATCATCTCCTCCCGCGCGAAAAAAGACTGATATGACCGCGTTGGCGTCCGAAAAACGGGCGGCGGCGTGAAAATTTGAATTTTTCGCAAAAAAATATCGTAAAGTATTTGCAAAAAAAGAGAATATCAGTTATAATGGTGAAGTGACAAGCGATCAGCTTGATATCAGGAAATGATAGATAGCTGCACTTCCGACGATTAGTCGGGAAAAGTTATCAAAATTATAAAATAATCGGAGGATTTTCAAAATGGCTAAAGCTAAATTCGACAGAAGTAAGCCCCACATCAACGTTGGTACCATTGGCCACGTTGACCACGGCAAGACCACTTTGACCGCAGCTATCACCATGGTTATGGCATGCAAAGGTCAGGCGCAGAAGATGAAGTACGACGAAATCGACAAGGCTCCCGAAGAGAGAGCACGCGGTATCACAATCAACACCGCGCACGTCGAGTATGAAACGGAAAAGCGTCACTATGCACACGTTGACTGCCCGGGCCACGCTGACTATGTCAAGAACATGATCACGGGCGCAGCGCAGATGGACGGCGCGATCCTCGTCGTTGCGGCGACCGACGGTCCCATGCCCCAGACCCGTGAGCACATCCTGCTCGC
>CALVLH010000021.1 GCA_944336975.1 uncultured Clostridia bacterium
GCTGGATGTCCTCGCCCGTCGTGTCGCGCTGGACGGACGCGCTCCCGCCGAAGCCCTGGAAGATGCTGTCGAAGATGTCGCCGAAGCCGCCGAAGCCGCCGAACCCGCCTGCGCCCGCGCCGCCGAATCCGCCCATGCCGCCCATGCCCGGGTGCTCCTGTTCGTAATCGTACGCCGCGCGCTTCTGCTTATCCGAAAGCACTTCGTTCGCTTCGTTGATCTCTTTGAATTTTTCCGCCGCGAGCTTGTCGCCGGGGTGCAGGTCGGGGTGATATTGCTTGACGAGCTTTTTGTAAGCCGCCTTGATCTCCTCTTCCGTCGCGTTTTTCCCGACGCCTAAGATCTCGTAGTAGTTTTTCTTTTCTGCCATGATGATTCCCCTTTTTACGCACAATTACCCAAACCGCAGTTCGGGTAATTGCCGCTCTTACAGGGCGTTACTGATGAAATTCGGTATCGCCGTTGTCCGTTGCTCCGCCGTCCGCGCCGGGCGCGCCGCCCGCCTGCTGCTGATACATCTTCGCGAACACGGGTTGAACGTCCTGCGTCAGCTTTTCGTAAGCCGCCGTGATGCGGTCGTCGTCTTCCGATTCCAGCTCCTTCTTCGCCTCGTCGACCGCCGACTGCAACGTCGCTTTATCTTCGTCGGAGATCTTATCCGCGCCCTCTTTCATCGTCTGTTCCACCGAGAAGATGAGCCCGTCGAGCTTGTTCTTGTTCTCGACCTTCTGCTTTCTCTTCTTATCCTCTTCCGCATACTGCTCCGCTTCCTTGACCGCCTTGTTGATCTCGTCCTCGGAGAGGTTGGTGGAAGAAGTGATGGTGATGTCCGTGCTCTTGCCCGTGCCGAGGTCCTTCGCCTCGACGTGCACGATGCCGTTCGCGTCCACGTCGAAGGTGACTTCGATCTGCGGGATGCCGCGGGGCGCGGGCGCGATGCCCGTCAGCATGAATCTGCCCATCGTCTTGTTGTCGCGGCAGAATTCGCGCTCGCCTTGCAGGATGTGGATCTCCACGCTCGTCTGGTTATCCGCCGCCGTGGAGAACACCTGGCTCTTTTTGACGGGGATGGTCGTGTTTCTGTCGATGAGACGGGTGAACACGCCGCCGAGCGTTTCGATGCCGAGGGACAGGGGCATGACGTCGAGAAGGAGCACGTCCTTGACTTCGCCCGTCAGGACGCCGCCCTGGATCGCCGCGCCGATCGCGACGCATTCGTCGGGGTTGATGCCCTTGAAAGGCTCTTTGCCCGTGATCTGCTTGACCTTCGCCACGACCGCGGGGATACGGGTGGAACCGCCGACGAGGATGACCTTGTCGATGTCCTTATAGGAAAGTCCCGCGTCCTTCATTGCGAGGCGCATGGGCTCTGCCGTCTTTTCCACGAGGTCCGCGGTGAGCGCGTCGAATTTCTGTCTGGTGATCTCCATTTCGAGGTGCGCGGGGCCCGCGTCCGTCATGGAGATGAAGGGAAGGGAAACGGAGGTCGAATTCATGCCCGAAAGCTCGATCTTCGCCTTCTCCGCAGCTTCCTTCAAACGCTGCATCGCCATCTTATCCTTGGAAAGATCCACGCCGTGGCTCTTTTTGAACTCGTCGACCATATAGTCCATGACGCGCTTGTCGAAGTCGTCGCCGCCGAGCATATTGTTGCCGTTGGTCGCGAGCACTTCGAACACGCCGTCCGAGATCTCGAGGATGGACACGTCGAACGTGCCGCCGCCGAGGTCGTAGATCATGACCTTGCTGTTTTCCTTATCCTTATCGAGCCCGTAGGACAGCGCCGCCGCCGTCGGCTCGTTGATGATGCGCAGGACGTTGAGCCCCGCGATCTTGCCCGCGTCCTTGGTCGCCTGACGCTGGGAGTCGGTGAAGTATGCGGGGCAGGTGATGACCGCGTCCGTGACCTTCGTGCCGAGATACGCTTCCGCGTCCGCCTTCAGCTTGGAAAGGATCATCGCGGAGATCTCCTGCGGGGAATACGACTTGTCGTCGATCTTCACCTTATAATCCGAACCCATGTGACGTTTGATGGAAATGACCGTCTTGTCGGGATTCGCGACCGCCTGGCGCTTCGCGACCTGCCCGACGATACGGGAACCGTCCTTCTGGAATGCGACGACCGAGGGAGTCGTGCGCGAGCCTTCCGCGTTGGCGATGACGACGGGCTCGCCGCCTTCCATGACCGCCACGCAAGAGTTTGTCGTACCCAAATCAATACCGATTACCTTAGACATAATATTTTCTCTCCTTGATTTATCATCACTTAAAATTTGTTTATTTCGTAACGACGACCTGCGCGAACCGCAGCACTTTGCCGTTTTGTTCGTATCCTTTGAGATATACCTGCTTCACGATCCCGCTCGCCTCGCCGTCGCCCGGCTCGACCGCCATGATCGCCTCGCACTTCTCCGCGCTGAATTCCTCGCCGACGGGATCGATCGCTGTGATCTTCTCCTCTTCGAGGATCTTCAAAAAGCTCTTCATCACCATCTCGATGCCCTTTTTCGTCTGTTCGTCCGAACAGCTCGCGAGCGCCCGTTCGAGATTGTCCGCGACGGGGAAGAGCTTGCTCACGACGTCCGATCTGCCCTCCGCATAGCTCTGAGAGCGCGTCGCCTGCGTGCGCTTGCGGTAGTTTTCGTATTCCGCCGTGACCGAATACCACTTCCGCTTATAGTCTTCCGCCTCCGCTTTCGCCTGTTCCAGCTCGCTCGGAGCGGCGATCTCTTCCGCGGGCGCCGCTTCCTCTGCGGGCGCCGACGGCGTCTCCGCTTCGATCTGCGTTTCTTCCTCCGTCTCTTCTGTCGGTTTGTTCTTGTCTTTCATCCTATTTACCGCCGTTTGAATTTTTTATCACTTTTTCCAGCACGTCCCCCACGCTTTCCAGCACGGAGACCACCTTTGCGTAATCCATGCGCACGGGACCGAGCACGCCGTATGTCCCGATCTGCCTGCCGTCCACCGAATAGCTCGCCGTGACGATGGAACAGTCCTCCGGCACGCCGCCGTCCGAACCGATCTTCACGCCGATCTTCACCGACGTGCCGTCCGAGAGCAGTTTTCCGATCTCCTCTTCATCCTCCACGAGGGATAAGAAGGTGCGGATCTTCCCGACGTCGTCGTACTCGGGATGCAGGAGGCTCTTGCTTCCGCCCGAAAGCACCACCTCGCGGCGGTCGGTGTAAGCGAAGATCGCGTCCAGCACCTCGCGGCAGATCTGACGATAGGCGGCGAGCGCCTGCATCGCCTCTTCCTCCGCTTCGCGGGCGCGATCCATGCGCTTCCCCACGAAGATGTTCTGCAACGTCCGCGACATCTTTTCCACTTCCTCGTCCCGCATTCCTTCTGGAAGAGCGATGAAACTGTCTTTGAAGATGCGCAGATCGGTGACGATGAGCAGCAGCGCGCGCGAATCCCCGCAGGGAAACAGCCCGATATTGCCGATCGTCTCTTCCGACTGCCCCGACAGGGCGACGGAAGTGTAATCGGTGAGTTCGGAGATGACGTCCGCCACGCTCCTGACGATGCTCTCCGCCGAAGCGGCGCGCCGTTCGAAACTTGAACGGATGAATTCCGTCTCCGCAGAGCTCAGCTCGCTCCGCTCCATCAGCTCGTCGATATACAGCCGGTACGCCTTGGGGGAAGGGATCCTCCCGCCCGAAGTGTGGAACTGGATGAGATACCCCTGATCTTCGAGCGCGGCGAGCTCGCTGCGCACGGTCGCCGAAGATACCTCGGTGAGATGTTTCTGCGTGATGGCTTTGGAGGACACGGGCGTCGCCGTCTCGATGTATTCGTCGACGACGATCTGCAAGATCTTCTTTTTTCGTTCGGAAATCTCTGCGCCCATCCTTTCCCTCAGCCGTGCGTTGGCACTCTTTCCTTTCAAGTGCCAAAACATTCTACTACTAATATAATACTTTCTCGGCGCGGTTAAACGCTTCGCGCAATTTTTTTGCCCTTTTCCGAAAAAAAATTTTGCATTGTCCTTTACAATTTACTTTGTTTGTATTAAAATGAGAAAAAACGGGAGAAAATCTGCAAGCATTATGGAAAAGAGAGCGTATTACATCGGCGCGAAGCGCAACGGAGACGTGAAGATCGCCGTCATTCCCGGGCATTTCGCCACCAAGCATTCCCACGTCAATTACTGCGTGGACATGACGCGCGTCAAATCGGAAATGGCGATGGCAAAACAGGTCGCGCGGCTGTTCGCGGAAACTTACTGCAACACCCCCGTGGACACCATCATCAGCCTGGAACGCATGAAGATGGTGGGCGCTTTCCTCGCGAACGAGCTTTCTCATTCGGGCATCAACCTCAGACAGGACATCGCGGTCATCTCCCCCGAGATCACCGACAATAAAATGCTCCTGCGCGATAACTTCATCCCCTATGTGCAGGGCAAACACGTCCTGCTTCTGACCGCTTCGGCGACGACGGGTATGACCATCGCGGCGGCGGTGGAAGGCATCCGCTATTACGGCGGCGAAGCCGCGGGCGCGGCGACCGTGTTCGGCGCGGAATTCCACGGCGTGGACGTCCCCGTCACCCGTCTGTTCGGCGTGGAGGACATCCCCGGATATTCCTCTCATCTGCCTGCCGAATGCCCCCTGTGCCGCGCGGGCGTAAAGATCGACGCGCTCGTCAATTCCTACGGTTACAGCAAGATCTCCTGATCCTGCGCTTCCTTGCGCCGCGGCTCTGCCGCGGCGCTTTTTTTTCTGTCATACACCTCCCCTATCCACGCACGGACATGATATAATGCTCTCATGCGACGGGTAATCTGAATTTGCTGAGGTGAAAATGACGATCCTGCAATATCTGAGCGCGTTCCGCCTGTACGGCGCGGACGTGCTGTTACTCGCGCTGGGCGTCACCCTGGTGACCGCCCTGCTCAAAAAGACGCTCCTCAAAAACGCGACGAAAAAACTTTACCTCTTTCTTCCCTTTCTCATCGGACTTCTCTTCTGGTGCGTATACCGCGCCTTCGCCGACCGAAATTTTCTCTTTCTGACGGAAAATTTCCCGCAGACGCTGGAAGGCGCGTTTGCCTGCGGCTGTGCCGCCACGCTCTATTACGTCGTGTACGAACAGTTCTTCCGCGCCAAAACGGACGGCGCGGCGGAGCCTCTCGCGCCCCTGCTCGAAGGGTTCGTGCCCGAAGAAAAACGGGAAGAAGCGGCGCGCGCCCTCGACGAGGGAGCGACGGGACTGGAAGGCGACGCGCTCCGCGCGTTCGTCTCGCAGACGCTCGCCGCCTATGCGGAAGAGAACGCGACGGAAGCGGAACTCACCGCCGCCGCCGCTCTCATCGCGGAATTTATCGAACGTTCGCGTTCGGACGAGGTGCGTTGATCCTCCCCTTTGCGGCAACGCCGCAAAGGGGTTTGCTCGCCACGCGCGGCTTTGCCGCGCTTTCTTCTCCTTTTCGCCGCGGCGCCCGCTGCGGCGTTTTTTCGCGCCCTTCCGCCTTGCGCCGCATATTTTCTTGCGGGCGTTCCATACTTTCGGTATGAACAGCGTAACGGGAAACCTGACCTCGGACGCGGAAGCGCTCAAAAAATTACTTCCGGCGCAGGACATCCTCCTCTTCCCCTTCGAAACGGAAGCGGGGATGCCTTTCATCGCCGTCTATGCGGACGGGATCACCGACAAGGAACTCCTGGGCGAACAGATCGCCCGCCCCCTCCGCTCCTACCGCGGCTCCGTGCGCGCGGATGACGTGCGCCGCAGGCTCACCTGTCCCGAACTGCGCCCGCAGAAAGACCTCGCCCTGCTCGCGGCGGAAGTGCTCGCCGGCAACCCCGTGCTCTTGTGGGAGGGCATGGACGAGGCGCTCGTCACGGGCGTGAAAAAAGTATTCACCCGCGCCGTCGCCGAGCCGCCGACGGACGTCGCCGTCAAAGGCCCGCGCGAGGGATTCATCGAAGACCTCAAGACAAATATGTCCCTCGTGCGGCGGCGTTTGAAAACGCCCGATCTGCGCTTTGAGACGTTCACGATCGGGCGCCGTTCGGCGACGTCCGTCACCCTGTGTTTCCTCGAAGGCATCACGCCGCCTTCCGTCGTTTCCGACGTGCGCAAGCGGCTCGCCGCCATCGACGTCGACGTGCTGCCCGATTCCTCTTATCTCACCCATTTTCTCGTTTCCCGCCCCCGTTCCCTGCTCAAACAGGCGGGCACGACGGAAAAGCCGGACATCTTCTGCGCGAAGATCGCGGAAGGGCGCGTCGGCATCCTCGCGGACGGTTCTCCCGTCGCGCTTACCCTGCCCTACCTCGTGGTCGAGGACTTTCAGTCGAGCGAGGACTACTTCGTCTCGCCCCACCGCGCCACCTTCACTCGCGTTCTGAGGCTCTTCGCCGTGCTGGTCGCCATCTATCTGCCCGCCTTTTACATCGCAGCGCAGCTCTTCAAATTACAGCTCATCCCCATCCGCCTGCTCCTGACCATCGCGGGGAGCATTCAGAACATCCCCCTGTCCCCCTCGCTGGAAATGCTCCTCGTCCTGCTCCTTTTAGAAGTGCTCAACGAGGCGAGCATCCGTATGCCGAAATATGTCGGCATGGCGCTCTCCGTCGTGGGGGCGCTCGTACTGGGCGAGACCGCCGCGCGCGCGGGGTTCGTGTCCACCCCCGCCATCATCATCGTTGCTTTCAGCGGCATCGGGCTCTATGCCGTGCCAAATCTCACCGAGACCACTTCCGTCCTGCGGCTCGCCATGCTGCTCGTCGCGGGGAGCGTGGGGACGTACGGCATCGTCCTGCTCACTGCCTTTTTGCTCTTTTATCTCGCGGCGACGGAAAATTACGGCGTGCCCGTCTTTGCGCCCTTCTCGCCCATGATCGGGCGGGATCTGCGCGATTCGCTCGTCAAATATAACCTTTCTTCCCTTTCGCGCCGCCCTGTGGCGCTCAACAGCCGCAACAAACGGAGAATGAAACATGGATAAGATCTCTCAGCGACAGCTTTTTTTCTTCCTCGCGTGCGTGGCGCCCGTCGGCAAGCTCGTGCTCCTGCCCGCACAGCTCGTGTACGCTTCGGCAAACGACCTGCTCTTCCCCGCCGCCGCGAATTATCTCTTGCAGGCGGGCGCGATCGCGCTCGTCATGCTCGCCGCGCGTTCGGAACGCACCCTTCCCGAACTGCTGGAAAACACCTTCGGCAAGATCGCGGGAAGCGCGGTCATGGTATGCCTCTCTTTTTTTTATTTTTACGCCGCGTTCTTTCCGCTCATCGAGCAAAAGCTGTTCGTGCAGGGCGTATTCTACGACACGCTTCCCTCGCTTCTCGTCTTTTCGCCCTTTTTCGTGCTCAGCGCGTACCTGTGCGCCAAGCCCGCGTCCGCGATCGGCAGGATCTCGGACATGGCTGCCCCCGTTTCCGTCGTCGCGTTTGCGGGACTGCTCGTCCTCTCCGTGCCGAGCGCCGATTTTTCCGCGCTCAACCCCGTCGGCGCGGCGGGCGCGGACGGCTTTTTGCGCGGGACCGCCTGGTCCATGAGCTGGTTTTTCGATTCCGCGCTCCTGCTCGCCCTCATCGGAAAGTTCCGCTACCGCAAAGGCATGGTATGGAAAGCTCCCCTCTGCTATCTGGCGGGCGGCGCCGCCGTGATCGCGTTCCTCGCTGTCTTTTACGGCGTGTTTTCCGACATCGCCCTGCGGCAGACCTTCGCCTTTGCCAAGATCGCCAAATACTTTTCCGCCATCTCCGTTCTCGGCCGCATCGATTATGTGTTCATCTGCCTGCTCTCCCTCGTCATGGTATTTTATACGGCGCTTCCCCTGCAAGCGGGGACGCAGGCTCTGCGCGCGGCGTTCAGGGACAAGGGCAGTCCCGCGATCTATGCCGCCGCGATCAACGCCGTCTTTTTCGCGCTGGCCGTTCTGCTCAACGACCGCTTCCTCGCGGTGCAGGAGACGATCACAAAGACTCTGTTCTGGATCTTCCCCCTCTTTTCCTGTCTCCTGCCCGCCGCCGCTCTGCTTTTAAGGAGGACGCCCCGTGAAAAGACCGCTTAAAAAACTTCCTTCCCGTCTCTTTCTCTTCCTCGCCGCGTTCCTGTTCTTTTCCTTCTTGTCCAACGATTTCGGATTGGTAGACATCCAGAAGACCGCCATCGTGCTCGCCGCGGGCATCGATCGCACGGAGGAGGGCTACGAAGTGACCGCGCAGATCGCCGTCCCCTCCTCCGCGCAGGGAGGTTCGGGCGGCGCGACCTCGGGCGTGAACATCTCGGGCGAGGGGGAAACGGTCGCCGAAGCGATCGCGCAGATCTACGCCGAAACGGGCTGGGTGCCCAAACTCATCTTCTGCAATCTCATCCTCATCGGAGAAGAGACGGCGGAAGAGGACGTCTTTTCCTTCCTCGGATTTTTCCTGCGCAACGAATATATGTCCGACACCTGCCGCCTCGCGCTGTGCGAAGGCAAGGCAAAAGCGATCCTCTCCGCGCCTGCCGCCGTGGACGACACCTCCTCTTCCGCCCTCGAAAAGCTCTTTTCCGACGCCGCGGAAAAGTCGGGATACGTCGCCAACACGACGCTGAAAGACTTCGCCGTGGGATATTACGGCGTTTCCGAAAGCGGATTCATGCCCTACATCCGCGCCATGGAACAGCCTGCCGCGAAAAGCGCAGGCGGACAAGGACAGGAAGAGAACGGCGCCGCGCAGGGAAAATCCTCCGCGCTCGTGTATTCCGCAGACGAGACCGCCCTGTTCTCGCGCGGAAAATTTGTCGCCCTGCTTGCCCGGGAAGAGACGTTCGCCTATAATCTGCTGTGCGGGAAAGTCTTTGCGGGGAGTTTCCCCGTGGAGACGGACGAGGGCGCGTATTCCCTCGACGTGCTGAAAAACAAAGGCAGCGCGCGCCCCGACGAACGCGCGGAACGGGCGCTCTTTTCCGTCTCCGTACGCGCGCGCGTCTATGACAGGAACACGCCTTCGGGGATGAAAGAGATCACGAGCGCAGAAGTCGTGCCGCCGTCCGTCGCCCGCGAAGCGGAAAAGCGCATCGAAAAGACCGTCCTCTCGCTGTGGGAAAAGTGCGCGGACTCCGACTGCGATCTCTTTTTCCTCGCGCGACAGCTCTACCGCTCCGATCTGCGCCTGTATCGGGAAAAAGGCGGGCTTCCCCTGACCTCGCTTTCCCCTTCGGTGCAGGCGGAAGTCGTCGGCATCCGCTGAAAAAAATTCGGGAAATTTTTTTAAAAACGCTTGACAAATGAAAATTGTGTGCTATACTGAGGGTACAAAAAGAAAATAACTTTCATGAAATGTTATTACCGCACAAAAGGCAGGAGACTCCAATGCACAAGTGATTGCAGGCGCCAACTGAACGACGAACAGGAAAGTTCGTGAAACCTTTTGCAAGGGCATCGTATCCGAAGCGGATACTTTCCCGAAAAATCTCATATCGAGGAGGTACGACGATATGTTGAAAATCATTTCTTTCCGGAGCCACAAGCTCACTTAAAAGGAGGATAGTCCAATGTACCATTTTCTGAAAGGGGCGGCTGAATAGCTTCAACTCGACAAATTTCGCGGATGATTTGCAGGTCCGCGTTGAGACACACTCTCACATAAGATAGTTGGACACAGCCGACAAGACGACTGCCCCATCCGAACTCCTTCGGTAACGAAAAGAATTTCCCGACCCGAATCTCTCCGCTCCGACCGACGGTCCCCTCCCGAACGCAAACGGGAAGCGAATCCGCAACGGATGAGAGGAGAAAGCAATCGGAACGCAAGAGAAGTCAGAACCAAATCCCGACCGAATTGACGCAAGCGAACGAGGAAAGCCTCTTCGGCACACGCGTACGACCGCGAGCAAAGAAGAAATCCGGATACCGGTTACGGATCAATCAGAACAAGCGCGAATACGTTGAACCGAGGAAAGCCCAATCGCGAACGAACGCCGAAACGGCCGCGTTGAGGCGAAGATCGCTCCGAGTGAAGAAAGCCCACTCCCCCATTCATGCGAAGGAACCGACCGCACGCGAGACGGAATCCTGAGGAATGACGGAAAGTTCGCTAAGGAATCTTCTTCCGAACTGACGACGGAAACGGCAGACGAAACAGGCAAAAGCTGCCCGACAACAACTGAATTACGAAAACAACGCCCTCTGCGCAGGCCAACGCAGAGGGCTTACTTTTTGCGCACTCCCCCGCCGCGACGCGGAGAGTGTTTCCTTTATCTCTTTCTCCCGTCCTCTGCGCCGCGGGGGACGTTTTCGTTATCTCTTTCCCGCTCATCTGCAACACGGAATTTTTTCGTTCCCATTGTTTTTTCTCTGCGGCACATTTTTTCATTCTCGCTTTTCCCGCCGCCCGTATAGAGCGGCCCGCGCGCCGGTCGCCGTCGAATAAAAACTGAAAACGTTTCCGCCGCCCCGCGGGGCGCCTTCTCTTCCTGCGGAAATGCGTTTTTTTGACAAAAGCCGACCGATTCTTTGCCTGCCTGCCCCGCGCTTTTGCTTTATAATGAGGAAAAAACGTGAGGTATCCGAAATGAAACGCTGCCGCCTGCCCCGTCTATCCTTAAAGAAGGCGATAAAATACGCCGCGCTCGCCGCCGCCATGCTCCTGCTGAATTTTGCCTTGCCGCAATGCGAACCCCTCTCCTTCGCGCTCTATTTCGCGTCCGTCTCCTGCGGGCTCGATCTCTATGCCTGCGCCGCGCTCTATCTGCTCTCCTCCGCACCCGCGCTCTCCCTCGACGCCCTGCTTTCCGCCGCCGCTCAGGCGGCATTGTGCACGCTTATATTTGCGTTGTACGCATTCAAAAAACGCCGAGCGGGCGCGGAACGCGCCGTATTCGCCGCGCTTGCTCAGATCCCCTTCGTGTTCCTGTTTCCGCACGCGGGCTATTCTTTTTTTTCCTTCTCCCCCATCCTGCAAAAAACCGTCCTCGCGGGCGGGATCTTCCTTTTGTCCCTGCTCTTCGACGACGGTCTGCACGCGCTCCTGTTCCGCGCCTTCCGTTGTCGCCTTTCCGCGCACGCCCTCGCCGAGATCTGCCTGATGGGAACGCTGACGGGCATCGGGCTGTGCGTGGCGCTCGGCTCCCTCGTCTATCTCGCCATCGCCCTTTTTGCCCTGCTGTTCGCCGTGTTCCTGCTCAAAACCTCCGCCGCCGTGCCCCTCGCGCTCGCGCTTTCCCTGCCCCTTGCCGTCGTGGAAAAGAGCGTTGCGCCCTGCGCCGTGTTCGCCGCCTATGCCTGCGTCTGCCTCCTCTTCGCACCCTACGGGAAAGGCGCCGCCTCCTTCGCCCTCTTTCTGAGTTATCTCGCCGAACAGTATTTCGAATCGCTTTACACCAAGGACGCGCCCACGATCGCCTTCGCCCTGGTTGCCTGCGCACTGCCCGCCCTGTTCGCCTCCCTGCTTCCCGAATCGCTGTATGCCGCCGCTCGCAAGACCGTTTTGTTCTATCGCGAACGCACCCTGCCGCGCATCGCGATCAACCGCAACCGCCGCGCCGTCGGAGAACAACTTTATGAAGTCTCCGCACTTTTCCGCGAGATCGAGGGCGCTTTTTCCTGTGCCGAACGCGAAGACCGCTCCGCGATCCAGCTTCGGGAAGCGGTGATCGCCAAACTGTGCGCGAAGTGCCCCGATAAAAACCGCTGCGCCAAAGGCGGGGCGGCGGAAGGGATGGACAAACTCATCGCCGTCGGGCGGGCGAAGGGAAAAGTCAATCTTATCGACCTCCCTTCCGACCTCACTTCGATGTGCGGCAACTGCGCGGGACTTTTGTTCGTGCTCAACAAGGAACTGGACGATTACCGCCGTTACAGTTCGGAAATGGAAGCGGCGCGGGCGGGGCGAAAACTGCTCGCCGAACAGGCGCACGGGATCAGCGAGATCCTGCGCGATCTCGCCCTCGAACAGAGCGAGGAATACTCCTTTTCAGAAGAAGAAGCCCGCCTTTCCCGTGCGCTTTCCGCGGCTGGCATCCTGAGCACGGAGATCTTTCTCTACGGCGAAGACGCCGGATTCACCGCCAGCCTGACGACGGACGGGAGCGTGAACGGAAAAAAGCTGAGCGACGTCGTGAGCGCCGCGCTCGGGTTCCCCCTCTCCGTTTCCGAAAAGATCCCCCTCACTTCCGACCGCGCCTGCTTCGTGCTTCGCCGCCGCGCCAATTTCGACGCCGCGTTCGGCGTCGCCGCGCGCACCAAGGAAGGAGAATCGGCGAGCGGAGATACCCACTCCATCCTGAAGATCGACGAGCGCAGGTTCCTCGTCGCGCTGTCCGACGGCATGGGGAGCGGCTCGGACGCCCGCACCGTATCGGACAGCACGCTCACTCTCATCGAAAGCTTCTATAAGGCGAAGATGCCTTCGGAGACGGTGCTTTCCACCGTCAATCGGCTGATCGCCTTCTCTTCGGATGAGATGTTCTCCTGCCTCGATCTCGCCGCGGTCAACCTGGACACGGGCGTCGCCGACATCGTCAAGATCGGCTCTCCCGTCGGTTTTGTGCTTTCGGGAGAGGAACTGCGCGTGCTGGAAGGCGATTCCCTGCCCATGGGCGCGCTCGAAGCCGTACACCCCTCCACCATGCGCGTGACCATGAAGGAGGACGATTTCCTCCTCTTCATGAGCGACGGCGTGACCACGGCGTTCGGCTCTTCCGCGGATCTGTACTCCTATCTCGGAGAACTGCGCCCTCTCAATCCGCAATCGCTCGCCGAAGAAGTGCTCGCCGCCGCCCTGAAGCGGTACGGCGGCAAGGCGCAGGACGATATGACCGTGCTCGCCGTCCGTCTGCTCAAAGCCGCTTGACGCCGAAAAGCCTTCGCGCCCGCCGCTCCCGCGCAAAACCGAAAGCCGTGTACGAGGTGCGAACAAAGGCGGCGGATCTGCCCGCCCGTGCCATGCCCGCGCTGACCGCATTTCCCTCCGCGCCATGCCCGTGTGCTCATTCCTTTCCCCGTGCCATGTCCGCGTGTTCCGTATCTTGCCCCATGCCATGCCCGAACGAGCTGTGCCGTCCTGCCCTATTCCGCAACGCGCTCCCCGTTAGAACCATGCTTCACCGCAAGAAAAAGACGCGCCGTCGCAAAATGCGACGGCGCGGTTTCTTTTATTCTTCGCGGATGAGAAAAGCGGTACGGACAGGCATCGCCTTGGCGAGGTCGGAGAATTTCATCTCGATCTGCAACCCGATCTTCCCCGCGTTGAACATGACGGTATCGAAGGAGTTTGCGCTCTCGTGGAAAAAGGTCGGGAATTGTTTTTTCATGCCGAGCGGCGAGCAGCCGCCGTGCACGTATCCCGTGAGCGGGAACAATTCTTTCTGCGGGATCATCTCCACCGATTTTTCGCCCGCGGCGGCGGCGCATTTTTTGAGATCCAGTTCCGCCGAGACGGGGATAACGAACACATAATATTTTCGCGGCGCCCCCGCCGTAACCAACGTCTTGAAGGTGCGGGCGGGATCCTGCCCCAGCGCCGCGGCGACCTCTTTCCCCGAGAGCGCACCCGTTACTTCATACGAATGCACGGTATACGCCGCTTTTGCCCTGTCCAAAATGCGCATTGCGTTCGTCTTTTCCATTGTTTTCTCCGTGAAAAAAGCGCGTCGGACGCGCTTTCGATTGTTATATGATTTCGATCTGACAGCACCGCATGGCGGTGAGCGCCGCTTCGTGGTTGGCGGGCGACGTCCCCGCGCAGGCATTTTCCGCGACAGCAAGCTCCGCCTCGGGACAAAACGCCTTGACAAGCAACGCGTTGCTCACCACGCAGATGTCCGTGCATACTCCGCAAAAGAGTACGCGGTCATAGCCGCCGTCCCGGACGTACCGCGCAAGATCGGGACTCCCGAACGCAGGTTTGTCGAAAACGGTATCCCCTTCGCGGGCAAGCCCTTCGGCAAGTTCCCAACCGCGCGTTCCCTTCACGCAATGCACGACGGGAAGGCGCTTCCCCTCCTGTGTGGAAAGATAATCTTCTCCGTGCGTATCGCGCGTGAAGGCGATCTCGTCCCCGCGCTCCCGCGCCACCGCGACGAGTTTCCTGACCGCCGGCAGGATCGCTTGCGCTTCCGCGGTCCCGAGCGCCCCCGCGATAAAGTCGTTCTGCATATCGACGACGATGAGCAATCTCTTCATGCGATGTACTTTTTCAGCGCCTTGATAAGGCAGTCGGCGATATAGCGGCAGCCCCTGTGCGTGGGATGCACGCCGTCCGTCGTAAACTGCGAAGGATCGATGTCGACCGTGAGCCCGTTGAAGATCTCGTCCATAGGCACGAACGCCTCCGCCTCGCGCGCGGCGATGTCGCGGATGATCTCGTTAAAGGTATTGAGGAAGGGACGGAAGCGCTGTTTGTCCCCCATTTTCAACGCAAACGGCTCGATGACGAAGAGCTTTGCGCCCGTCGATTTGATCGCCGCCACGATCTTTTCATAATGATCGCGGAATTCGTCGGGCGTGACTTCCTGTCCGAGCGAAAAACGGCACCAGACGTCGTTGATGCCTGCGAGGAGCACGACAATGTCGGGCTGTTCCGCGACGACGTCCTCCTGCACGCGCGCCAACAGTTCCGCCGTACGGTCGCCCCCGACGCCGCGATTGACAAATTCAAGCTGTTTGTCAGGATAAAGGAGGCGCAGTTTACCCGCCGCGATGCGGACGTATCCCGTGCCGAGATCGGCGGGATCGAGCAGATTCCTGCCCGAATGGGTAATGGAGTCGCCGAAAAATAAGATCTTCATTTGCGCCCCCCGAATTTTTCATCGTACGCTTTGAGACACTTTTCGATGATCGCGATCGCCTCGTCGCGATGCGCGATCTCTTTGACCGTCGTCTTTTTGTGTTCGAGCGTCTTGTAGACTTCGAAGAAATGCATCATTTCCTCGAAGATATGCTGCGGCAGTTCGCGGATGTCGCCGTAGCTGTTATAGGTGGGATCTTTGAGCGGGATGGCGATGATCTTTTCGTCCAGATCTCCGCTGTCGATCATCTTGATGACGCCGATGGGATAGCAATGCACGAGCGTCATGGGATAGATGACCTCGTTGCACAACACGAGTACGTCGAGCGGATCCCCGTCGTCGGCGAGCGTGTGCGGGATGAAGCCGTAGTTGGAAGGATAAACGGTGGAAGTATAGAGCATTCTGTCCAGTTTCAGAAGCCCCGTTTCCTTATCGAGTTCATATTTTGCCTTGCAACCCTTCGGGATCTCGATGAGCGCCTCAAACGACTCGGGCTTGATCCTGTTTGGGTCAATATCGTGCCAGATATTCATAATATTCCCCCTTGCTGTTAACTCCAGTCTATTTTACCATACTTCTCGCATGACCGCAAGGCATGGAAATAAATTTTTCGCAAAATTTTTATAAATTCTCGAAAATATACTTTGACAATCACGGAGAATTATGTTATAGTTATAAAGCGTTTATCGGGAGCCGAAACGCGCAGAGTGCAGAAGTACCCAAGTGGCTCAAGGGGCTCCCCTGCTAAGGGAGTAGTACTGGATAACGGTAGCGCGGGTTCAAATCCCGCCTTCTGCGCCAAAAAAACAGCAATGAGTTTTTGCTCATTGCTGTTTTTTTGATTTACAGTTATAGGCGGGATTTGAGGGAGGAGGCGTTTGCGGGAGCAAACGGACGGAGGACGACAAGGTGCAATGACCGCCTTGCCCTTCCGCAGTCCGAACAGTCCTGCGGACTGTTCGCCGGAGCGCGCCGCTATAGGCGCTAATCCCGCCTTCTGCGCCAAAAAACAGCAATGAGTTTTTGCTCATTGCTGTTTTTTTGATTTACAGTTATTGGCGGGATTTGAGGGAGGAGGCGTTTGCGAGAGCAAACGGACGAAGGACAGCAAAGTGCAATGACCGCCTTGCCCTTCCGCAGTCCGAACAGTCCTGCGGACTGTTCGCCGGAGCGCGCCGCGACAGGCGCAAATCCCGCCTTCTGCGCCAAAAAACAGCAATGAGTTTTTGCTCATTGCCGTTTTTTGATTTACAGTTATAGACGGGATTTTTGCCGCAGGGCTTGTCGGAAGGCAAAAAATCTGCTATTATAATCGCAGATCGGCACCCGCTCGGGAAAGGAGAGAAGAATGCTGAACACAGAGAGCGTCGCCCTCGTCACGGGGACGGCGGGAAACGGGATGGGGCGCAGCATTGCGCTTACCCTCGCATGATGCGGCGTAAAAGTCGCCGTAAACTATCTCCGACATCGGGAGAAAGCGGAAGAGATCGTCTCGCATATCCGCAGAACGGGCGGCGAAGCCGTCGCTTTTCGCGCCGACGTATTTGACCGCACCGATTGCGAAAAGCTCGTCGCCGACGTGATAGAAACATTCGGAAAGGTGGACATTTGCGTTATCGGTCCCGGCGCGGATTGGAACGCGGAAGCGATCTCCGACCTTCCCTCGGAAAGCTGTCTCAAAGATCTCCGTCAGGAAGTCGCACCCGTCTATCATCTGCTCCCTCCCCTTTTCCGCGATATGAAAAGGCGCTCCTGCGGGCGGATCGTAGGGATTTCCTCCAATCTCCATATCCCGTCCCCCTCTTATTCCTATAACGTCGCGAAGGCGGCACGGACAGAAGCGTTGCTCCGCGCCGCAGACGAAGCGTGGACGATGGGGATCACCGTCAACGTGATCGCCCCCGGTCCCGTCGGGCCGTTCTCCGATTTGCGGACGGCGGCGGCATTCTGCGGGCACGGCAAAGAATGGACTGAACGCAAGAGGGTCACGCCGCAGGACATCGCGGAAGGAGTTGCTTTTCTCTGCTCGGAAGAGGCGCGTTATCTTTCGGGTTGCGTCCTGCCCTATCTCTTCTGAAAATATATCTCCTCTTTACCTCAAAAAAGACGGGCAAGCCCGTCTTTTTTGTATCGGAATACTTTTATTCGAATAAAGATGTTTTTCGTCCGATCAGCGTTTTTTCTTGCTGACGACGACCGCCGTGACGATGCCTCCCGCCGCGATCACCGCAATTACCGCGCTGAATACGACCCACGGCCAGACAACCGCAGGGGTATCCGGCTCCTGCGGAGCTTTATTTTCCGCGGGAACAAGTCCTTCTCTCGCCTGACGCAACGCCTCCAGCGCCTCGTCGATCGCCGCCTGATCGTCATCATAAGTCATAGCCCGTGCACGTTCTAATGCCTGCATAAGCGCATCTCCGCTTTCCTGCGTATAAGCATTCAGGTCGACCGATTCCGCCCTTCCGATCTCCTCTGCAAGAGCGGCAATATCGGATTTTTCTTCCAGCCCGGAAACGATCTGCGCCAACTTTGCCGCCGCCGTTTCCAATTCGTCGTCACAGACGGCATTTTCCAGTACGTTGCGCGCTTCGGTCAGCGCCTCGCTCAAAAGCTGTCTGCTCGACGTCTTATATGCGTCGGGATCGAGCGATTCTGCCGCTTCGATCGACTCAGACAGCAATGACAGGTGCAGCCCGATCTCCTCGCACGTCAGTGCAAAATTATCATAATTTGCCGAACAAAGCATGGAACGCAACCCCACGGCACCGATCGCATCCGCTTCGTCGACCGCATAGCGCAAATGCTCTTTCCCGTTCACGGAAACGGCGATCGAGCCTTCGTATACGACGACGCGAAGGTGAAGAGTTTCGTCCTGCGGCCATTCGATTCCCGTTTTCTGCGACAGTACCCCGAGATACCCGCCCGAGGATGAAAACTCAAACAGAGAAACGGTAAACGTTTCCGAATTAGAAGATCTTTCCAACTGCACATTCAGCGCATTGATCTTATCCTGCTCATCCGACGCTTCGGAAGCAAACAGGTAGATCCCGTTATTGAGATAGGTGGAATTGGGCGTAATATCCACTTCCACGCGGAAATCGCTCAATGCTTCGTATCCGTTCAGCAGGATCTTCCCCTCCATCCGAGGATCGGATTTGAGCGCTCCGTTCGTGAGAGTGAACGCTTCCTCCCCGAACACCGTAAAATCAGAGTCCAAATTGCCGTCGAACGTATAGACGTCCTTTCCTCCGCGCACGGACGTGTTTTCCCAGAACCATACGTCCATCCTGCGATGCGAACGATTGGCACGCAGATAGAACGGGATCATAGTCAATGTACGCTCTTCTCCGTCCACGGAAGCCTGCACGCGAAGCTCGTTCGCGCCGCGCGCGATCTGCCCTTCGTTCAGTTCCAAGGCAAACAGGTCGGGTTCATAGCTGACGCTGACGCGTGCCGTTTCGGGAATGATGACAACGCTTTCCAAAAGGTCTTCGCCCTCAAAGAGATTATCGTCCGTTTCCGCGCAATAAATGAACGGCCCGTACTGCAAAGCGACCTGATTGCGGTTTGCCGCCGCCTCGTCCTGATAGACGCGGATAACTTCTTTGCCGAATGTGACTTCCACCTGCGTCTTTCCGTTCCACACGCGTTCGATGCTCAGATACCCGTCCGCATCGGGCGAAACGGAAACGGCGACACCGCCGACCGTCACGCTCGCCGAGCTTGCCCAGGAAGGCATACGGAGCCGAAGCGTAAACGCACCGTTTGCGGTTACTTCCAGCGCGGCGCGGTTCCCGTCGGGCAGATTGCTGTACTGTATGATCTCCACAGGTCCGATGTCCAGCGTAAGATCCGCAGTGCTCGAAATATACTGATCGACGATGACCGAATTGCCGTTGCTCATATAGATATACGATACCAGATCGGCAAAGATCTTCATATACATGGGAGGACAGCAGGGCGTCGCCCCCGACCAATACGGTCTCTGATAGGAATCGGACGTGAGCGGATTCTGATAGTAGAAGGAACACCCGTCCATTCCGAGGCACCCCAATATGCCGTTATAGAGCTGCGTCTCAAATACGTCGGCATATTCCGCCTGCCCGAACAACTCGGACATGTTGCCCGCAAAGAACGCCATCCCCACGGACGCGCACGTCTCGCAATATCCGTCGTGCGGAAGATGATAATCTCCGCCGTAAGACTCCGATCCGTGAACGGAACCCGTTCCGCCCGTGATATACATCTGCTTTCCGACGATATCGTTCCAGATGGTGTTCGCCGCCGAAATATAATTCTTGTCATCCAAATAGTTTCCTGCCGCCGCGATAGCGCTGTACCAAAGATTTGCGCGGACGGAATGCCCCGCCGCGGTCGTCTGTTTGTCAAACGTGGCATGATCCTGCGCATAGTCGCCGTAGGAAATGCTCTGATAACGCCCGTCATAAACGCCGCGCTTTTCGATCCAGTCTCTGACGATGTCGATATACTGTTCCCAACGGATTTCCAGGCGATAATAGCGGTCGGCCGCATCCAGCCCTTCTGCCGAATCGAACGTCTCTTCCATGCGCCGCACGAGCTCGGGATCATTTTTATAAAGATCGTACAAATCGAGCAGCGCTTCTTCCGCGATCTGATGAGAGGGAACGACGTCGTAACCGTCATCCCCGTACATATAATCGATGATAAACTCGGTAAACCGCGTCGCCGCAAAGAGCAACCGCATATCCCCCGTTGCGCGATACCAACTCACGCCCGCTTCCACAAGGCAACCGTAATTGTAGAGATCGTGCGTCCAGATGTGCCCGCTTTCCGTCTCGTCGATCACGCCCGTCTGCGTCAACAGGGCAAAGGTGGAAAAATACCCGTCGATACGCCTTCCGTTTCGGTCTTCTCCCGTCGTGGTGAGCGCCGCCGCATAAATACGATCGACATATCCTTCCGTCCGCGCCTTCAATTCCGCCGCCGCTTCCCCGAGCGCGGGATCGCCCGAATACAACGACACGATGTCCGCCACGGCGCGGATCTCTTCATAGATCAATCCTTCGCGCCACGGCTCGTTTCCCCAGCTCCACTCGCCGTCTTTGGAACCGATCAAGCGATTGTCTCCCGAGGGGATCAGGATCTCCCCCGCATGCTGCGAGGTATTCCCGAGCACCTTGCGTTCCCCGTCCGCAACGCGATCGAAATTATCGAACGAATAGGAATAATCGAACATATCGTAGACATATCCCGCCGTCCTCGTGACATATTGCGTCAGCGTATCTTTCCAGAAGCCGTCGTTGAGCTCGACTTCTCCGATTCCCGCTCTCGTATAACGATTTTCCACTGCGTCAAGACTCCTTAAACGAATACGGTACTCCCGTACTTCGGCACACTCCTCATTCGTCACGCGGAACACGACCGCGTCGTTTCCGACCGTCTTTTCCACCGTTGCGCCCGCATATCTCGCCTCGGCGGCAAATTCGGGAAGCGTATCCCCGCTTACGATCACATCGTATTCATAGCGATACGGCGAAAAGCCCGAAAGTGCTTCGCCGCCGACGGTCACGCCGTCCAGCACGCTTCCGTCAAGACGCTCGAAGTCCCATTTTTCGTAGAGGTAACGATAAACTCTTTCCGTCTCCGCATCGCTCAATCCGCGATTGAAAATGAGCACTTCGCCGAAATCTCCGTCTACGGTATTACCGGAATCGCTCCCGAGATAGACGGGTCGCTTTTCGTCTTCGGGCGAAGTCCCCGCAAACGTTCCGAGGATCTCGCCGTTGACGGCGGTATATCCCGTGCTCCCCGATTTTCTGCCCGCAAAGACGTTTGCCCGTCCCGATTCAAACGGCACGCGCGCCTGATGATATGCCACGCCCGTCCCCTGACGGCTTCCCCAGCCGTAATTGAACAGTCCGTTCTCGCAATTGAAAAACCAGTTGTGATTGAACGTCGGCGCGCCGGAAATGCGCGATATCATCTCCTTCGTACCGTTCCCGTCATAATCGACCGCCGCGACGACAATGATGGTCATGTCATCCAGATAGAAGCCTTGCGTGCCGCCGACGCGGAAAAAGGTATCCGCCGAAAGTCGGACGGACGGCCCGCCCAACGCCGCGCTCTGCGCAACGTACACGGGTTGCCGCGCCTCTTCCGACTGAACGGCGTCGCCCGCCCCTTCCAGCGCGGACTGCGCCTTGTTTTCCCATACGGAGAGTTTTTCCCCGTCTTCCGCGAGAACGGACGCGGCGTCCAGCCATAATTGCAACCCCTCTATATCCGCGACCGATTCCGCACCCGTTTCCGCCTGAGCCGACTGCGCCGTTCGGGGCGCAAGCGCGGCTATTCCTGCGGAAGCAAACAGGATCATCGCAAGACAAGCGCTCAATTTATTTCTTATCATATTTCCTCCTCTCTAAAAGATTGACTTTCTGCTCTTCTTGTTTTATCATTTGTCTGAGGTGTTCTATGAGATTTCTCGGCTACGATAAGCAACTGCTCATACACGACGAATCGGGACAGGCGATCGTGCGCAACCACTACCATGTGCGCCGCACGATGCGCCTTTGCGAGCTCATCCTGATCACGGAGGGCACGCTTTATATCCATCAGAAAGAAGATCTTCCCGTCAAGGCGGGCGAGATCGCGCTCATCCTGCCCGACGAAGAGCATTTCGGCTACGCTTCTTCCGATTTCAAAATGCACTGGACGCATTTTTATCTGCCCGACGATTATTCGGTTTCCGAAGAGAAAGGCGGGAGAGCGATCTCCATGCCCGTCCACTTCAAACCCGAACGCATCGACCGTCTGGTCATATTGAGCAATCTGCTCGAATCGTATCCTCGGACCGCCGCCACGCAGGACGTGCGCAACGGGCTCATCACCACGATCATGGCGGAACTCGCTTCCCTGTTCGCCGCCTCGCAGTCGGGGATCCCGAAACACGGGAAGCGCTTCCATACCATCATCAACTTCATCCTGTCCAACCTGGGGCACAATACCGCTCTCGACGTCAGGACGATCGCGGAAACGTTCGGATACAATGAAAAGTATCTCTATTCGCTTTTCCGAAAAAACCTGAACGTCACGCCGCACCGCTACATTACCGACCGAAAGCTGGATATGGCGGTCGAACGGCTGCTCAACACCTCGGATACGGTCGCGGCGATCGCGCTCGATCTCGGGTATGAATCGCCTCAGCACTTCATGAAACAGTTCAAGCGTCGGTTCGGCGTCACGCCGTCCCAATTCCGCGACAAACAGCTCTTCAATATCGAGCTTTATTTCGACGACAGCAATAAATAACTGCCGCGATCGCACCGATTGCACCGATTGCGCCGAACGTACCCAAAAGCACCGCCAAATCGCTTCTTTCTCCGTCGTCTGTCTGCTCCGAAACGGAGCTTCCGACTGCAGAAGACGTCTCTTCTGCGAGCGGTACTGCATACAAGGTCATATCCCCGCGGACAAAGACCACGTCGTCCGCTTTATAAACGACGGCTCCTTCTGCCGTTTCCGCCCAGCCCGCGATCGCGCCGACCTGCGCACCGCTTGCCAGATCGGAAAACGCCACGCCCGTGCGGTATGCGATCAGCGTTTCGGCAACCGTCGCACCGCCCGCGATCAGCGTTACTTTATACAGATTGCGTTCCCATACGGCGAACAGCGTTATCGTATCGCCGTCTACGGGGGTGAGATTTCCCGCCGTATCTCCCGCCGCATGATTTGCCGCCCCGTGTTCCGTAAGCGACCAGCCGATAAAGGTATACCCCTCTTTCGAAGGCTTCTCCTGCGGAAGCGCAAACGGAGCATCGTAGACCGCGGCGATCGGCGCGAAGCTACCCTCTCCTCCGTTACAGTCGAACCCGACCGTATAAGAATTGGCTTCCCACGCCGCCGTAAGCGTTACGGCGGCATTTTCTTCCTGCGTCAGCCCCGCGATCTGTGCGTCGGGCAGATATTCCGCGCCGCTCTCGTCCGTCCATCCCGCCAGGCGATAGCCGATCCGATAGAATGCCTCGGAAGGAAGCTCGGCGGCTTCGCTCCACAAAAGTTGCAAATCTTCCGCCGTGCCTTTCCCGCCGTTCGCATCGAATTTCACCGTATAGCGGTTGAGTTCCGCGCTCAACACCGACAAAGCGGCGTCGTTTGCCAATATGACGGACAGGGAAACGTTGTTCTTCCCGTATTCTGTCGGGATCGGCGTTCCGTCCAATACGATTTCCGACAGATACCTTCCCTCAACGCAGGACACTTCCGCCGTTCCGCTGAACTCCGCGGGGAACGGATAGGTGCCGGGCGCATAGCGTTCGCCGCCGACGTTCACCGAGATGTACTTCTCGTCGTATTCGAGCGTAAGGGAATACCCCTTGGGGATAAACGCGATCTTTAACTCGGAATCTCCCGTGAGGGTAAAACGATAAACGCCGTCTTCGTCCGCCGTAAGCGCGTTTCCGTTCAGGGAAACGGTGACCGCATAAAGATCGGGCCGCGATACGCTTACCGTGAGCGCGATCTCCCGATCGCTCCACGCGACGGCTCCGCTCCCGGAAAGCTCTTTTTCGCCCGCCGTGACCTTCCACGTCCCTTCTTCCGCGGGCGCGGGAAGCGTGAGTTGATAGGTGATCTCGGAAAATCTCGCCCACAGTTCCAGATCCCCCATGTGTCCTTCCAGCGAAAGCACCCGTTCTCCGCCCGTCTCCGCGTCATACCAGCCTTCGAAGGAATATCCTTCCTTTTCCGCGTCGAGCAGCGCCCCTGCCGTTTCTACCGTATACGCAGCGGGATTTTCGTGCGACGCGCCGTCGGCATGATAAATGACCTGATATTCTACGGGCGTAAATTTCGCTTCCAGAATAAGATCTCCGCCCACGTCCGCTCCTTGAGGGATGCGTTCGATGCGTCGCTCACCCGTAAACCAGCCTTCGAAACGATAGCCTTCCAGCGCCGCATCCGAAAAGACGATTTCTGCCGAGTCGACGGTATATTCGCTCACCGTATTCGGATTGACTGCACCCTCCGGCAAACGATAGGTTATCGTATAAGTAGCCTTTTCCCATTTCGAATAATATGTACTGTCGGTCGTCGGAATAATGACCGCGTCGGCGGGCTCGCCGCTCCACGATTCGTCTTCATACCAGCCGACCAGCCGATACCCGTATTCCCCCTCCGTCGGCAACGTGAACGGCTGACCGGAAACCGCCTTATGCGGTACGCCGTCCAGGGTGATCGTCACGATCTTGTCTCTGACCGTTTCGTTTTCCGACATGACTTCCGCCACCTCGCTCTGCGTCAGCTCGCAAGCCCAGATCCTTACGTTGTCGTAATCGGCGGCAAGGCGCCTGCTCGCCTCGTGAACGGGCGAACCGAGCGTAAAGAAGGAAGACGCCGCATCCATATCTCCCACGACGTCGGAGAAGCGGCGGAACGCCTCCACGCCGTCCGACTGCATCACGCAAACGCCGTTGAGATACGCTCTGGCGGAATCCGCGCCGAACACCCAGGTAAGATTTATCCACTCGTCTTCCGCGAGAACGGTGTTTACCCCCGCCTCGGAAAACAGCCAGCGGCTCGCCGTGCTGTTGTTCCCGTAGATGAGCTCCGTACCGGATCCCGGCTCCCGATGAGCCATTGCGGTGATATAGCCCGTCTGTTCGCTGTTTTTATCAACGATAATATCCCAGATGCGCTCCCAACCCGTATCGGTGGCAAGCGCGCCGTTCAGACGAATATCCATGGACAGGCTCATTCGGGAATGCCCCGCCAACAGCTTTGTATTGATCTGAGTCCCGTTCTCGTTCCGCGCCAGGACGAATGCGCTGGTCCCGTCCAGCCGCAAGACCTTTCCCGTTCCTTCGGAAACGGCATAAGGATCGGTCGTTACACCCGAAAAATCGTGCGGCTTCAAGGATACCGCGTCATATCCGCGTATATTTTCGCGATACAGGTCGTCTTCGTCGAATGTGTATTCGGTCGTTAGAAAATCGCGGTAATTCAGTTGGTATTCCTCTTCGATCTGTTCCTCGGTCAACGCCGAACGATAGACTCTGACGTCGCTCATCGCTCCGTTGTAATCGGGATGACCGGCTTCCCAGACATTCTGACCAAGATAAAACTTGCTGTTTTCGCTATGCCACAGGTCGGGCGTCATCGACGCGTCTTCAATGACTTTCACAAGCGAACCGTTCTGATAAATGCTTACCTTCCCCGCCTCGGCGACATAGGCAACGTGTCTCCATGCGTCGTAAACGGGTTTCACGACCGCTCCGTCGCCCATGTTGTCATCGACAAGGACATTGTTTCCGTATGCCCACAAGATGCCGTTGCGTGCGTTGGGCGCGTACGGATCCACGCGGAACCCTTTTGTCGTCTCGGGAGACTGGATACATAATTCGCATACCCATGCGCCGATGTTGCTCGGAACACGGAACCAGCCCGCGATCGTCACCTTTTCCGCTCCGTCAAAGACTGAGGTCGGCAGCGAAAGATAATTTGAGTAGGGCTCGGGAGCGGATTCGGGAAACTGTACCGCCTTGCTCGCCGCACGCGGACCCTCCGTCTGCGTCAACCCGTTTGTTTCCGTGCGATAAATCTCCGCATCGGGATAGCTCGGATCGCCCGTATTCTTGCCGAGATTGTCTTCATCGGCAAATTCCAGGCGGTAGGCGATCGTTTCTTCCGCCTGCGCGGAAAATCCCGTTCCCGCAGGCAGTTGCGCAAGTCCGATCGCCGCCACCGCGAAAACAGCGACCAATGCGCACCAAAATTTCCTCTTTGCGTTCATATTTTCCCTCCTCTTGCTTCTATTGTAACATTCGGAGCACCGCATTCAAGTTTTCTGCTTTTATATTTGGTGTCAAAAAGTCATATTTGTGTCAAAAAGCCATTATTTGGAAATATTTTCCGCACCGAAAACGATAAAACAAAAAGATCTCCCCTTCGACAAGGGAGATCTTTATAGAAATTCAAGCGTACAAAACTCTCAGCTGCCTGCGGTCGTCCTTTTCCCTGTCCGTGCGCTTCAATGCGCGCCGCCTTCCGCCGCCGCGGCTTCCTCGGAAGGTTTTTTGCCTTCGATCCACCGCGCCGCCAGCGGGACGCTCAGGCGATTGATCTGCTTTGCCAGAAGTCCGACCAAGAGCGCCGCCGCCAAAGTTCCTTCCCGCACGCCCTGCAATCCGTGCAAAAAACCGAACGACAACGCTACGGCGATGACGACGAGCGATACGTCGACGATCACTTTCATATAGCCGAATTTGAGTTTGATCACGCGGCAGAGCGCGAGAGCAAGCCCTTCGCCCGGCAACGTCACGGCGTGCGCCGCGACCTCGAAGCTGACTCCGAGCGCCACGAGCACGATGCCCGCGATACACATCAGCCATTGTTGCCAATAAGAAGTCAGACCGATCGCGTCCGTACAGGCGACCGCGACGTCCGTGAGCAGTCCGAACGCCACGGCAACGGGAAATTGCAAGAGCTGTATGGGTTGATATTTCTTGCGCAGGATGATGATCTGCAACAATATGAGGTTTGCGTTTACGAGGATGGTCGTCGTGCCGACGGACAGCCCCGTGATGAGGTTGAGCACATACGGAATGCTCGAAATGGGCGACGTGCCCAGCCCCGCCTTGATGGAAAACGCCACGCCGAACGCCATGATGAAAAGCCCGACGACGAGGATCGCACAGCGTTTCAGGCAGACGACGACGCGTTTTTTCCGGACGGAGATCTCTTTGACGGGCTGCGCCTCTTCTTCCCGCACTTCTTCGCTTTCTTCCCTCTTCATTCTTCCGCCTCCGTGCGGGCAAGATTGCGGTATATGCGCGCCAGAAGAAGGCAGAGCCGCTCCCGCTCCTCCTCTGAACATCCTTCGAGCGCCGCTCTTTCCGCCGCCGCAAAGATCTCTTCCGTACGCATCGCCGCCTCTTTTCCGCGCTCGGTCAGATAGACGAACAGCGAGCGCCGATTCCCTTCCGCTCGGCGGCGTTCGACCAAGCCGCCCGCCTCCATGCGCGTTAAGATACTGCCCACCGTCGCAGGCTCGATCTCGCACGAAAGCGCGATGTTGCGCTGATCGGCGCCCTCGTTCTGCATGAGATATTCCAAAATTTTCGGCTGTCCCGAAGTCAGCCCTTCCCGTTGCGCCCCTTCCATCACGCGCCTGCGCATCGCCGTATGCGCCTTCATCAACCATTCGTGTACGGACATATTCCGCCTCTCAATAATAAGTATTCTTACAATAAGCATTATTATTATATGTATGCCCGTCATGTTTGTCAACTTTTTCGGCGCGCGAGGCAAAGTTTTTTGCACATCGGAAACAGACCATGTCGGGGATGACGGGCATGGGAGCTTTGAAGCGCCCTTCCGCACGAGAAACACTGCTCCTCGGACCTGCCCGCAGGGAATGCGCGTTAACTCGTACACGGTATCGGCAAACGCACGCAAACCCGCCTCTTGACAGACGGCGGAAAATCGGATATGATAGAGGTCGAAAATACATCTTCGGGAGAGATTTCATGAAATATCGCACCTTTTCGTTTCCCATTCCCCACCGCGGAAGGATCGTCAACGGCACCCTGCGCCTTCCCGACGCAGGCTCTCCCGCACCCGCGGTGATCTTCAGCCACGGCTACAACGGCTCCGCAGACGACTTTGCGCCCGTCGCCGAAGTCCTCGCCGAACGCGGGATCGCCTCGTACTGCTTTGACTTCTGCGGCGGTTCCGTACACGCGCAGGATACCCTTTCCACCGCGGACATGACGATCGGAACTCAAATGCAGGATCTGGAAGCGGCGCTTGACCGCATCAAAGAGCACGAGCGCATCCGAAAGGACGAGATCTTTTTCTTCGGCGGAAGCCAAGGCGGACTCGTCTCCGCGCTCGTCGCCGCCGAACGGAGCGCCGACGTCGCGGGGCTTGCGCTCCTTTTCCCCGCCCTCTGCATCGCCGATAATTGGCGCAAACGTTATCCCGCGGAGACGGACATCCCCGACGAGACGGAGCTGTGGGGCATGAAACTGGGCAGAAAGTTCTTCCTTGACATTCGCACGCTCGATCCGTTTTCGCGCATCGGAAGCTATGGCGGCCGCGTCCTGTTGCTGCACGGGGACGAGGACGACGTCGTCCCCCTTTCGTACAGCCGACGGGCGGAAACAATTTACCCGAACGCGGAACTCGTCGTCTATCGCGGCGAACGGCACGGATTTACGGAGAGCGGGATGCGCGACGTGACGCGCCGCCTGCTCGAATGGATGGAACGCGTGCTTGCGCCCGCCGAATCCTGATCCGACTCTCTAAATAGGGTGAATTGTCAACTTAAGTGCAACAGTTAGAAAGATTTTGATCAAACAAATCTTGTGGTGTATGGTAATGTAAAAC
>CALVLH010000022.1 GCA_944336975.1 uncultured Clostridia bacterium
TCGCAGGTGATCGTCTTTACCGATCCTTTGGGATACTTGGAAAGCGTATCGATGATCGCTTTTGCCATCGTCTCTCCCTTTCTGTCCGGTATCTTGATCGCGATATAATATCTCGTCTTTCTTTCCGCAAGCGTGGCAAAGCATGCTTTACTTTTCCCTTGCCCCGACACCACCGTGTCCGCTTCCCAATGTCCGAACTCTTTGCGGTTATATACGCTTTTATCCCGTTTGCGTATGCTTTTCCCCGTCGTGAACCTTCCGCCGTTGCCCATGCGTTTACGGGTTTTCCCTTTTCTCCGTAGGTTTTTCAGGGTGGAACGCAAGTATCTTTCGTCTATCCAACGGTAGATCGTCTTGAATGACGGCAGCTTCATCCCGCACGGCGTGTTGGAGATTTGTTCGGGCGACCATGTTTGCGACAGCTTTTCGTCTATGTACTCCAATACCTCTTGTTTCCAGAACATTCCGCGGTGGCGGTAACTGTTTCTCAAGTCGCTTTTTCTTTGCGCCGTATACGGGTAGTATCTGGGTATATCCCTGAAAAAGGTACAATTCCGTCTCAGTTCTCTCGATACCGAACTGACGTTCCTGCCCAACAGTCTTGCGATTTCCCGATAACTTTTTCCTTTGACATAGTATTCTCGTAGACAACAGCGCTCTTCTATGGTAAAATGGTGGTAGTTCATACAGATCTCCTTTGGCGTAAATTGGTTTCGCAACTCTATTTTACCACAGATTTGTATGAACTACTTTTTTTCCCCTCATCTGTTGCACTTAATAGTATAATTCACCGAAAAGACAAACCCGAACGCTTTGCGTTCGGGTCGATCGGGTGGAGGCGCCACCCGGATTTGAACCGGGGAATCAGGGTTTTGCAGACCCTTGCCTTACCTCTTGGCTATAGCGCCATAAAAAAAACAGTGCGGGCTCTTATGTTTGGAGCGGGAAACGAGACTCGAACCCGCGACATTCACCTTGGCAAGGTGACGCTCTACCACTGAGCTATTCCCGCATGACACTCCGCACTGTATGGTGGAAGCTATAGGGATCGAACCTATGACCCTCTGCTTGTAAGGCAGATGCTCTCCCGGCTGAGCTAAGCTTCCGAATTGCTTGAATAATATACCATATCCGAACAAAGAAAGCAAGCGTTTTTTTGCCCTTTTTCCAATTTCTCCGAAATTTTTTTGATTTTTTTCCTCTCTCTATCCTATGCGCCGCTCCCGTGCGGCGTTCCTTCTTCCCCGAATACGCCCGTCCGCTTCGCGTAAAAGAGATATTGCTGAAAATATCCCGCGTTCTCCCCGAACTTCTCTTCAAAAAACGCCGCGATCCTGCCGCGGTCTTTCTCCCTGCCGCCGAACTCCTCGCGATACACCTTTTCCAGCCAGGTATCCACGGGAAACGCGCCCGTCTTGTGAAATGCGAACAGCGACACGCAGTCCGCGACCTTCTTCCCCACGCCGTAAAAACAGGTCAGATCGGTCGCATCGCACAGCTCTGCGCCCGCGGAGACAGCCTGCGCCGCGCGCACGAGATACGCCGCGCGGTATCCCGCCCCGACCGAGCGGTAAAACGCCTCGTCCGCTTCCGCCATGCGCTCCGCCGTCGGAAAGGCAAAATACTCCCGCTCTCCGAACGTCCGCTTTTCCCCGAGCGCCGAACAGATCTTCTCCGTCGAGGCGCGGATGCGGGGGATGTTGTTGTTCTGCGAAAGCAGAAAGGTGACGAGCGTTTCAAAGGGAAGCTGACGGAAGATGCGGATGCCCTTTCCCGCCTGTGCCGCCCGCGCGAGCGCGCCGCCTTCCCGCTGCGCCGCCGCCCAGATCGCCCCGTAATCGCGCCCGAGATCGAAATACCGCTCAAAAAAAGGCATGGCGAACTCCTCTGCTTTCAGGACGGTCGTATCCCCTTCCGTGCGCAGAAAACACGCCTCGCCGCCCGCGACGAGGAAATAGCCGCCCTCTTCCGCGCGATAGCGGAACATCTGCCCGCATTCCGCCGAACTCTTCGCGTCGAAATATTCGCTCGGATAACGCCGCTCCGTCATGCCCTCTCCCGTAATTCCGCTCTGTCCGCGGACTCTGCGCGTTCCGCGCTTTTCCCGAAAGACCGCCTCTTCGCCCCGCTCCCGCGGCGGAAGATCGCAGACAAAAAAATCGCCCCGGCGACGCGGGGCGATTTGCTCAGTACACGCTGACTTGTTTCTTGTCTCTGCCGAGGCGCTCATATTTGACGACGCCGTCCTTCAAAGCGAACAACGTATCGTCGCTGCCGATGCCGACGTTGTTGCCAGGATGGATCTTCGTCCCTCTCTGACGCACCAGGATGCTTCCCGCGAGGACAGACTGCCCGTCCGAACGCTTTACGCCCAGACGCTTCGCTTCGCTGTCTCTTCCGTTGTGGGAAGAACCGGTACCTTTTTTATGAGCGAATAAACTGATAAAAATCATATTATTTCTCCTTATAGAATACTTTCGGGTTTCCCCAATGCGATCAAAGGCTGATCTTTTCGATCTTGACCGCGGTGAAAGGCTGTCTGTGACCCTGCTTCTTGCGCTCGTTCTTCTTCGCCTTGTACTTGAAGACGATGATCTTGCGGAACTTATCCTGCGCTTCCACTTTCGCGGTCACCTTCGCGTTGGCAACGTCGGCGCCTACCTTCACGCCGTTCTCATCCGCCACCATGAGCACGTTGAAGGAAACTTCCGAACCCACTTCCGCGTTCAGCTTCTCCACCTTCAGCACGTCGCCCTCGGTAACTTTATACTGCTTGTTGCCGTTTTCGATGATTGCGTACATTCTTTTTACCTCCTCTTCCCAGTCTCGCAGGTTGCGTAGGCGGTTTCCCGACGGAAACGCTTGAAAAGCCCGTCCCTGGCGGCTCGGAATTGAATTTACCACATCCTCGCGCTTTTGTCAAGCGCTTTTGCACGGTTTTGCATACTTTTCCCGCGTTCGCGCAAACTGTTTTCAAAAAAAGGAGAACTCTTTATGGACAATAAAAAGAGCGAGGAAGCCCTCGCGGAAATTTACCGCAACACCCAGCTCGCGCTGCAATCCATTTCGGACATTCTGCCCGAAGCGGAAGACGAACGCGTACGCGAAGAACTCATGCGCCAGCATGAAGAATACGAAAAGATCGGCGGCAAAGCCGCGCTCCTCGCCAAGGACAAAGGGATTGAACTCAAAGAGCCGAACCCCCTCAAAAAAGCGATGATGTGGGGAAGCATCAAGATGAACACCATGACGGACAACTCCCCCGCCCACCTTGCCGAAATGCTCATTCAGGGCACGGTGATGGGCATAACGTCGCTCAAAACCACGCTCGGGGAGATGACGGACGAATCCTCGGACGAGGACGTGAAAGCGCTGCTTGCGGAGCTCGTTTCCCTTGAAGAGGGCTTCGAATCCAAATGGAAGAGCTTTTTGTAACGATGAATGCCGCAAAACGCGCGGAGCAGAGATAAGCAGGAAAAAGGACAAGGCGCGCCCGCCGCAGTATGCGGCGGGCGCGCCTGTTTTTATGCTTTCAATACAGGATCTGTGCGTCGTCGGGCAGGTTGAGCACGCCCGAATTGTCCCCGCGGACGATAAATTTTTCTTCGTGAAAACTCGTGTGCGGGATGAGATAGACCTGTTTATCCTTCCATGCCGATCTGAGTTCGGCGGCAAAATATCGCTCGGAAAGGATCTTTTCCATCAGCGTGCGGTTGAGTTCGACGACCGCCGCGTGATAGCCGTTTGCAAAGCAGTCGAGCAGGCTGCTGCGGATGCGGATCGCCATGAAGCTGTCCGAAAACACGAACCCCGCCCGCGTGCAGTGCGGGCACGCTTTGAGCAGAAAGGAGAGCACATCGTTGCCCGTGCGCTTGCGCGTGAATAGAGTGACGCAGAGATCGTTCATGGGCAGGACGCGGCTCTTCGCCTTGTCCTCGGCGAGACTGCGTTCCAACTCCTCGGTGACGGCGAGTCGGTGCGCCTCGTCCGCCATGTCGATGAAATCCACCGCGACGATCCCGCCGATGTCGCGCAGACGTACCTGCCGCGCGATCTCCTTTGCCGCGAGCAGATTGGTCTCGAACACCGTGCTTTCGAGGTCGGATTCCCCGATGAATTTGCCCGTATTGACGTCGAACACGGTCATCGCTTCCGTTCTGTCGATGACCAGATACGCGCCCTTGCCCACCTCCACCCGCTGATCGGTGAGAGCGGTAAGTTGTTCGGAAAGCCCGTATTGCGCGAACATACTGCGCTCGCCCGTATAAAGCACGAGCTTCTTCTCGTTCAGATCGGCGCGGAGCCGCACCAGACGGAGCAGCTTTTCGTAGAGTTCTCTGTCGCCCACATAGATGCCCGTCACGCCGTCGCCGAGGCTGTCGCGCATGATCTTGACGGGCAGTTCGTATTCGCGGTAAACGAGCGAACCGACGGGCGCTTCCTTTGCCGCTTCCCGCACCGAGCGCCATACCCTTTTGAGGTATTCCGATTCGATCTTGAGATGCCGCTTCGTCGCCGTCGCCGCCGCCGTCCGCACGATGAAACCCTCGCCCTTTCCGCGCAGTTTATCCGCCGCCGCAAGCAGACTCGACCGCGTCTCCTCGTCTGTGATCTTGCGGGAAATGCCCAGAAAGTCGGTCGCGGGGAGATAGATGAGCGTCTTCCCGACGAAGGAGAGCGCCGTCGTCACTTTGGCGCCTTTGTTCCCGCGCGGAGGCTTGACGACCTGAACGAGGATCTCGTCCCCTTCTTTGAGGCAGACGGGCGCGGACGAAGCGGAACCGTCGTACGCCGCGGACAGTTCGGGAGCCGTCTCGTTGAGCGGAAGATAGCAGTTCCTTTCCAGCCCGCACGCGACGAATGCCGCCTGCATCCCCGCGACGACGTTGGTCACTCTGCCCTTGTATACGTTCCCGACGGGATCGCCCTGCTTCTCGTTCTCCACGAAAAACTCGGCGATCTTTCCGTCCTCGGCGCACACGACGAGCTGTTCTCCGCAAAAGCGGTCAAAAAACCATTCCTTCTTCATCCTTCCGCGACCCTACTGCTTTTGTTTTGTATAAACGAAACTATTTTAGCACAAACAATACCTTTTTTCAAGTCATTTTTTTGTATTTTTTCTCAAACGACGAGCGAACCTCGCGCCGGCTCAAAACCGCCCCGATTCGGACGAAAGCTCGCCGAGCGTCTTTTCCCACCCCGCGCGCTCCGCGCCCTTTACGAATTCCTCTTCCGTGAGTTCGCCGCAGAACTCTTCCGCTTCGTACAGCGCGAACACGGTATAACGGTCGTCGCGCAGAAAGCGCACCGCATATCCGGCCGTACGGTCTGCGGAGATAGCGACGCGGCGTTCCTCCACGCCTCGCAAAAGCGCCTTTTCCCGCGAAAAGCGGATGCGCGAATACCTTCCCCCGCCGAAGCAACCCGCCGCCAGAAAGACGCAGAACGCGAGAAGCGTCCATTGCGGCGCCCCCGCGGCGCACCCGACGAAGAACCACGCGAGCCCCGCCGCCGTAAACAGAAGGCTGACTGCCGTGCAGACGGCGCCCGCACGCCGCGAGCCCAGCGGGCGGAGCAATACGCGCAGGACGCGGCCGCCGTCCAGCGGAAACGCGGGGATCAGATTGACGACGGCGAGGGAAAGAGAGACCTGCGCGGCGACGTCGGTATACGGATACGTTTCGGGATACAGCCACCACAGCGCGACGAAAAAAAGGGCGGTGACCGCATTGACCAGCGGTCCCGCCGCACATACCGCGAGTTCCTGTTTGGGCGTCATCCCCGACAGATCGCCCGAGATCACCGCTCCGTACGGCATGAGCACGACGCGGTCGAGCGAATAGCCGAACCGCCGCGCCGCGAACGCGTGCGCACATTCGTGCTCCGCCGCTGCCACCGTTGCGGCGAGGAAGGCGAACAGCTGTCCCGTGAACGCCGTCGCCGCGCCGAAGAGCAGAAAGAGCGGGTGAACGGTAACGCAAAGCGCGGGGCGCCTGCGCGGACGGCGCTCAGCTCCAGGCAAGGCCGTTTTCGCCGTCCACCGTATAGCAGTTGAGCAGCGTGCCGTCCGAATAAAACATCACGCGGACTTCCCCTTCCCCGTCCGAATAACCGAGCGGGAGGTTGGCTTTCACCGCTTCCCCTTCCGCGCAGTATACGCTGTCCAGCCCGCTCAGGATGGTCGAAAAGGAATCGGAATGACGGATCTCCACGGCATAACCGCTCTCCGCGTCGCCGCTGACGGAAGAGATCTCGCCGTCGCAGGGCGCGTAAACGCTGCACTTCGCTGTGAAGGACATCACGCCCGTATCGGAGACGGCGATCTCCACGTCCGTGTACTCGTTGACGACGGAAGAAAGGGTAAAATCGGCGTATCCGCGCGTATCGACGGTCTCCGTCTCGCCCTGGAACAGCCCGCGCACGAAGGTATTGATCGCGCTGTCCGTCATGAAGATATTGGTGAAGAAGATGGTGGCGACGAGCGCGCACGCCGCCGCAAACTCGGCGACGAGGATCTTATGCGCCCTGCCCGACCGCGGCGCCGCCGCTTCCCGCGCGATGGGCGTACTCTCGGCATACGCGGGATCGTCCGCCTCCATGCGGTCGTTGACCTGTTCCACGAGCTGTTCCCTCAGATCGGGCTCGCGGCGTTTTTTCTTGTCCTTGCGTTTGACGGTCACCGTTTCCACGGGGATCTCCAGCATCTCGGCATAATCGAGTTCTTCGTTCATAACACACCTCTCATTTTGGTTGACGTGTACGGACCGACGCGCCGTTCGCGGCACCCCTCCCATGCACTACGCCATACTATATGCCGCGCATTTCCCGTTTAGAAGAAAAAAAACTGTCGAAGTGAGGCGAACGCCCCTTCGGCAGTCTTTTCTTTGAAATGATTTCCTGTTGCGGCGCGACGGACGTCCGCGCCCGCCTTCCGCAGTCCCTTCCCGTTACGTTCCGTCCGCGATCTCGTAATCGACGGCGACGGAACGCTCCGTCTGCGTGTGCGCGTGCATATACGGTTTGACCGTGTGCGCGTGATAACCGTCCTTCTGATACCGTTCCAGCGCCTCTCTGTCTTTGAGCGTCACTTGCAAAATGAGATCGTAAGAGCGCGGGGAGCGCAGAAAATCCACGCCCGTCTCCACCGAAATGACCGTCTCCTCTCTGCCCTGCATGGACAGGAGCATCTGCGCCGCCTCTTCCGCGGACGAGCCTTCTTTCATCTTGAAACATACGATATGTCTGATCATCCTTCTTCTCCTTTAATCGTGCGATAGCACGTGATCACCGTTTCCGCCGCGTACAGCGCCTCGTCCTCCGTCGTATTCTTGCCGAAGGAAAAGCGCACGCCCTTTCTCGCCTCGTCCTCCGTCCTGCCCATGGCGAGGAGCACGTGCGAAGGTTTCGCGCTCTGCGCCGAGCACGCCGCCCCGTTGGACGCCGCCACGCCCATGAGATCCAGCCGCGCGAGCATGCTCTCTCCCCCCTTGGCGGGAAACGTGAGATGGCTGATGCCCGGGACTCTGTTTTCCCCGTCCCTTCTCACATCGGGCAGTGCGGAGAGCACTCTCTCCTCAAACGCGTCGCGAAGCGCCCCGATCTTGCGGCAATTTTCTTCTCTGTATCTCTGCGCGCGCGCCAGCGCGCCCGCAAACGCGACGATGCCCGCCACGTTGAGCGTGCCGCCGCGCATCCCGCGCTCCTGTTCCCCGCCCGCGACGAGCGGAGCAAGCGGAACGCCCTTTTTCACGATGAGCGCCCCGACGCCCTTGGGCGCGTAGATCTTATGTCCTGAAAGGGAGATCGCGCCGCACAGCGAGCAGATCTCTTTAAGATCGAGCGAACCCGCCGCCTGCACGCAGTCGGAAAAGAGGACGGCACCCCGTTCCCGACAGAGCGCGGAGATCTCCCGAAGCGGCTGGATGCAGCCCGTCTCGTTGTTGACCGCCATGACCGCCACGAGCCCTGCGGGCATCCCGAGCGCCTCTTCCGCCGCCTGCGCCGTCACGATCCCCGCCCCGTCCGCCTTGACGACGGAGACGTTTGCGCCCGCTTTGCGGGCAAGCTCCGCCGCCGCGAGCGCCGCGTGATGTTCGATCGCGGAAACGACGATCCCGCGATAGGGCGAGTTCGCCGCGATCCCGCGGATCGCCCAGTTGTCCGCTTCCGTCCCGCCCGAGGTGAAATACACTTCGGACGCCCTTACCCCCAGCGTCTGCGCGACGAGATCGCGCGCGCACGTCACCGCGTACGCCGCCTTTCTGCCGTACGAATGCAGGGAATCGGGATTTCCGAACGTCTCCCCGAGGAAGGGAAGCATCTCCTCCACGCTCTCTTTGTCGGGCGGCGTGGTCGCCGCATAATCGAGATATACGTTCATCTGACCAGATCCTTGATGATTTCTCCCGCCATGATCAGCCCCATGACCGAGGGCACGAAGGAAACGGAGCCGACCGTGTCCGAATGCAGGCGCGGTTCTTCTTCCGACCAGACCGCCTTTACCCCGGACACGCCCCGCTTCTTCAATTCCCTGCGCATGACTTTCGCGAGCGGGCATACCTTAGACTCGGACACGTCCCCCACGCGGAAGGCGCAGGGATCGAGCTTGTTGCCCGCCCCCATGGCGGAGATCACGGACACGCCCGCCGCCTTTGCGCGGGAGATGAGGCAGATCTTCGCCGTGACGTTGTCGATCGCGTCTGCGACGTAATCATAGCGGGACAGATCGAATTCGTCCGCCGTCTCGGGAAGATAGAAGCACACGCGCGCCTCCGCCCTGCAATCGGGCGAGATGTCCGCAATGCGCGCCTTCATCGCTTCCGCCTTGTTTTTGCCGATCGTGGAATACAGCGCGACGAGCTGGCGGTTGAGATTGCTCTCCTCCACCGCGTCCTTGTCCACGAGCAGAAGTTCCCCCACGCCCGCGCGAGCGAGCGCTTCCGCGACAAACGAGCCGACGCCGCCCAGCCCGAAGACCGCCACGCGGCTTTTTTTCAGTTTTTCCACGCCCTCCTCGCCGATAAGGAGCGCGGTGCGCGAATCTCTTTCTTTCATCTTTGTTATTATAATGCACGCCGCCGCGATTGTCAACAAAGAAAAAGGCGCGGCCGAAAAGCCGCGCCCGATGTAATTTTTTTTACTGCCAGTCGCAGACGTTGACCCATTTCGCGAGGAATTCCGCCTCTTCGGGTTTTCTCTTGACCGACTGCGAAGCCGCCACGATGGGCAGGACCTTCTGCACATACTGGATCGCCGTATCCGTCTTCGCGCAGAACAGACGCAGGTATTTTTCCGCGAGATCGTCCTGTCCGTGCAGTTTGAACAGCAGGTACGTTCTCGCCGCGTCTGCCGAGCCGTTGCCCTGCGTCGCGTGCGACCAGTCGATGATGTACGGCGTGCCGTCCGCCTTGATGATGATGTTGCTCGGCTGGAAATCGCCGTGGCACAGCTTGTTGTGGCGGGGCAGTCCGTCCAGACGGACGTGAAGGTCATATCTGACGGATGCGGGGAAGGAGCTCGCGGAGATCTTCGCGTGCATCTTGTCGCGCAGATGTCCTAAAAGCGGCACTTTTTCTTTGCTCATCTGGATCTGCAGATCGACGAAGAAATTGAGATATTCGTCCGTCTTTTCGGGATGCTTCTCCATGAGCGATTCCAGCGTTTCGCCTTCGATGAATTCCCATTCGAGGGACCACTTGCCCTCGATGACGGAAACGCCGAGGATCTTGGGCACGTTGAGCGAGGTCGCTTCCACGCGCGCCTGGTTGAGCGCTTCGTTGAGGATGTCCGCCTTGGAATACGTTTCGTCGAACGATTTGACGAGACGGTCGCCGTTGCGATACACCTTCTTGCCGATGCCTGTGTAAATGAGTTCCATAAAATTTCCTCCTTATCCGCGGGGAATTATCCCGCAATATTTTCCCGATACTCATTATACCTTATTTCGCCGCGGAAGTAAATACCTTTTTGGAAAATTATTCCCCTCTTTTTTACGCCGAAACGGGCGCCAAAACGCCCGCCTGCCTATGTATCCGTGAATTTACGCAAAAGCGCGATCAACGCTTCCTGCTGTTCCGACGTCAGACGGCTCGCCCGCAAGGCGATCTCGTATCCCCTGCCCGAGCCGAACCTCTGCGCGGAAAGCTCTTCCCTGCCGAGCAATTCGTCCGTGCTCACCCCGAACGCGTCCGCTAAGGCGAGGATGGAGGCGACGTCCGGCTCGCTCACGCCGTTTTCCCAATTGCTGATATTTCTCTGTACGTTCCCGATCTTCTCCGCAAGCTCCGCCTGCGTGATACCGAGCTCTTCTCTCAATTCTTTGATCTTCATTCTTTCACCCAATATATTTTACCAACAAATTTTCTAAAATATATTGACAAAGAAAATAAATTACTATATACTATCTTTAATATAGCAATAAATTTGCTACCGCTTTGTAATTTTATTTCTAAACACACGTCAAAAACGAAAAGGCTTACCCAACAAACGAACCCAAACCCTTGCCTTTCGTTTCCATGAAAAAGCCCGACGGATCTCCCGTCGGGCTTTTTCATTCTGAGCGAAGGGCGCGGGGATCGCCGCGCCGACGCCGTGCTTTTATTCCTCCTGCGCGCCTTCCAGCACATCGGCAAGGCAACGGAGACGAAGTTCCGCTTCCGCGAGCTGTGCGCCCTCTTCCGTCGAGGCGGGGATTTCGTTTTCGCGGCAAAGGCGTTGCGCGACGATGACCTTGCGCAAAAAGACGAGCGCGACGGCGAGCGCCGCGAACGCGATCAGGGCAAACGCGCCGACGAGAACGACGGGGAGCGGACTCGTCGTCCGCACGATGTATGCGCCGCTGACCGCTGCGCCGATCAGGGCGACGAGCAACGTCGCCGTAAAGGCGAGCAGGCGCACGAGATAGTAATTTCGATTGGCGCGGAACGCCGCGCGTCGGTTTGCGCGCTCGGATAAGACGCGTTCGCGCAACGGCGCGGTCTGCTCTTCGAGCGCGGCGCGGTCCTCTTTCAGCCGATCTCCCGCTCTGGCGAGCAAAAATTCCCGCACTTCTTCGGGCGCCTGCGCCGCTTCCAGCGCACAGTCCTCGTCATAGAACGCATCGTAACGAGAGAAGTTTTCCGTACGCGCCGTCCAAAGTCCGCAATGTGCGCGCAGGCTGCTCCCGTCCAGCACGATCGCCTGCGAGAAAAACGGTCCTGCCGCGGCAAAATCTTCCGCGGCGAGCGCTTCCTCGCCTGCAGCGATGAGTTCGTCGCGCTGTTTTTCCGCTTCGCGCGCTTCCCGTTCGCGCCGCTCCATCTCTGCTTTGAGCTGTGCGGGCGTGAGATCGACGAACGACTCGTCCTCTTCCAGCTCTTCGGGCACCTCGATGAGTACCTCTTCGGGTGGCGTAAACTCTTCCGATTTCGCGAGTTCGTCGATGACGTCCTCGATCGCGCCCTCCGCCGTGCGCCGCACTTTGATCTTTCTTAATTCTTCGTCGTCAAGTTCTCTGCGTTCCATGTGATCTCCTTTATAACCCGCGCTCTTCGTCGCTCAGCGCGAACGGACTGCGCCATCCCGCCCTCTTTTCTCCCGGATCCGTCGTCTTTACGCAAAACGTGCGGTATTTGCCGCGGTAACGGCTCTTTGCCCAGCGGGTGAATTCCTCGTTTTCGAACCAGGCGAACGCCGCGCTGCCCGAACCCGTCATCGCGGAACCGAGCGGAGAAAAGCTCGCCGCTTCTTCCGCCGCCCGCGCCGCGTCCGCGTTCAGCCGCGCCGCCGCGGGATACAGATCGTTCCCGAGGAGCGCGCCGAAGGTCTCCCGATCGCCCGCGCGAAGGGCGCCGATCGCCCGCTCCGTGCGTTCTGCGCCCGCGAGGGACATTTCGTCCCATTCCGCATAACATTGCCCCGCCGATACCCCGCTCTCGGGGCAGATCAGCAGGAAATACAGTCTCGGACAGCCCTCCAGCCGCTCGATCTTCTCTCCGCGGCCTCGAATGCGGGCAAACCCGCCGTCCAGCATATACGCCGTATCGCTGCCGTACTCCGCGGCGAGCGCGCGGAGCGCGGCGCGGTCGGCTACACCGTACAGCTTCGCCAGCGCGTTGATCGCGCCCGCAGCGTCTGCGGAAGAGCCGCCCAAACCCGCGCCGATGGGAATGTTTTTATAGACCGTGATGTCCGCCCCCGGCGTGGAAAACTCTTTCACGAACGCTTCCGCCGCGCGGAACGCGTTGTTCTGTTCGGGCGGGATCTCCTCGCTTCCCATCCCGTGCATATACACGTTGACGAGGCGGTCGCGCCTGCGCCGCACCACGATGAGATCGGACAGATCGATCGAGCAGACAAGCGAATCGAGCAGATGATACCCCGCTTCCCGTCCCGTAATGTCCAGCGTGAGATTGAGTTTGGCGTATGCGGTGACTCTTGCCGTATTCATTGCGCTTATTTTAGCACATTTCGCCTCTTTTGACAAGGAATGCAGGCAAATTTTTCCGTTTTTTCACATCTTCGGCGCGGATTTGCCCGATTTTTGGTCTACGCTCTTTATCATTCCCGTTTTCCGCCCGTTCATACCGCGCCCGCGCGGGGCGTTTATTCCGCATCATCCTCAAAATCGGAAAAAACAGCGCATAAATGTTCTCGGATCCGCTTGCACCGCTCGTCTTCTTCCGAATATTTTTCCGCAAGCAAACTTATTTTTCGGGCGTATGCTCTGCTTTCCCGAGAAACCGCCTTTCCTTCGCAGATCGACGCATAAATGCCGCACATCAGATGTATGTAACAAGCATTGACGTATTTCGGCTCGAATTTCGGCGCGTCCTGCCGCGCATAGCGCTCGTAGATCTGCACCGCACGGGACTGATAGGCCTCCGCCCTTCTGTACCTCGCCCGCTCCATATCCAGCAAAGCGATCTTTTCACAGCTCACGGCATAATCGAGCTCATATCGTTTCGGATCCCCGACCGAAAGTCTTTCATAGATCCCGACCGCGCGCAGGGCGCAGGTCTCCGCGAGTTTCCTCGATCTGCCCTTGGTCAAATTGCAATGACAGCAGAGCGCGGCGATCTGCGGCTCATATTTCTCCGCGTCTCCTTTCGTTAACCGATCATAGAGCCGCAACGCGCGAAGGAAATTTTTTCTCGCCCGATTCTGCCGTCCCGCCGCCGCATACAGGGAGGCCAGGTTCTCGAAACAGACCGCCATTTTTTCCCCGACCGCCGCGCCGTCCGCCGCCCGACGCTTCCAGATCTTCAACGCGCGGAAATATTCTTTTTCCGCCTCTTGATGCCGCCCCTCTTTTCCGAACAGGACGGCGAGATTGTGATAGCTTTCCGCAAGCGCAAGCTCCTGCGCCTCAGGATTTTCCTCTGCCGCCCGCTTTCGGATCTCTAAGGCTTTCGAATGATAGCTTTCCTCTAAGCGATATGCCCCCTCCGCGTCATACAGGATAGCGAGAGCATTATACATATCCGCGAGAACGGGCTCATACATCTCCCGATCTTTCGCCGCCAACCGCTTACAGATCTGCGACGCGTCAAGATAATATCGCTTCGCCTCTTCCCGCGCGCCCGTCTTTTCGTATGCGGAGGCAAGTTGTTGCAGGAGCATCGTCAGTTCGGGCTCATACGCCGCGGGGAGCCCCTCCGCCAATCGCTCGCAACGCTCCAATGCGCGAAGAAAGCATTCCGCCGCCTGTTCGCCGCGCCCCGTTTTCTCGTACAGTACCCCGAGATTAGAGTATTCGATAAAGAGCTGGCGATCATACGCCTTCGGACGCTTCTTTTCCGCTCGTTCCAACAATTGTACGGCTTGACTCGCCCACGTTTCCGCTTCGTCATATCGCCGCATGGCGCCGCCGTACAGAGCGGCAAGGTTGCTGTAAGCGGTCGCCGCCGTAAGCCCGTCCTCCGCAAGATCTTCCGTCGCCGCGCCTTTTGCGATCTTCAAAGCGTTCAGATAATACTTTTCCGCTTCCGACAAACGTCCTTCTTTGCTATACAACACCGCCAGATCGTTATAATTCGTCGCGAGGGCGTCTTTGTATGCCGCAGGATTTTCCTCCGTCAGAGGTCCCAAGATCCCTTGTGCGCGCAGAAAGAGGTTCTCCGCCTCATCGCGGCACCCGAGCGCAGAACGAAGCATCGCGAGCAGATTGTATAACCGCGCTTTACGGTATCCATCCGCCGTTTCCTCGTCATAGCGCGCGAGCAGCTCCTCCGCGAATTTCAGCGCTTTGTCAAAATCGCGCCGATCGTACAGAAACGCCGCATAGTCGTACAAAATCTCCCCTTCCATGCCGTAATTTTTCGCGATCGGGAGAATCTTTTCGTAACTCTTCCCGATCTCCGCAAAGCGGTCGGAATAAGAATACGCCGTCGTCAGCGCCTCGATATAGATCTCCACTTCGCGGATGCAATAATATGCGCGCCTTTTTGCCTCTTCCCGATGCTTTTTCTCCCAACGCGTGAACTCGTCGATGATCTCGTCGGGATCGACGATCGCAAGACATCCTTCCGTATCGCCCGCTTCCAGCCGACGATACGCTTCCCTCATCCTCGGCGTGATCGTCCCGCGCACCTCGTCCTCGCTCAGATGCAGGGACAGCTCGAAAATGCTTTTTTCCAGCGCTTCGATCGTTTCCAGCAATTCCTGTCTGCGCGCCGCCACCGCCGCGTATTCCCTGTAAAACGCCGCGTCCGATTTTTTCGACGCATATTCGGGCTTCATGCGAAAATACTTTTCTTCCGTCTCTTCCAGCTCCGCGCGCAGGCGTTTGAGTTCGCCGCTGTTGGCAAACTCCGACACCTTGCTCAGATCGAGCACCTCTTTCCCGTCTACCTTGCATTTCCCGTTGGAAACGGCGACGCCTAAAAATTGCATTTCCTGCATCTTTACGTTGAGCAGGACGCGCAGTTTTACGGTATCCACATGGTCGAACGTGCCGTAATAATGCCCGTATTTTTCGTCCACCCTTTTGAGAAAATCATACAGCGACGCGTCCGCCGTCACTCCTTCGGGGAGATTTTTGCGGTAGATATAGATCTTGGGCTTGCCTTTGCCGTCCGCCGATTTCGCGCTCGCGCAGAACTGCTCGTATGCCGCGTTGAACTCCTCTTCCGTGTATTTGCCCGCTTTGGTAAAAAAGATGAAAAAGCTCATGTCGCTGGTACGCGCCATCTCGTTATACTCTTCCTGCTTGCGCCCGAGCCCCATGCACGGATCCGACTCTTCGCAGACCAGGGGAACGAGCTTGACCTCATAACTTTCTTCCAGCCCGTCGCTGACCGAGCGGATAAAATTAGTGAGTTCCAACCTCTCGTTTCTGCATTCGTTGATGGATGAACCGATGAATATGGTGATCTTTTTCATGCCTCTTCTCCCGTATGAACGATGAACGCGGCGCGCGATACTTTTTTCGCGCTTCCGCTTTATTATAGCAGATCGAACGCCGTCTGTCTATCCCCTCCGCTCGCACAGCAAGGTTTTTGCGTGAACGAAAAGGGGCGGCGCCATACGGCGCCGCCTTTCGCTCATCCGCGAACGGTCTTTTTGCGGTAGATGACGATCCGCTGTCCCTCTCTGACGGGGAATTGCAGATCGGGATTGTTGGCTTCCACCTCTTCGGGAGCCTTTCTCAGCCGCTTGGACAATTCCCAGAGCCCGTCGCCCGCGCAGGGGACGTATACGCTGACCGCGCTGTCCGAAGCGGGCAGTTCCGCTCCCTCTTCCGCGCCGCTGACGAAGCGGCTCTCGCTTTTTTTGCGCTCCTGCACGGCGATCCTGAGCGTCGCTTCCGCGTCGATCTCCCCTTCTTGTTTCTGCCGCGCGGACATCCCGCAAGCCATGACGCTCAGCGAGCATTCGCCCGAGATCTGCACGGGGACGGAAAACGGGAGGCTGATCTCCACGCCCCGATGCGCTCCGTCCGCGCCCAAAACGAGCAACGTCGCCGTCGCCACGCCTTCCGCCCGCCTGCCGCTCTCCGTCTGCACGAGATTGGCTTCCGCACGTTGAAGGGTGACCGCACGGAAGGTATCGGAAAAATCTACGGGCGCGGACAGCGCCGCCTTCCCCGCGATCCGCTCGGTCAGGCACAGCGGCTCGCCCGCCGTTTCCGTGCGCAGCGTGCCGAAAGAAAGCGCGAGTTCGTGCGTGGGCGAAAAGGCGTCCGTCACCGCATCGGGAGCGACCTCTTCATAGACGCATCCCTCGGCGGACAGGGAAAGATCGGCAAAGATCCTGCACTTTCCCCTCTCTTCGTCCGTTTCGGCGCGAAGCGCGACGCGCCCCACGCTCACCCTCGCCTCTCCGTAACAGCCGACCGCCGCCGCGTCGCAGGGGATCTCCGCACGGAACGGGATGAGCCGCTCGAAGGACGCGGGCGTATTTTCGCCCCGCAGCGCGAGAATGTTGAGGTTTACTTCGCCTTCCGCGATGAGCGCGCCCGCGCTGCAAGTGATCTGCGTGACGTTCACCGTCTCCGCGTGGAGCAAGATGTCGCCGATGAGCTCCGTTTCGAATTCGTCCTGCGTTTCCAGCGCGCCGCCGCACAGATGCGCGCACCATGTCCGCATCCGTTCCCTTCGGCAGACGAGATCGCCGCCCGCGAGATATTCGCACGTCACCTCTCCGTAAAGGGAGAGATCCGCTCCCAAAAGCGCGGAGACATATACGCTCGCCCCCTCGCGACGCACGGCTAGATTCTCTACCGTGAGCGAAGCGCGGGCGGTCAGAGCGGGATAACAGCTCTCGTCCTGCGCGCGGGCGGTAAATTCCACCCCTTTTTCCGCGCGGCAGATGCGCTTCTCCGCGTCCTCATAGACAATGGAAAAGAATACCTTTCCGAAATAGCGCACTTCGCCGTTTCCCGCCTCCGCACCCGAAAGCGCGGCGGACGCGTGCGCCGCCAAAACCGTTTCCACTTCGCCGCCGAAGCGGCATTCCGCAGATGTCTGCGAATTGAGCTCCGCAGTCTTTGCATACCCGCGGTAGGTCTCCGTCTGTGTCCTTATCGCCATAGCCTTTTCACTCCCGATCAGATTTCTTCTCATCTTATGCGGGAGAAGGCGCGATTATTCCGCTTTTTTCTCTTTTCCCGCGGGCTTGATGCGCACGCTCCCGCAAAGCACTTCCGCGTAGGAGTAAGAGGTCTTGCCTAAAAAGTTTTCGTCGTTGGGGCGCACGGTGAAGAGCGCGGGATATACGCCCGACAGTTCTCCCGTATAATGCAGGTATTTGTTTCTGCCCAGATTGACCGATACGTCCACCTGCGTGCGGAAATAATCGGCGATCGTCTTTTTCACCTGTTGAATATCGTTGACTCTCTTGATCATAGAGAGATGTTTGACGATTTTTCCCCAAAATATACCCTCCGCGCCTTCCGTTTTTGCGCGGCGCAGACGAAAGTTTACCGTGAAACATATCGCGGCGCAGAGCGTTTTCCCGCTCTGCGCCGCGCAAGTTTTATTCCTCAGGAATTCCGCTTCCCCCGAGAGATCAAAGCCGAAAACGCCTTTTGCCCGTTCGGGCGAACCTCGTTTTCCCCTGTATTATACCGCGCGGTTGTAAAAAAATCCGCACAAATTTGTCATAAAGTTTTCATATTTTCGGAACATCGCGCTTTGATTTGTGATTAAGGGATTGACAGTCCGCTTTTTTATGTTATAATATTTTTAATAATAGGGGAGCAAATAATATGAAAAAAAACATTCTTGCGCTTTTTTGCGCCGCCTGGATACCGTGTCTGTGTTTTCTGAGCGGCTGTGCGCCTTTTTCTCTCGACAACCTTTCCTCCGCCGATACCGCTTACTGTTTTGTAAAAGCGAGTGCCGGCGTATATCCCATCGATACGGATCGCCCCGACGAGATCGCGCAGTTTGCCGACCTGTTTGACGATTTTGATTGGCAGCTTTCCGAGTCTTCCCCCGAAGATATGCCATACGACCCCTGGATCTATCATATCCCGGAAGGAAAAATTCCCACCGAAGGCACCGTGATGATCTTTACCAAGGGTGAAACGGAGATCGGGCTTTTCATCAGACATTACGGAGATCAGTCTTATGCCATCGTGGGCGAAGAAGTATATGTCAGCGATGCCTATATTGATTACAGGCCGTTCAAGGCGATCTGCCTTGAAATCGAAAAGCGGCAGGCGGAAGAAACGCTGGGGCCGCCCAACAGTCCCGACTCCTGATCCCGATTTCCCGAAGTCGGAGGCAATTTATTCATAACGGAAGAAATAATATGAAAAAAAGCATTTCTGTCCTCTTTTGCGCCGCCTGTATGCTGTGTCTGTGTTTTCTGAGCGGCTGTACTCTCACGTTCGGCAATCTTTCCTCTACAAACAAAGTCTATTGCCAACTTGACGGATTGTCCTCTCTTTCCTTTTCCGTCCGCCCTCTGTCCACGAGGGAAGCGGACGTGATCGCGGAATTCGCCGCTTGCGTGGAAGAAGCGGAGTGGGAGGAAACCGATCTGACGCGCGGCGATCTGAAAGCCGATCCGTGGGACGATTCCTCTCTTTCCACGGTGACGCGGCTCATCTTCAAAAAAGGGTTCTCGGAGATCGGATTCTGCATTGATCGGAGCGGGACTTCCTATGCCGTCGTCGGGGATACCGTGTTTTCCACGGGCGACGCGTCTTTAAGTTCGGCAGTCGAATCCTGCTGTCACGATCTCATCTGACGTCGTATCTTATCTCAACTAAATGCGCGGCGCGCCCGTTCGGGCGCGCCGCTTTTCATCTAAATTTTCTCCGCTTTCGAAAAAAAGCATCCTTCGGCATAACTGCAAACTCGGCTCCGCAAAGCAATTTGCGGCCGATACGCCCGCGCAGTGTCAGCCCGAACGCGTTCCGCATACATTGGAAAGAAGGCTGCAAGGCCTTACTATTTTGTCCTGAAAGGAGTGGTATCCAATGTCAATTCAGAATGCAAACGGTGAACAGACCTGTCCTACCGTAGCATACCAAATGTCCTCTGTCTGCGTGCCCGTGACCGTTTCCCCGTTCGCAAAAACGGGCGCGACCGTTACGAAATGCTGCGGCAATGCCGTCGTTACGCCCGGATGAGCGCTGTGTGAAGGCGTGAAAAACGGCACCTGCGTGTTCACCGTCAGCCAGAATATCTGCGTGGAAGTCCCTGTCGAATTCGGCGCAGTGGCGGAAGTCGGCGACCCCTATGTAAGCTGCAGCGGCGCGACCGCCGAGGATATCTGCACGGATTGCGGCCAGACCATGGTTTCCCCCGCCGCTCCCGTCGAAGAACTCCCCTTAAAAGAATAATCGGGTCTCTTCCCGCTTTTTGCTTGAAAAGGGCGATACGGAAATTCCGTATCGCCCTTTCTTTTTGTTTCTTCCGCCGTCCGTCAAGACCGGAAGAACGGGAAGATCTTTGCAAAGAACGCGCCCTTTATGACGCCCTTTTTGAAGAGGATGGCGCATACGGCATACGCGAGCGCCGCCGCACCCAGCGTACTGCCGATCGCGATCCCCGCGACCGCGCCGCCTGTCAGACCCTCGGGTTCTTCTCCGCCTTCGGAGGGATCCGTCGGCTCTTTCCCGCCTTCGGGGGGATCCGTCGGTTCTTCTCCGCCTTCGGGAGGATCCGTCGGTTCTTCTCCGCCTTCGGGGGGATCCGTCGGTTCTTCTCCGCCTTCGGGGGGATCCGTCGGTTCTTCTCCGCCTTCGGGAGGATCCGTCGGTTCTTCTCCGCCTTCGGGAGGATCCGTCGGTTCTT
>CALVLH010000023.1 GCA_944336975.1 uncultured Clostridia bacterium
GCGTGCGTGTGACGCGATCGCGCCGCCTCCCGCGGCGAACGATGCGCTGTTCCGTCGCTCCGCTCCTTACGAATCGCCTGTTGCAATTCGGCTGTTTATTTTGTTCTATTTTAGCCGAAACGAAGGATAAAGTCAATCGCTGCCGTTCATTTTTTCCTTGCTCCCACACAGAAAAAGGAGAGCCCGTCGGGCTCTCCCGCTTTTCCGTTTTTCATCCGAACATCGGTGCGCTTTGGGAAACCCTTCTCTTCCGCAATCCGCACCGCGAAACGCATTCCCGTCAACGACGAGACCTCGTCAGTTGCGCTTTTGCAGGACGAGCACCTGATAAGGCGATACGGATACCCTACCGCCGCTGACCGCGCGCCTGCCGACAATATCGAAATATTCGCCGTCGTCGAGCACGAGATAACCTTCTTTGTTCTCCGTTTCCACGGCGATCAGCGCCTCTGCTTCTCCCGTGCGGCGCGTGAGAATGATATTCTCGCTCGCCTCGGCGATGGGCGCGATCCCCGCAAGACGGCGCAATGCATCGTGCGAAGGCACGCTCCCGAGCATGATGACTTTGCCCTTTCCGACCGCCCGCTCGGTGATGACGGACAGCCCGTCGAATTCCCCGCCCGCATACCGCGCCAGCGTGCGGGAGCCGTCCGCATAGAAGGCGTCGTAGCAGGTGGAGATCTTCAATTCCCCGCCGTCCGCCCACTCCGCGGCATAGACGTCGTTCCCGACGGGAAGCTGATATTTCGTAAACACTCCCGCAAACTCTTCGAGGAAGGAGAACGGCGCCTTGGTATATTTGCTCGCATAATCGGTCATGATGTCGCTCATCGGACCGACGATCCACGTTCCGCCGCCCTTTACCCACTCGATGACGCGCTCTTTCAGCCCGTTTTCCTCCACCGTTGCGAGGAAGGGCGAAACGACGACTTCATATCCGTCCAGCGAATGCGGCGTATCGATCACGTCGACGTTATAATGACGGAATGCGCCGTAGAATTTTTCCAGCACCGTCGCGCGATAGTCGAAGTTTTTCAGAAGCGGCGCATAGCGGAAGGTCTTGACGGACGTAGAGGCATAGTGGATGGCGATCTTGGAATTCACCTTGCTCTTTGCGAGAAGATCTTTGCAAAGCTCGAAATCCACCGCCGCGCGGCGCACTTCCTCCGCCACCCGATAAGCGCGTCCCGCCGTGGAGAACAACGCGCCGTGCGCGAGTTCATGCCCGTTCGGATGCGTGCGGAACAGCCAATATAAATTCATCTCCGCGCCGCGCGCGACGGGAAGCCAGGTATTCGCATAGCAGTTCCCCACGGGGCGATAGCCGAATTCCGCAAATTCGCTTCCGTTCCAGCCCACCTGCGTTTCCGTCACCCAGAAGGGTTTGTCTTTCACACAACGCAGAAAATCGTAAGAAAACGCCGTCTGCGGCAATTCGGATGCGGGATTATAATGGTTGAACTGTACGACGTCCAGATGTTCCGTCGTCTCATAATATCCGAGCAGATTGGTCAGCATCATATCCGTGCCGATGGGCGCGGAAGAATGGCGGCGGATGATCTTCGCCTGATCATCCACATACGAAACGATCTGACGGCATTGGAAGCGGAGCCATTCCACGCACAGAGAAGGATGGCGCCACTGCCCCGCGCGGGGCGGCTGAATGTCTTTGAACGCACTGTATTCGAGCGACCAGCGCACCGTGCCCCATTTGCGGTTGAGTTCGCCGATCGTCCCGTATCTCTCTTTGAGATATTTGCGGAAAGCGCGTACGCAAAGGGAACAATAACACCCGTCGCCGTACGGGAAGATCTCGTTGTCGATCTGCCATCCGATCACACCGGGATGTTTTCCGAACACTTCCGCCATCTTTTCCACGATGATCGCGTTCTTTTCCCGCATTTTCGGGCTTGTCTTGCAGGGATGACAGCGGGAAGAAACCTCTGCGCGCACCCCCGCGGAATCGACGCTGCGCATTTCCTTATATTTATCCAGCATCCAACGCGGAGGCGTACAGGTCGGTGTGCACATGATCGTATAGATCCCCGCCGCATACAGACGATCCACCACGCGAAGCAACCAATCGAAATCGAATTCTTCCTCGTTCGGTTGCATCTTGCCCCACGCAAATTCCCCGACGCGCATACAGTTCACGCCGAGTCCCTTCATGCGGGCAATGTCCACTTCAACTTCCTTTTCATCCCACATCTCGGGATAATACGCCGCGCCGATCAATATTTTCTCCATTCGATTCTCCTTTCCGCCGCCCGCAAGTAAAAATCCGTGCGGACGTTGTTCCATATCATCATATCACATTTTATCGCCGCGGACAACCCCTTTTTTTATTTTTCCTTCCGTTCCCTGCGTTTTTGCCCACAGCGATGCGGAAAAAAGCCTTGTTTTTTCTGCGGCGGCGTGATATAATCTCAATCATCGAAACAACCGCGTGCATATGCCCGCAAAGGAGCCGCCGATGACCCCCGACGCACCCTATGACAAGATTGCCGACCGTTGGTCCGTCTGCCGCGACCGCTCGCCGATCAATCCCTGCATCGCGGATTTTGCCGCGCGCCTTCCCGAAGGCGCTTACGTCCTTGACGTGGGTTGCGGAACGGGATCGCCCGTCGCGGCATATCTGTGCGGCCGCGGGTTTCGCGTGACGGGGCTGGATCCCTCCCCGCGTATGCTCGAAAAAGCCGAGGCGCTCGCCCTTCCGAATGCGGAATTTATCCTCGGAGGATTGTTCGATTTTCGCACCCGCAGGCAGTTTGACGCCGTCATCGCCTTCGATTCCCTCTGGCACATCGCGCATGACGATCAGAAAAAGATCTATCCCGCGATCGCCGCCCTGCTCAAAAAGGGAGGTCTGTTTCTCTTCACGCACGGAAACCGCGACGGCGAAGTGACGGGCGAGATGTTCGGCGAACGCTTCCGTTACAGCGCGCTGGATGCCGACGAAGTCTGTTCCCTCCTGGAAGAAAACGGCTTCGAAGTATTGCTTCGCCGCGAGAAATTCAAAGAAGCGATCACGGGCGAGCGCGATCTGCTCATCGTCACGCGCAAGACGCGCTGAACGCCTTCACGCCGTCATCGAAAAAAGATACGCCCGCCGCGCTGTCTTGCGCGGCGGGCGTTCTGCGTATTTTCCATCGGGATGGCGGCGTTCAGGTCACGATGCGCACCGAACTCCCGCCCGATTTTTCCTTGGTGACGACGATCTGGCGATCGATCTTTTCTTTCAGTTCCGCGACGTGCGAGATGATCCCGACGAGGCGATGCCCGCCCGTCAGCGTAGAGAGCGCTTTGAGCGCCTGGCGGACGGATTCGGAATCGAGGGAGCCGAACCCTTCGTCCACGAACATCGTATCGAGACGGATGCCGCCCGCCGCCGACTGGATCTCGTCGGAAAGCCCGAGCGCGAGCGAAAGCGACGCTTTAAACGATTCGCCGCCGGAAAGCGTCTTTACGCTGCGCACGGAGCCGTTGGCATGATCGATGACGTCGAGATCGAGCCCGCTCTGACTGCGGAAATTGTCCGCTTCCCGACGGCGGCGCAATTCATATTGCCCCTCCGACATCACCAGAAATCGCGTGTTGGCGCGGGCGACGATGCGGTCGAAATAGGTCGTCTGGATGTAGGTTTCCAGCATGATCTTCTCTTTCCCGCTCACCGTTCCGTTTGCGGTATTGGAGAGGGAGCGCACGCGCATGAGACGCGTCTCTTCCGCGGCGAGTTCCTCGCTCTGTTCCATGATATTGCGGAGCGCCGCGGCGTTGCCTGCATTCCGCGCCGCCGTCGCTTCCCGAAGCGCCTGGATCTGCCGTTTTTCCTCTTCCAGCCCGCGGACTTTTTCCCGCTCCGCCGTCCCGTCGATCTGCGACGCCGTTTTCAACTGCGTTTGCAACGCCTGCATCGCCCCCTGCGCCTGTGCGCGTTCCGCGAGTACGCGGCGATATTCTGTCTGCGCCGCTTCCGCCGCCTCGGAAAGGCGCTTCGCCTCTCCTTGCAGCCGTTCCAGCTCCGCGCCCGCGGTCGTTCGGTCGTCAAACGCGAGACGGGAAGAGAGCAGGGCGATCTTCGCCCTCTCGCCTTCCGCTTCCTTTTTCTTCGCCGCAATCAGCACTCGACGGGCAGAGACGCTCTCTTCGCAGGCACGAAGATCGCCTTCCCGCGCGGGGAAAGAATCGTCGAGCGCTTTCTTTCTCGCGCTCTTTTCCCGCGCCGCCGCCTCCTGAGAAAGCGCCGCTTCCTGTTCCTTTCTCTGCGCTTTTCCCTCTTCGCGCACGAGCGCTTCCAGCGAATCGACGGCAACGGGACGTCCGAACAACTGCTCCGCCGTCTCCGCGACCGCCTGTTTTCTCTGTTCGGCTTCCCCCTTGCGCTTTCCCGCTTCCGCGCTCGCCGCTTCCGCCTTCTTCGTCGCGCCGTCGCTTTCCCGTTTGAGCCGATCGAGCTCTTCCTCCTTGGGGGCGCCGTCCCGCATCGCCGCGGGCGAAGGGTGAGACGGCGAACCGCAGACGGGACAGGGCGCTCCCTCTTTCAGTCCCGCCGCCAGGATCCCCGCCTGACCGTCGAGAAACGCGCGGTACGCTACAGTGTATTCCGCCGCCTTGTCGCCCGCCGCGCGTGACAACTCCGAATAAAGTTTCTGAGCCTCCGCCAAGCTGTCTTCGCTCTTCTGCCAGGCGGCAAGATCGCGATAGAGAGAACCGAGGCGGGAGATGCGTTCCGTGATCTTTTCCGCCAACGCCGCCAGTCGTGACGCCTCTTCGCCCGCCCCGCGCAGCGTTTCCGCTTCCCGCTTGTCCGCTTCGAGCGATGCGCGAAGCGCGGCGGCTCGCTCCTCTTCCGACGTTTGCTCCTCTTCCAATGACTTCGTCGCCCGTTCCAGTACGGCAAGAGTCTCTTTTTCCCGCTCGCGCTCTTCATACTGCGGCAGAGATTCCTTCAAAAGCGTGATCTTCCGCGCCAATTCTTCCCGCGTCTGCGCACGGCTTTCCTGAACGCGGAGAGCCTCTTCGCAGGCGCCGACGCGCGTTTCGAGTGCGGCAAGTTCACGTTCCGTCTCCGCCAGACGCTCTTTCGTCTTTGCCGTCTGTTCGGCGGCGGTCAGCGCCGCCTCCGCCGCTCTGAGCGCTTCGTCCGTCGCTTCCGCCCTGCGGCGGATCGCTTCGGCGCGGGTTTTCCCGTCCGCGGCGATCTTCTGAAGGAGCGCGATGAGTTCCTGAACGGGCAGTCCTTCCTCTTTGGCGCGCGCAAGCGCGGGATAGGACGGATCGCCCTCTTCGCATTCCGTGCCGTTGACGTATTGTGAAATACTGCTCCTGAGCGCGGCGCAACGGCGTTCGAGCGCGTTCGCGTCCGATTTCAGCCTCTCCTGCAATGCCGCATAAGGCGCGGTGCGGAAGATCTGACGGAAGATGTCTTTCCGCTCTTCCGTGCTGGACAACAGCAGGCGAAGGAAATCGCCCTGCGCGATCATGGCGATCTGAGAAAACTGATTGCGGTCCACCCCCACGATCTCGCGGATCGCGCGCGTGACCTCTTTGGAGCGCGTGACGATCGTCCCGTCGGGCAGGAAAAGCTCGGCGTCCGCCTTTTGCAGGACGGCGCCGCCGCCGCGCTTTGCGGGACGTTCGTATTCGGGATTTCTGCGCACCCGATACCGTTTCCCGCCGTAATCGAACACGAGCTCCACTTCCGTCGGGACGTCCGCGTCCGCGTATTTGGAACGAAGCATCCCCGATTCGCGCACGCCGCCGCTCGATTCTCCGTACATCGCGAACGTGATCGCGTCGAAGATCGTCGTCTTTCCCGCGCCCGTATCCCCCGTGATGAGATACAATCCGTCCTTGCCCAATCTGTCCATGTCGAGGACGACTCTTCCCGCATACGGGCCGAATGCGGAAATCGTCAGAGTGATCGGTCTCATTTTTCTCCCTCCCAGATCTCCGCCATCAGCGCGGCGAGATATTTTTCCTGCTCCTCGTCCATCGCCCTGCCGTTCTGCCGCACATAAAATTCGCGGAACAGCTCGAGGGGCGTCTTCTTTTCGACCGCCTCGGCCGCCGAAAAATCAATACCCGCCCGCGTGCGGGCATTGTCGTAATCCAGCCGCATCACGTTGGGATAGATCGCGCGGAGTCTGGTCACCGCGTCGGGAATGTCTTCTTCGTCCGTCAGCGTGATGCGGTAATAATCCTGCCGCGGAAGTGCGGAATAGTATGCCTCGGACGTCAGTTCGTCGAAAAAACCTCGGATCTCGCGCATTTCCCGCAACGGCTTTAAAGGCACTGTGCGCACCCGCACGTCTCCCTTACTCCCAAGCTCCACCACCGTGACCGATTTTTCCTGTCCCGCTTCCGAAAAGGAATATTTGAGCGGCGTGCCGCAGTAACGGAGCGTCTCTCTGCCGATGGTCTGCGGGCGGTGGATATGCCCGAGCGCAACGTAATCGAACGCGTCGAAAACGCCCGCGTCCACATTGTCCGAACCGCCGACGGAGATCTCCTCCGACTCCGAACGGCTCGCGCCCGTCACGAACTGATGCGTGACGAGGATGTTGCGGCGCGTTCCGTCCAGCGGGATCGCCGAAACCGCGACGCGGAGGGCGTCCGTATAAGAATCGATCGGCTCGTCGGGGAAATACCGCTTGACGTGCGACGGCTTGACAAAGGGAAGAAGGAATACTTCCGCCTCGCCGTATTCGTCGCGCATAACGACGCTTTCCGCCCTTCCCGCATAAGCGGGCGCGAGATAGACGCCGTGCGAACGCATGAGCCTGCCGCCGAAGGCGAGCCGCTCCGCGCTGTCGTGATTGCCGCTGATGACAAACGTCTTTACCCCGCGCCGCGAGAGCCCGACGAGAAACTCGTCGAACAGAGTCACGGCTTCCGTCGCAGGGACGGATTTGTCGTAAACGTCGCCCGCGATGAGAACGCCGTCGGGTTTTTCCGCGTCCATCACCGACAAGATCTGCCCGAGAATGTACTCCTGATCTTCCGCCATGGAAAACTCGTTGACGCGTTTCCCGATATGAAGATCGGATAAATGGACAAATTTCATGGGAACTCCTTGCAAAATCGCTATATTATGTCAGACATAATACTATGCAAATTGATAAATATTACTATCTTAACGGGTATTTCCCCCATTTTTCTCAATTTTGAGCTGTTTTCTATTTTACAACAGAATAAAAAATAAGTCAATCGGACGACGGCGAAGACGCATTCCCCTTCCTCTTCTCGCCCCACGGCGCGTCGAACGCGCGCAGAACGCAACCATTCAGCGTTTCGTGCAGCCCCTCTTCTTCTCCCGCACAGGCACGAACCGCAAGCCGCCCCGTCAGGGCACGATACCACGTCAGCGCGGCAAGCCGCCTCCCCGTATCCGAAAGGTGATAGCCGTCCCGCGTGAGCGAATCGCCGAGGATCAGGCGCGCGCTTTCCACGGCGCTCCCCGTCGGAATTATGCCGTCAAACGCAAGACTTCCCCCTTCGATCTGCGAACGGACAGCCTGCACGATCGCGCGATACATTCGCTCGCTGTCGCAACCGTAGCGGGAAAAATGCGGATGATCGCTCTCGGGAGCGTACGACCACGTCATATTCCATAAGATCTTTGCGCCGCGAGCCGCGCGGACGACGTAAGGAAACAGTTCCCGCAACGCGCCGTAGCTTTCCGCTATGCCGGAATCCCCGCTCGCCTGTTGCATGGTGATCACATCCCACGCCTCATCGGCAAGCCCCTCGGACAGGCTCGTTTCGGGCGTGTTGGTAAAATCACCGCCCCGATACTTGCGGTATTCATACGCTTTCGCGTTCTTTTTCGCGTTTTCCCAATGCGTTTCCAGCGAACACCCTCCGATATAGAGATTACCCACGATCCAATCGCTTTCGCCTTGCGCCGTCGCCACGTCAGACAAAAACGCCGTGCAATCATCGGAAAAACTGTTGCCGATCGCCAGAATTTTCATATTTCCCTCCGTAAACTCTCTTTGAACGCCTTCTCGCGCACGCATTGCGCAAACCGTTCGCATGGCGCAGATCGTTGCGTGAACAGCCAGAGAAAACCGCCGACGAGCTTCAACAGCCGAGCCGCGTTGCGATATGCAGGGCGACGTCGATATTCGGCGATAAGGTTCGCCATAAAATGCGGGTTTGGAAATCGCGTTCGATGACTTCGCGACATCATCACCGCTAGCGGCGCAGTTTTAGGCATTGCGCGAGCGGTTGAAACAATTCGTCATGAAAAAGGTTGAAATAGTTCGTCATGAAAACTTGCGCAAGCGGTTTTCTTGCGACAGTCGCATCTTCGAGCAATGCGCCCGATCCCGCCGCAAATAGGCTCCTCAAAAAAGCACAGACCTTTTCGGAAACGCTTTTTCATGGAAGTTTGACATGGCAATCGCTGTTTTCGGCGTCCGACCGCCCATAAAATGCGTTAAAATCTCATCTCAAAGCCAAAACGGCGGCGAGATCCTCCCCGTTCGCCTGCGGAAAACAGGCGCGAAGATGCGCGAGGATCGCCTCCCGCGAGGCGGACGGCTCTTCGGCGTAAGCGGATGAAACCGCCCGATACCCGAACAGCGATTCGGGCGTCGCGTACACCGTGACCGGCCAGCCGTATTCCATGCCTTTTGCGTTCAGACGACGGCGAAAATCGCGCGCGATGAGATAAGTCCGCATCTGAAGATCGGTCGCCGTGCCCTCAAAATTCGCTTCGCCGCCCTTTCCGAACCCCGCAAGCGCTTTTAATTCGTAAGAGCGCAGACGCTCCGCCTGCGTAAACGGCTGCATCAGCTTTTTCCAGCGGTTCCGCGCCTTTCCCTCGTCGGCAAGACTGTCGAAATCATATCCGTCGCGGCGGAAATTGGCAAAACGCGGAAACCAGGCGGCGGAGACGAACCCCGCCTTCCCTTCAAAAAACTTTCCGTATGCGGCGGCGCCGCTCTGCGCGATCGCGATGCGCCACTCCCACGGATCGCTCTTTTCGTCGCCCGTCCACCAATCCTCCGCCGAAGTAAATTCCTCCACGGAAAATCCCGCCGCGCGGTTTTTGAACAGCGGCAGAAACCCGACGCGATCGATCAGCGCGACGAGCTCGTCCGCGCTCCCGATTCGTGCGGGATCGTTCCGCTCTTTTCCGTATAAGATCCACTCACCGTTTTCTTTTGCCATGATTTCACCCCGAACCTTATTGTACTCCTTCGCGCGGAAGATGTCAATCTTGCGTCGGCCGCAACGCGAAAATCGCACCGCACGAACGCGACAGGATCGCCGCCCCACGGGCGCCGCGCCGAGCGAACGCGCGACTTTCATTGCAATTAATGCCGCCGCACAAGTGCGCGATTTGTCCCGCGGAACCATATCGTACAATCCTCGCAGGAAATCGTTCCCGACAGGAAAAATCGCATCTTTTACAGGAAAAACGTGAAAAAACGATGATTATGTCACGCATATTACCTTTCATCTTTCCGTTTTTCATCGTTTAAGTACAAAAATCAGCCGCCCCGCAACCTCAAAAGCGAGGTCGGAGCGGCTTACGTTATTCAAACTGTGCGCGGTAAATTTCCGAATAAAATCCGCCGGCGGCGAGCAATTCTTCATGCCGTCCGCTTTCCACGATGTCGCCGTTCCTGACGACGAGGATGAGATCGGCGTTCTGCACCGTCGATAATCTGTGCGCAATGACGAAGCACGTTTTCCCTTCCATGAGCCTGAGCATCGCGTCGCGGATGAGAAGTTCCGTGCGCGTGTCGACGTTGCTCGTCGCCTCGTCGAGGATGAGAAGGTGCGCGGGCGAAAGCATGGCGCGGGCGATGGTCATGAGCTGTTTCTGCCCCTTGGAGAGATTGACGCCGCCGTCTGTGACGGGAGCGGAATATCCTTCGGGGAGCGATTCGATGTAATCGGCGATATGCGCGGCGCGCGCCGCGGCGCGTACCTCCTCTTCCGTCGCGCCCTCTTTTCCGTATGCGATGTTCTCGAAGATCGTCCCCTCGAACAGCCAGGTATCCTGCAAGACCATGGAAAACGCCGCCCGAAGGCTTTGCCGCGTATATTCGCGCACGTCCGTCCCGTCGATGAGGATGTTCCCGCCCTGCGGATCGTAAAAGCGCATGAGCAGATTGACGAGCGTCGTCTTTCCCGCGCCCGTCGGCCCGACGATCGCGACCGTCTGCCCGCTCGAAGCGCGGAAGGAAAGATCGCGGATGACGGTAACGTCGGGAAGGTATCCGAACCGAACGTTGCGGAATTCCACTTCGCCCTCGGGATCGGTCAGCACTTTCGCGTCGGGGACGTCCTCGCGTTCGGGCGAAGCGTCGAGCACGCCGAACACGCGTTCCGCCGCCGCGAGCGCGGACTGCACTTCGCCCATGATGTTCGCGAGTTCGTTGATCGGCCCCGAGAACCTGCGCGAATACAGCAGGAACGAGTTGATGTCGCCGATGAGCAGCCTGCCGTAAAGATAGAGAACGGAACCGACAGTGCTGATGAGCACCATGCCGAAATTGTTGACGAAGTTGACGGCGGGCCCGATCAGACTGCCGTAATAATCCGCGTCGTAGAACGCGTCGACCGCGTCCGTATTCTTATCCGAAAACTTATGCGAGATCATCTCTTCCCTGCCGTACGCCTTGATGGTTTTCAGCCCCGAAAGCATTTCCTCGGAAAATCCGTTGAGCTCGGCGAGTTTAGCCGAACGCTTGCGGAAGAGCGGACGCACCGATCGGCTCCGTTTGATCGTCACCCAGACGGAAACGGGAACGGTGAGGATGACGACGCCGAGCAGGATGGGCGAGATCCACACCATCGCCGCGAAGGCGCCGACCACGGTGATGAATCCCGTCAACACTTGCAGGATGTCGTTGGAAAGCGACGCGTTCACCGTATCGATGTCGTAAGAGACGCGGTTGATGATGTCGCCCGCCTGCAACCGATCGAAATATCCGACGGGCAGCGTGAGAAGCTTATCGAACACATCCTGGCGCATCTTGCGGATGATCTTCTGGCTCAGGCGGATCATCAGCACGGACAACAGATAGGAAAGCACGGATGACGCGACGTAAAAGATCGCCATGAGCGCGCAATAGCGGTATACGGCGTCGAAATCCACGCCCGTCTCCAGATCGATCGCATTGATCGCCTGCCCCGAAAGCATCGGACCGAGCAAGGCGAGCAGATTGGACGAGATCATGAGCGCGAATACCGCCGCCACGGCAAATTTATAACGAAAGAAATATTTCATCAGCCGCCAGAGAACGGCGCGGCGGCTTCCCTTCTTGCGGGCGAGATCATTCGTCTTCATGTTCCGCCTCCTCTTCCCCGTGCTGGGAACGATAAATGTTCCGATACACCTCGCACGTCTTCATCAGTTCTTTGTCCGAGCCGAAGCCGACGATCCTCCCGCCGTCGAGGACGAGGATCTTATCCGCGAAACGGACGGATGAGATGCGCTGTGCGATCATGACGATGGTCGTCTCGGGGAAATTCTCCAAGATCGCGCTCCGAAGCTGCGCGTCCGTCTTATAGTCGAGCGCGCTCGACGAGTCGTCGAGGATGAGGATGTCGGGACGTCCCGCCAAGGCGCGGGCGATGAGCAGGCGCTGTTTCTGCCCGCCGCTGAAATTGGCGCCGCGAGCGGTCAGTTCGCTTTCATACCCCTCTTCCAATGCGTCGATGAACCCGTCGGCGCGGGCGCAAGCCGCCGCCGTTCGGATGGCGCCGTCCGCCAGCGAACGCTCGAAATCAATATTTTCCCGCACGCTCGCCGCCATGAGAAAGTCGTTTTGCAACACGACGCCGAATTTTCCACGCAGTTCCGCATCCTCATACGAACGCACGTCCCTGCCGTCGATGAACACCTTGCCCGCCTCCGCCTCATAAAAACGGAGCATGAGCGACACGAGCGTGGACTTCCCGCTCCCCGTCGCGCCGATGACGCCGAGCGATTCGCCGCGGCGTACGGAAAAGGAAATATCTTTGACGACGGGAACGCCTAATCCGTATCCGAACGAGACGCCCTCGAAGCGGATCATCTCGCCCGTGCGAGGCGTGAGCCCCGCTTCGCGGACGGGCAGAAGATCTTCGGGCGCGTTCAGCACCTGCGCGATACGCTTCGCCGACGCGCCGCCCTTGGAATAGTTGACGAAGATGCGGCTCACCATGATGACCGCGTTCAGGATGATGGTAAAATAAGAGGTAAAGGCGATGATCTCGCCCACCAGCGCGTTGTCCGAAGCGACGCGATACGCCCCCACAAGGATGACCGCGGTCATTCCGAGATTGAGAAGCAGATTGAGCACGGGATTGGTGATCCCCATCGTCACGCCCGCCTTGGTCTCGCAATGCACCACGCGGTCGTTGATCGCGGCAAAGGAGCGGCTTTCATAATCCGTCCGAGACAGCGCCTTGATCACGCGGATGCCCGTATAATCGTCCCGCACCTTGCGCACCATGCCGTCCACGGCGCGTTGCAGATCGGTATAGAGCACGATCCCGCGCATGGACACGACGATGACGACGACGGTCAGGAACGGCACCACCGCGAGCAGGACGAGCGCGAGCACCGGTTCGACCACGAACGTGAGCGCCACGCCGCCGATGACGAGGATGGGCGCGCGCACGCCCAATCGCTGCATCATGCCGATCATGTTATGTACGTTGTAGGTATCCGAAGAAAGACGGGATACGAGCGACGGGACGGTAAATTCGTCCGATTGCCGTGCGGAGAGCGCGAGCGTCTTGACGAAGAGATCGCGGCGGAGACGTTCCGTCGTATCGCGCGCGACGCGTGACGCCATGCGGTTGGCGATCACGTTGCCGAAAAGAGCGACCAACGCGCAGACGAGCATCACGGCGCCCCACACGATGAGCAACGCGAGGTCTTGCGCGGGCGCGATCTCGTCGATCATATACGCCATGATCATGGGCAGGAACAGCTCCGCAACCGTCCCAAGCGCCTTGATGAACAGACCGACAGACATCCGCCATTTATACCGCGCGAGGTAGGAAAACACGAGTTTCATTGTTTCCCTCCCAATACCGAGACCGCCTGCTTCGCGCGGGCGGCAAGGCGGGAAGAAAGCGATTCGAGCAATTCGCGCTCCTCTTCGTCAAACGCGTCCAACAGGAATTCGTCCCACTCGGAAAGCACCCGCTCGACCTCAGGCAGGATCGCATACGCCTTCTCGGTCGGATAGACGAGCAGGTTCCTCTTGTCCGCTTCGTCCGCGCGGCGCTCGATGAGCCCCTTTTCCTCCAACGAGGCAAGCTGCCGCGCCACGTTGCTTTTGTGGATATAGACCAGTCCCGCGATGGACTCCTGCGCGATCCCGGGATTTTTGCACACCGTGAGAAGATAAGTGTACTGATAACACCCGACATCGAGTTTTTCGAGTTGCGCCGCGCGGTATAAATTCGCACAGCGCCAACATTCGCCCAGATGATGCATGAACGACGCCATTCGTATCCCCTCCTTTTCTCTTTCTTTATCCCCCAACAAATCGGTTGCGGGCGCAATCGTTGCGTATCGCAACTAATTACAGTATAACGTTGACGGCTTCGTTTGTCAACCATACTGAGGCGAAATGTTGGTTTGCGCAAAAAAAAGACCGCCTTGCGGCGGTCGTTGCGTGTCATGCGCGATCTTCAATTTTGCATATCCTGCCCGTCGGAACCGTCCTGCGAAGGATCCTGCGCGTCGTCTTGCGAGAGATCCTGCGCTCCTCCTTCGGAAAGTTCCGCCGCCGTCTCCGCTTTGACAAAGCGCTTACGGAAGATAAAACGACGGAACAAGAGAATGTTGAAGGCGATGAAGAGCGCCAGCGCGATGAACAGCGTGACGATCGCCTCCGTCCGTCCGAGGCAGGCATAGGTCGCGAGGAACATGATCGGGAAGCCGAATACCATTGCGACGAGACTCTGATAAACGAGATTTTCGCTCGCAGGCGTGCGGTAATTTCCGTCCATTTCGCGAAGCAGGATCATACCCGTGCTCGCCGTGCCCGTGAGCATTCCGAACATCGCGAGGAACTGCTCGTGATAGTAGCCGGGGAAAAGCTTCTTGCTGACGAAGTACACATAGAAAAGGGTCGAAAAGGAACCGAACAGCGCGAGAAGGAGCAGGATGAGCCAGTAATCGGCGAGGAGCGGGAGACGGATCGCTGCGACGCCCGCGACGATCATGAGATCGAACGCAAAGCCGCCGATACGCCCCATCATGAAATTGTTGACGATCTGCTTTTTGATGATCTTTTTTTCCTGCAATTTGTTCAGCACCGCCTTGACGGGAACGGTCAGGAGCGTGCCGATGAGGAAGTTGAAGCCGAACAGAACGCTTTCCAGCGAAGGGATCGCCAGGCTGAGCGCATACATGATGAGGAAAGAAACGGCATAAATGCCAAGGACGATCGCCATCTGCACGGTGAATTTGTCCATGGAGGAGACGACGGAGATCTCGTTCTCGTCCTCATAGTCGCTGAGTTTTGCCCTCTCTTCCTTCTCCACGATCTTGATCGCGCCCTTTCTGCGCAGGACGTTGAGATAGATGACGCCGCCGATGCAGGCGACGAGGAAGCCGATCGCGGCGACGGTCAGTCCGAAATTGCCGCCGTCCTGCAAACCGTAACCCTCGTAGATATTCCCGTAATTGAGCGCCTGCCCCGTTCCCTGTCCGAACCCGAACGCGAGCAGGATCCCGCCCGCCTCGATCATCCCGGGAGAATTGAACGCGGCGACGGCGACGATCGTCACGGCGAGCCCGAGCACCGCCTGCATGAGATAGCCGTTGACGGTGGTCACGCCCGAATCGAACACCTCTCTCGCGCGCGTCTTGTTGAATTTCTTTTTGGAACCGCGCATCCCCATCGCGACGAAGCCGATACCGAGACAATGATAGGTAATAAGTTCGAGCACGTCCATTCCGTCGTATCCCGAACCGAATTCGAACGCGCCGAAATTGAACAGATAATCCCCCGCCGCGTAATAGGTGATGGTCGAGATGACGAGGAGGATGATCCCGCCCAGAACGGAAACGGGGATCAACGTCTTATCGAGCGCGGGTATGAACCGCTTGAGAATGCTCGCAAGCAACATGCTGCCGAGCAGGATCGCGACGATGAGCAGGAACGCCCAGACGCTAAATGCCGAGAAATCCATCTTCTGCACCTTCCTTTTTATTGCGATAATGATAATACAGATTGACGTATTTGAGCGCACAAAACCGACGATCCGCAGTGAGCTGGTAAGTGTGCTCGCCGAAATAGAAGTCCATGCGCATTTTTCCGCAGACGGTCATGGCTGAGATCTCATCGAAGGGAAAGACGAGATCCCCTATCTCCATGCGATCGGAAAACAGACGCGCTTCAGCGCTCTTGCGAACGACGATCTTTTTGCCCGGGACCAGCTCGCGCAGGCGCACCGTCTCGCGATAATACGGCGTTTCGTCCCCGCCGACGGGAAGCGAGCGCACCTGTTTGTCCTGCCATTGCGTCCATTCCAGTACGGTGCGGAAGGGAAAATCACCGTGAAAGACACGCGTGTCGTCCAACGTCGCTTTTGCGCCGCAGGCGGTGCAGGAAAAAGTACGCCCCTTGGAATACAGCGTCCCAACCTTTCCGCACTTGGGACAGAGATAGAGCGCGCGTTCCAGATATTCCGCCTGGCGGCGGCTCTTGCAGACCGCCCCGCTGTCGCTCTCGTCCACATACAGGGCGTCTCGAATGAGTTCGTACGTTTCCTCGTCAGACAGATCTTTATACTCATCGTAAGTGATCACGCGTTCGACGCGGCCGCTCACGCGCCCGCGGCGCGGTCTGTCCGCATAGCGGGGCAACACGCCGTATCCGCCGCGGACGATAAAGATGACGACGGGAAGTTTAAGCATTTTGACGAGTTTTCCCACCGACGGTTTGATGTGGTTGGTTACACCCGTGAACGTGCGGTTGCCCTCGGGCGAAAGCGCGATGGAATACCCCTCGCGGATGATCTTCACGCACGTCTTGATCGCCGCGAAGTCGCTCGCCGATTTCTTGAACGGGATGGGCGCCTGCGTATAGCGGATGATCTTCGAGAGGACGCCCATCGTGAAGATGTCCTCCGTTGCCACCGTATAAGGCTGCTTAGGCAGGGAGAGATACATCAGGTTCTGATCGAGCGCCGTCTGGTGATTGTAAAAGAACAGATACTGTCCTTTTCGGTTATCGAACTTTTCCCCGCGATAGCGGTAAACGAGCTTTGCATAGATCCCGACAAGCAACTTGGACAGTCCGAAAAAAAAGACGTGCCGAGGCTTGTGCCAGCGCTGATTTTTTCTTTTCATGTTCTTCCCCCGAAGTAAACATATCGCGGTAAAAGAGCGGCGCGCCGCGATCCCGCGGCATTCGGTCCCGACGCCTGTCGCCACATCCGCATTTTGTTTATTATATCACCGATCCGCAGATTTTTCAAGAAATTATCGGCATTTTTTTGTGAAAATTGTCCTATTTCTCTTCTGTAAATGGCAAAAAAACTGCGCGCCGCCCGAAGGCGGCGCGCAGAAACATCCCGCACGCGGCATTTGTTTTTTATGCGCGCAACGCCGTTATCCCTCGGCGACTTCGGCGCGGAGCGCGGCAAGTTGAACCGCATACCCCTCCGCCTGCGCATCGAGTTCGGCGATCGTCCCGTAACGGTTGTCATATTCCGTCCCCAAGCGTTGCGCCCGCTGATATTGCGCCGTCTGCCGGTCATATTCGGCAAACCAGCGTTCTATGCGCGCGATCTCCTCGCATACCTCGCGCCTGTGCGCGTTCCCGTTGTCCTCGTACACAAATACGCCGTTTATCCGACGAACGGTCTTATCGGCGAGCGAATCGGCGATGAGTTTTCCCGTCTCTTCATCGACCGATAGCGTCATATCCTGCGGAAGAAAGTCTGCGGCGTTTTCGCCGTCGTATACGGCGTCGACGACGCCCTCCTCATTGAATAATACGGTTTTCATGTCTCCCTCCTTATTTGATCGCAAACCAATACAGCGATCCCGTTATGCTCTGCGCGGCCGCCGTCCCGGACGAATAAAACGATACCGTGAACGAACTTGAACCTGCGGATGTCACATAATAATTAGTACCTTTGTTACTCGGCGATTTGAGATGGACAAAGATCTCGGACGGCGTCACTCCCAATCCGTGCGTTATGGTAACGCTGGTGCCGCTGACCGATTTCACCCCCGTCTTGCCCGTGATCGGAAGACTTGCCCAACTTGGCGCGACCGCGCTCCCGTTGCTCCTCAGATAATACCCGTTCGTCCCGCCCGAATTGGCGGCAAAGATCGTCGGAATGGTCACGGTTTCCGAGCCGTCGAACGTGACCGTCGTTGCGTTGACCTTGGCGGTCAGGGTATGAGATACTTTGTCGGCGGTGCCCCCGTCTCCCGAGGGAAGATCAAGCACCGCTTGCGCCGATCCGTCATAGGACGCCAAAAGAACGCCGTCTTGAAAGACGTTAAATTTGTTTTTTACTTTATTCGCGCTCGCCGCTGTGGTTGCGCTTCCCGCCGATGTCGCATAGGTCGCGTTATCTGCGCTCGTCGCGTGTTCCGCTTCCGTTGCATTGTCCGCGTTTGTCGCTTTGGCGACTGCCGTCGTTCCGTCGATAAGGTCGTCGATACGGTCGCCAAGCGAGTTGTCTGCGGTTTGTCGGTCAGAAATTTCCTGTTCGAGGTCGTCCGCCGACGCACGGCTCGCCACCTGTGCGATCGTCGCGTAGATCTTAGAGATCTCGTTCCCGAGATTGTCCCTCACCGCCTTTTCCGCTTTTCCTGCCGTTGTCGCGCTGTCTGCCGTAGTCGCGCTTCCCGCCGTCGTCGCGTAGGTTGCATTATCCGCGTTTGTCGCGTGTTTCGCCTCGTCTGCGCTGTCTGCCGTGGTCGCCTTTGCAACTGCCGTCGTTCCGTCGATAAGGTCGTCGATACGGTCGCCAAGCGCGTTGTCTGCGGTTTGTCGGTCGGAGATCTCCTGTTCGAGGTCGTCTGCCGACGCGCGGCTCGCCACCTGCGTGATCGTCGCGTAGATCTTGGAGATTTCGTTTCCGAGATTGTCCCTCACCGCTTTTTCCGCCGTGCCCGCCGTCGTCGCGAACGTCGCGCTGTCTGCCGTAGTCGCGCTTCCCGCCGTCGTCGC
>CALVLH010000024.1 GCA_944336975.1 uncultured Clostridia bacterium
TTCGCGTCGATCTGCATCAGCGCTTCCTGCTCGGTGATCATGCCCTCGTCGATGAGGTCGCAAGCGATCTTGATCGCCGCCGCCGCGGTGCGCTTGCCGTTACGGGTCTGCAACATATAGAGTTTCTTGTCCTCGATGGTGAACTCCATATCCTGCATATCGCGATAGTGCGATTCGAGCGTCTCGCAGACCTTCTGGAACTGCGCATACGCTTCGGGGAACACGTCTTTCATCTGCGCGATGGGCATCGGGGTGCGGACGCCTGCGACGACGTCTTCGCCCTGTGCGTTGACGAGGAATTCGCCCATGAGCCCCTTCTCGCCCGTTGCGGGGTTGCGCGTGAACGCGACGCCCGTACCGGAAGTGTCGCCCATGTTGCCGAACGCCATCATCTGCACGTTGACCGCGGTACCCCAGCTATAAGGAATGTCGTGGTCCATGCGGTAGACGTTCGCACGAGGGTTGTCCCACGAACGGAAGACCGCCTTGATCGCCTCGAAGAGCTGTTCCTTGGGATCGTCGGGGAAGTCCTTGCCGAGCTGCTTCTTGTACTCTGCCTTGAACTGATTTGCAAGCTCCTGCAGATCGTCCGCCGTCAGCTCGACGTCGTAGGTGATCCCCTTCTTCGCCTTCATCTCGTCGATGAGTTTTTCAAAGTATTTCTTGCCGACTTCCATGACGACGTCGGAGAACATCTGGATGAATCTTCTGTAGCAGTCCCAAGCCCAACGAGGATTTCCCGACTTCTTCGCAATGACGTTGACGACCGTCTCGTTCAAGCCGAGGTTGAGGATGGTGTCCATCATGCCGGGCATGGAAGCTCTCGCGCCCGAGCGGACGGATACGAGCAGGGGATTTTCCAGATCGCCGAACTTCTTGCCGGTCACCTGCTCCATCTTCTCGATGTAGGTGAGGATCTCCGCCTGGATGTCGGGGTTGATCTGTCTGCCGTCTTCATAGTACTGCGTGCACGCTTCCGTGGAAATGGTGAAGCCCTGAGGCACGGGAAGTCCGAGACCGGTCATTTCCGCAAGGTTTGCGCCCTTACCGCCGAGAAGTTCACGCATTTTCGCATTACCTTCGGTAAAAAGGTAACAATACTTTTTTGCCATGAATAAAATTCCTCCTATTGATTTACATAGATACCTTCTCTATTCTACAACATTTACCGATAAAATTCAAGTGCTTTGCATAAAAAAAACGCAATTTTCTGATTTTAGGAAAAACGGAAGGGCTTCCCCTTCCGTTTGACCGTCCGTTCTTCCTTTTTCCGCGCTCATTTGCCGATCGGAGGGAACGCGGACAGCGGCACAGAGTCCGCATACTCGTTCACCGCCCTGTCCATTCCCTCGAAAAAGGCGCGCGTGGGACAGCTCTCCCGCTTTTCGCATTCCTTGCCGCCGAGACACGCTACGGGCGCGAGCGCGCCTTCCGCCGCCCGCAGGATCTCCCCCGCCGTGATCTCTCCCGCCGCCCGCGAGAGTTCGTATCCGCCGCCCGCACCGCGGCTCCCGACGATCAGTCCCGCCCGAAGCAGCGAGGGCGCGATCTGTTCGAGATATTTGACGGGGATCCCCGTCGCTTCCGCCGCTTCCCTCAGCGGCGTCCGCCCGCCGCGGTCGCGCAAGGCGATCGCAAATTTGAGCGCATATCTTCCCTTTGTCGAAACGAGCATCTCACCGCCCTCCTGTTCCCTATTGTACGCGCGCACGGCGAGATTGTCAAGTGCGGGAATAAAAAACGCCCGCGCGGGCGATACTTTTCCAAACGGCGCCGCCTGACGGCGCCTCTTTCGGAGACGGTTATGAAGATCGCATACGAAAACTGTTATTGCCCCCTTTCGGGGCAGACTTCCTTTACCGTGGAGCGGGGCAGATTCGTCCCGCCCGCGCACGGTTGCGAACGGCGGGACCTGAACGGCGCGTTCGTCCTGCCCGCCTTTCTCGATCCGCATTCCCACCTGCTTTCCTTCGCGATCTCCCTCTTGCAGGCGGACGCGTCCGATTGCCGTTCAGAGAAAGAGCTGTTCGCCCTGCTCCGCCGTTTTGAAAAAGAGCACGGGCTTGCCCCTGCCGATTTCCTCACGGCGCGCGACGTGCGCCCCGAACGCTTTGCGGACGGAAAATTTCCGACGCGGGACGCGCTCGACCGGGCGTTCCCCGACCGTCCCGTCCTCCTGCAACACCCCTCGGGACACTCGGGCGCGTTCAATTCGGCGGCGCTCCGCGCCCTCGGCGACGCGCCCGACGGGGACGGTTTTTTTGAGGAGACGGAGTTCATCGCCCGCGCCCGCCGCGTGCCTCTGCCCGATCTGTCCCGTATCCGCGAAGCCTTTTTCCGCGCGCAGGAAATCTATCTCTCCCGCGGGGCGTGTACCGCGCAGGAAGGCCTGCTCACCGCGGAGATGCTCCCCCTCTACCGCACCTTCGTCGGCGAAGGACTTCGCCTCGACGTGGTGGGATATGCCGCGCCCGAGGATTACGACGCTTATGCCGCCGCCTTTCCCGACAGCGTGCGCGGATATGACCGCGGCTTCCGCCTGGGCGGAGTGAAGATCTTCCTCGACGGCTCGCCGCAGAGCAAGACGGCGTTTTTGCGCGAACCGTATACGGACGGGAGCAACGGCACGCCGACCATGACCGAGGCGGAAGTCCTCTCCGCCTGCCGCTTTGCGCTCGGGCGGGGCGCGCAGCTTCTCGCGCACGGCAACGGGGACGGCGCCGCGGAACGGTTCCTCGACGTTCTCGCCCGCCTTTCCCCTGACGAAAGACGGCGACTTCGCCCCGTCCTCATCCACGCTCAGATCCTCGGGAAAGATCAGCTCTCCCGCCTCGCGCAACTGGGCGCGATCCCCTCTTTTTTCGTATCGCACGTCTATCATTGGGGAGAAACGCACCTGAAAAACCTGGGCGAAACGCGCGCCCGCTTTCTCTCCCCCGCAAAAGACGCGGCGACGCTGGGCATCCCCTTCACCCTGCACCAGGATTCCCCCGTTGCCCCGCCCGATCTGTGGGAGGCGATCTCCTGCGCCGTCCTGCGCACGACCGCCGCGGGGAGAAAACTCGCGGGACAGGAGATCTCCGTGCGGGAAGCCATCCTCGCCGTCACCAAAAACGCCGCCCTGCAATACGGAGAAGCGAATAAGGGCGCGATCGTCACGGGGAAACGCGCGGATTTTATCCTCGTCGACCGCAATCCCCTTCTCTGCCCGCCCGAAGAGCTGACAAAAATACGGGTGAAGGCGGCGTTCCGCGAAGGGATATGCGCGTACGAAGATCCCTCTTAAAAATGCGCCGCCGCACGCAGGCAGAAATCGACGGCGACCGATACCCATAGCAGTGCGTTTGCCGCGGCGAGCACGCGGACGGGAATACGCATGAGGAGCGCTTCGAGCGGGCGCCATACCGCCGCCATCGCCGTCGCGATGAGCATTCCCCAAGCGACGCTGACGGGCAGACAGATGTAGCCGCAGAACTCGTGCGGGGCGCCGCGGTACGACCACAGCCTCGCCCCGAAAGCGTGTTCGAACAAAAGCCCCGTCGCCAGCTCCGCCGCCGTCGCGATGAGCGCGGCCGCCGCCGCGTACCCCAAAAACGCGAGCAGATTGACGGGGTACCGCCGATCGGTCGCGGGGAACCCGAGAAGGGCGCGTATGAGCACGAGCGAACTCCCGTACACTGTGCAGAAAGGCAGAAAGAGAAAGCCCCTGTCGGCGTTTTCGCCGTAGGCAAAGAAAAACCACAGCTTTTCCCACGCCCAGCCGACGAAGGAAAAGAAAAAGAAGAGCGACGAGACCGCGAGCGCGCGCCGCCCGCGCCCGTCTGCCGCCGAACGCGTATCCATAGGGCTATTTTGCGGAATTTTCCGCGGGAATATGCGCCCCGCGCCCCCCGAGATCCGCGAGATACGCGCCGCAGACGCGGACGGGCGCCCGAACCGCAAAAACGGTTCGGGCGCCCGTCCCTTTCTTCCTCAGATATCCGTCTTTTCAAATCGGTTTGCCGATATTTTACAGGCCGCCGCCGTCAGGACGGCGTATACCGTCAGTCCGATCAGAAGCCACAGCGCTTTGAACGGCGCGTTTTCCGAATTGAGCCCGTTCAGCGTCTGCATAAAGAACGGCACCGTCCAGCGCAATACGATAAATATGCCGATCAGAAGAACAACCAACGCGCCGCCCGCCACAAACGGGATCCCCACTTTCTCGGGATTTTTATAATAGCCCGCAAAAAAAACGAGATTGAACGTTCCGAGCACAATGGCCGCGTTGCCGAGCAAGGCGATGTTTGCGGAAAGTCCCGCGTAATTGAGATACATTTCCGCGGGAACCGCCGCGCCTTTGATCGCGCCGACCGCCCCCGTAAGCACAAGCAAAACGCACTGGAACCCGCTCATCGTAAGGATCCTCGCGATCGGCACCAGGCGTTTTTTTACGGGAAGCGCACAGGTAAAAGCGACATCCCCGTTTTCCCTCGCCGTAAGACAGCAGAAAAACACCGAAAGACAGGAAAAAAAGAAGATCATTTCGTAAGGATAATTGGGTACGAACGTCAGCAAGGCAAAACTTAAAAAAATATATCCCGTCGGATGAACGCACAGCGCGATCTCCTTTTTTATCAGTTGCCGCATTTCTCTCCCTCCCTGCCTGCGATTTCCAGATGTATCATGACGGAATCGAGCGTCGCGTCCTCCGCGCTTGCGCCGTCGGGGACGGCGTTCCCCCGTTCGAGCAATCCTTCGTATCCGTTTTTCACCGCCTTTATCCCGATCGCGCGCGCCGCTTCCGCCTGCCCGCGCGCCCCGAAGCGAACGACGCGGTAACGCGAAAGCAGTTGCTCCAACGGGCAGTCCGCCAATACCTTTCCGCGCGAAAGATAGACCACGTCGTCGGCAATGCGCATGAGATCGGACGTGATATGCGTGGAAAACAAGACCGATATTCCCTCGTTGCGCACCAATCCGAGGATATGATCGCAAAACTCTTCGCGCGAAAGCGGATCGAGCCCGCTGGTCGGCTCGTCCATGATAAGCAGTTTCGCCCCGTGCGAAACTGCCAACGCAACCGCAAACTTGACTTTCATCCCGTCGGAAAGCTCTTTTCCCCGCTTTTCCTCCGAAAGGTCAAACCGCGCAAGATACCGCTCGTATTTCTCCTGATCCCATGCGGGGAAAAAGGCGGCGTATGCCTTTCGGATCGCGTCAAGCCGCTTCATCGGATAAAACCGAAATCCGCCGCCCGCATACCCGATCAACTGTTTCGCGGCAAACTCTTCGGCGCGCATATCTTTCCCGTATACGCTGACCTCGCCCGTCGCGGAAATCAGGCGCAATATCCCCTTCAGCGTGGTGCTTTTCCCCGCGCCGTTCGCGCCGATCAGCCCGACGATGCGTCCTTGCCCCACCGTGAAACTCACGCCGTCCAGCTTGAATCCGGGATATGTCTTTGTCAGATCTCTGACCGTAAGCGCATTCACTCTTCGCCGTTCTCCTTGTCCTTCATGCGGTTGACGGCATTCCACAGCGTTTCCATGTACGAAAACGGCTGCAACGCGATCCCCTGCGTCTTGTCCGCCATCAAAACCAGCGAATCCCCGCAAGCAAGCCCGAACATATCGCGCACTTCTTTGGGGATGACGATCTGCCCTTTCGGTCCGATCTTTACCGTTGCGAGATATTTCCCTTCGGGAAATCCGTTCATTCGTTTCCTCCTTTCCGTATGCAGTATTACTTTTCCAACTTTATATATTTATTATACCAAAGGGTTTGTTTTTTGTCAAGTCCGCGCGCTCCGTTTCCGTTTCTGTCTTTTTACCGCGAACGCGGGCACGCTTCGATTCCCCACGGGAAAGAGACGTTATCGCAAACGAAAAAAGGCGCGGAGATCCGCGCCTTTGGGCTGTTTTTCTTTATTTGCAGACGACGTATTTTCCCCCGAACCGCTCTTTGAGGAAGGCGGTCAGCTCTTCCGCCGTGCCTTCCGTCATGCCGTCCTTGCGCAGGGAATAACTCACCGTCTGGTTATATTGCAGGAGCCAGAGATCGGAAAACTCCTTCACGCCCGTAAAGGCGAGATAGTTGATATAGGACGACTCTCCGACCAACCCCGCCGAGTGCATCGCCTCGATGCGCACCTGCGTAGGCTCGAAGGTATAGCGCACGGACACTTCCTTGCCCGCGAGCTGTTTTTTGAGATTTTTCTTGACGAGCGCGTCCAGCCCCAGCCAGGTGAACAAGGGCAGCGCGACGCCGAGCACGATGGTGAACACGGGGAAAAACAGGTCTTCCCGATCGAGGATCAGCACGACGACGCCGCAGGCGACGAGGATGAGAGGAAGCACGAGTCCGAGCCAGATCTTGGACTTTTTCAGAAGATGTTTTGCCGTGCGGAACTGAAATTCCACGTCGTTTTTTGTTTCGTTGATGAGCATTTCCGACCTCCTTGTTTTCAGAACACGCCAGCGGAGAGATACCGCTCTCCCGTATCGGGCAAAAGCACCACGACCGTCTTTCCCGCAAACGCCTCCCGCTTGCCCAACCGCACGGCGGCGCACAGCGCCGCACCCGAAGAGATCCCGGCAAGGTATCCCTCCTTCCGCGCAAGCAGGCGGACGTAACGGAACGCCTCTTCGTCCGTGACCGTCATGATCTCGTCGGGAAGGGAACGGTCGAAGGTGGCGGGGATGAAATTCGCGCCGATCCCCTGGATCTTATGCGCGCCCGTGCGCCCTTCCGTCAGCAAGGGCGACGACGCGGGTTCCACGCCTGCAAGATAGACATTGCCCGTCTCCTTGAGGTATTTCCCCGTGCCCGTGAGCGTGCCGCCCGTACCGACGGTCGCCACGAACGCCGCGACGTCGGGGCAATCCTCGCGGATCTCCCGCCCCGTAGTGAGATAATGTGCGCGGGGGTTGGCGGGATTGTCGAACTGCGAAGGGATGAACGCCTTGCCCGCCTGCGCCGCGAGCTCGTTCGCGCATTTCACCGCGCCCGCCATGCCTTCCGCGCCCGGCGTGAGCACGATCTCCGCGCCGTAAGCCGACAAAAGCTGCCTGCGCTCCGCGCTCATCGTGTCGGGCATGGTCAGTACCACCCGATACCCGCGCGACGCAGCGACCGCCGCCAGCCCGATTCCCGTGTTCCCGCTCGTCGGTTCGACGATGAGGGTATCCCGATCCACCAGCCCGCGCCGCTCCGCGTCGTCGAGCATTTCCCGCGCGATGCGGTCCTTCGCGCTCCCCGCGGGATTGAACGCCTCCAACTTGGCGACGAGCTTACACGAAAGCCCTTCTTCCTCTTCCACTCGGCACAGACGCAACATGGGCGTGTGTCCGATCAGCTCCGAAACCGATTGACGGATCATGTTTGACCTCCGAGCAATATCATACCACCCGAAGGCGCCTTTTGTCAAGAGATGACGGAAAAATCCGCCGCCGAAGGCGAATGCGGCAAAAAAATTTCCTCTTTCTCCCCCACCCCCGTTGCATTGTTTTGCGGCTTGTGATACAATAAACGCGATCGCCGCCAAATTCGCCTCCTTCGTCAGGGGCGGCGACAAGGAATGCTATGCACTGCTCACGCAGGGGATCCACGGCGCCGCCGCGCTGCTCGCCGCCGTCGACGGCTTTCCCGACTACGCGGAGGTGGCGTCCGTCTATCAGACCATCGTCTTCGACGCGCTCCGCGAGATCTATCGTCTGCTCGACGGGAACATCTGAAGCGCGGAAACATCTGAAAAAAAGAAAAGCGGGAACGCCTCGTTTCCGCTTTTTTTTGCGCACATTTTTTCGATCAAGCCCCTGCCGCAAGCGGACGGCCGCCCATGTCGGGACGTCCCTTATTATCCCGCTTTTTCTTCGCGTGCATGAGCACATAATAGGTGACGAGCAGGAAAATATCCGCCGCCAGCCATGCCATGGGGTTGGAAAGGCAGACGCCCGTAAATCCCCACAGATCGACGAACACGAACGCCGTGATCACCCTGCCGATGACCTCGGTCACGCCCGCAAGCATGGTGATCGTGCTCTTTCCGATCCCCTGCAACGCGTTGCGGTAGACGAAGATCGTGCCGAGGAGCAGATAACACCCGCTCTGGAAATAGAGGAACTGCTTGCCGTACGCGAGCACGTCGTTGTAATACAGCGCGAGATCCCCTCCGTTTTCCTGGTTGAGGAAAAGCCCGATGAGCGGATCGTACAACCCGATACAGAAGGCAAACCCGATCGCCGCGCCGACCGCCGTGTATACCATGCCCACGAGCACGCCCTTGCGCACGCGGTCCATGCGCCCCGCGCCGTAGTTCTGCCCCGCATACATCGCCATCGCCGTACCCAGCGCGGCAAACGTCTGCGAAGCGATGTTATCGATCTTGGAGGCGGCGGTATATGCCGTGACCACGCCCGGCACCGTCGCGTTGAGGGAGTTGAGCGCCGTCTGCTGCACGATGCACCCGATCGCCGTGATGGAGAACTGCAACGCCATGGGCAGCCCCACCGCGACATGTCCGCCCGCGAGCTTCCAGTCCCAGGCGAAATCCGAACGGTGAACGCGGAACTGCGGATAACGCTTGTTCATGTAGACGAAGCACAGCAGTCCCGAAATGAGCTGGCTGACGACAGTCGCCACCGCCGCGCCGTGATAATACATTTTGAACCCGACGATGAACGCGAAATCCAACCCCACATTGAGGCAGGCGGCAAAAATGAGGAACAGCAGCGGCGTGCGCGAATCGCCGATCGCGCGCAGGATCCCCGCGAGGATGTTATAGAACACCGTCGCCCCCATGCCGCAGAAGATCACCAAAAGATAGGCGTACGCGTAATCGTAATACTGTACGGGCGTATTCATAAGGCGGAGCAGAGGACCCGAAAGGGGCACCGCCGCCGCGGTGACGACGACGGTCATGATCACGCAGAGCAGATAACTCATGCCGATCGCGCGGCGCACGCCCGCCTCGTCGCCTGCGCCGAACCTCTGGGAAACGCGCACGGAAAATCCGCCCGTCAGCCCGTTGACGAACCCGAGGATGAGGAAGGTGATCGGTCCCGTGCTTCCCACCCCCGAAAAGGCGTCCGAGTTGACCGTGTTGCCGACGATGATGGTGTCCGCCATGTTATAAAGTTGCTGGAACACGTTCCCGATGAGGATGGGAAACGCAAACCATAAAATAAGTCGGAAGGGATTGCCCTTCGTGAGATCTTTCATACCGCAAATCCTGCCGCCCGCGCGTTCTTTTCCCCGTCGCGGCGGATATAATATATACTCTTTCCTCCCCTTTGGCAAGCGTTTTGCAGAGGAAAATTTTACTTTAACGAAAAATCAAACAAATTCTTTCCTTCGTCTCCGCATTTGCCCCGCGCGGGATTGACAGATCGCCCCAAACGTGGTACAATATCGGAAAACACCCGCAAGAGGTATCGATATGATCAAATATTCTTTGAAAGCTCTCACCGCAGATGAATTGTCCTTCAAGGTCAATCCCATGAAGGTCACTCCCGATACGAAGTTCGAGATCAAACCCTTCTTCTCCCGCCAGATCCGTCAGGCAAACGAGAATCCGAAGATCAACATCGTCATTCTCGAATGCAAGATCGAAAGCACGGAAGAATCCCCCAAGCCCTTCAACCTGCTCGCGCGTTTCGTCGGCGTGTTCGAAGTGGAAAACATGGAGACCGCGGAGGACAAGCGCATCTTCGCGATCAACGCGACCGAGACGATGTTCCCCTATCTCCGCGCCAGCGTGACCAACCTCACCGCGGACGCGCTCGTCAATCCCCTGACGCTGCCCGTCGTCCCCGGCGCGACGCTCTTCCCCGACGACAGAGGTCCCAACCAGTATACGCTCAACTTCGATCCCACCATTCTTAACTGATTGAACCGATCGGCTGTTTCCGCCGCCCGCGCATTTGCGCGGGCGGTTTTTTTTGCGGCTTTCCGCCCCGTCTCTTCCCGATTTCCGCCCCGCCTCTTCCCGTCCTTGTTTTCCGCCGCGACGGAGCCTCCGCGGAGACCGCCCCGCCGCCGCTCGGAGCTGTTTCACGCCGCGGCGCAAGAAAAAAAGGAACGCGCCCGAAGGCGCGTTCCGCGTGAAACATTGTTCCGTCGGCACCCGTCAGGCGGGTTCCGATTGCGCCGCTTCGGGCGCAAATGCGGGCGCAGGTTCCTCGCCCGCCCTTTCGAGAAATTGCAGGATCTCGCCCCACTTTTTGTCGCGGTCCTCCTGCTCGTTTAGGAACTCATGGCGGGAACGGGGGAAGAGAACGACCTTCACGTTCTTCATGCCCGCTTTGTGATAGTACAGGTACAGCTTTTCCACACCCTTTCCCTTTTCGCCCACGGGATCTTCCGCGCCCGAGATGAGCAGGACGGGCAGATCTTTCCGCAACCCCTTACGGTAAGACGGCGTATAGAGCTTTTTCAGGCCGCGGAAAAAGTCGGCGTAAAAGCGATTGGAGCAGACAAAACCGCACATGGGATCGGAATGGTACTTCGCGTTGCTCTCGCCGTCCGCGCTCAGCCATTCGCGGTCGTCGAACTGTTTTTCGTACGCCCCGAAGGAGAGCCGCTCGATGGTGCGCGCGGGTTTGGATTCGCCGCGGAAGATACACCCGCACTGCGCGACGAAAGAGCCGAGATATACCTCGAAATCCTTTTTATAATTGCTCCCCGCGATGATCGCGCCGTCGATCTTGTCGCCGTATTTGCCGATATAGCTCTGCGCAAGGAAAGAACCGTAAGAAAACCCGAGGATGAAATATCTGAGCCCGGGAAATTTATGTTTGTAGTAATCGGTGAGCGCCGCTTCGTCGCGCACCGTGTCCGCGAACATATCCCCTTTCGCATAGCCGAGGGAATGTTCGTCCGTCAGCCCGTGACCGCGATGATCGTCCGCGACGACGAGATACCCGTTCTCGTTGAGAAACGCCGCCAACGCGGCATAACGGGACGCGTGTTCCGCCATCCCGTGCAATATCTGAACCATCCCTTTGGGCGAAGGCACGTCCGTCCATTCATGGACGACGATCCTCTTCCCGCCGAATCCGACGAACTCCATAAAATCTCCTTGTGTTCCGCGGTTTTTCCGCTCTTTGTTATTATACCACGTTTTCAAAGGATTTCAAGCGGAATTTGACAATCTTATGCCGTTTCCTGCGTAATTTCCCGCTCTTTCGCCTGTTCGCGCGTGACGTTTTTCAGCCATTTGCCCGATTTGTACCGCCACAGCACGAGCGGAATCTTGAAGATCTCGTCCGACGTGAGCAGGATATAGACGACGGGCAGCGACGCGTGAAAGGCAAACGCGGCGATCGCGCCCCACAGCACCGCGATCCCCCACAGCGTTCCCACGTCCGCGAACAGCCCGTACCGCGTATCCCCGCCCGCGCGCAGGATCCCCACGATGAACAGACAGTTGAACGCCTGCAAAAAGATATAATAGGAGAGCACGATCAGCATGACGATGAGATACTCCCGCGCCTGATCGCTCAGTTCGAGCACGCGCGTGAGGACGGGGATACAGCACAGCACGATCGCCGCGCTCACCGCGCCCACGATCGCGGTCATGCCGCCCAGCCGCTTCGCATACACCTTCGCGTCCTCTTCCCTGCCTTCGCCGATCGTCTTTCCGATGACGATCGCCGTCGCGTTCGCCACGCCCATGGTCAGCACGATCCCGAGCTGCCGCACCACCTGCGCCGCCGCGTTCGCGCCCGAAGCCGCCGTGCCCAGGTGCCCGATGACCGCCGTCACCGCCGACGTCCCGCCGCCCCAGAGCAATTCGTTGAGGAGTACGGGCACCGCATAGCGGACATAATCTTTGGTGAGCTGTTTGTCCGAGCGGAAGAGATAGCGGAAGCGGAAGCGCACGGGGATGCGCGCAAACGCCGCATAAAAACAGACGATGATAAATTCGAGCACGCGCGCGCAGAGCGTGGCGACCGCCGCGCCCGAAACGCCCATGGCGGGGATCGCGCCCGCGCCGAAGATGAACAGCGCGTTGAGCGCGACGTTCACGACGAGGGAGGTGAGATAGACCGCGCTCGAAACGATGACGCGCTCCACGCTTCGCATGACGTTGAGAAACACCACGCTGAACGACATGAAGAGATAGGACGCCGCGACGATGCGCAGGTATTTCGTCCCTTCCGCGATGACCGCCGCGTCGTTTGAAAAGACGTGCATGACGGGATCGGGCAAAAAGAGCGCGACGAGAAAGATGGGAATGCCGAAACAATAGGCAAAGCGGATGCTCACCGCGAGCACCTTCTCCACCGATACGAGATCCCCTTTCCCCCAATACTGCGCCGTCAGCACCGCCGCGCCCGAACTCAGGCCGAACAGGATAAGGGAGAAGATGAAGGTGACCTGCCCCGCGAGCGAGGACGCGGAAAGCGCCACTTCGCCCGAGACGTCGCCCGTATAGGCGCCGAGCATGAGCACGTCCGCCGCCGTCACTCCCACGTTGATGAGATTCTGCGCCGCAATGGGCAATATGAGAAACCATACCGCCCGATAAAACGCTTTCATTTCTTCTTTACTTCCGATCTGCATATTTCTCTCCGAATGACAACCGCTTCATTATAACAGAGAGGACGGTTTCTGTAAAGCGTTTCGCCCCGCGCCGAGCGCCGAAAAAAACTTCTCGCGCACATTCTTCCTCCCCGCGCCTCGCGCAATCTTTTTTCACGACTTCCCGCAGAACGCTTCCCGCCGCCTTGACATCGCGTCTTTGTTATGGTATGATCGATTTGAAAATGAAAACGCGTTTTTCCGCGCCGTACGGCAAGGAGGGGATCATGAGATGGAAGAAAATGCTCGTTTACTCTGTCTGGATAGGGGTTCTGTTCGGCTTTTTCGCGTTTTCCGCCTGTTCGGACGGAAGATATGGGGTCAGCGTTGCGTATAAATCCGAAGTCGTCACGTTGCGCGCGCAACCCGAAGAGGCGTTTACGCTCGACGATATTCACGACGCCTGCCCCGATTGGTTTGACCTCGATACGGGTTTTATCAAAGTGCTCTATACCGACGAAGCCTGCACGCAAGAATTCGACGGAACGGTGCAGGACGGCATGAAACTGTATCTCCGAGACGCCTATCCCGCCTATCTGCTCCGCACGGTCACCGTGCACCTGATCGTGCAAGGCTTTACGGAAGATACGCAAATCATTGATCTGGATCCCGACGACGAACTCACCGTCCAAACCATTACGCAAAAGATCCCCGAGTGGTTTTATGGCGATGACGGAATGAAGATCGTAGGGTTGTTTACCGACGAAGCCTGCACGCAAGAATTTACGGGCCACGCGCCGGACGGAACGACGGTCTATCTCTGCAAAGAATTGGCGATGTCCTGATCTTTTGAGGAAATTCGCTCCGAATGCGCGCTAATCCTTTCCTCGCCGCCCGATGACGAGGCGGCTTTTTCGGAAAAGGATAAAATCGAGCACCGCACTACTATCTGTCAGACGTTATGAAACGCCCTCGGCACCGTAATGGTGCCGAGGGCGTTCGTTTTTCCGTCTTTTCACGCTTGCTAAGTGTTGCCCGCGACGCCCTCTATTCGCTTCTTGCGCTTTACTCCGCGTTTTTTTGCCCGCGCGGTTTTTCCGCGCCCCGTCAACGGTTGTTCGTGTATTTCTTCCTTGTCGGCTTTCTCCCTCTGCGCACGCGCGGCTTCTTCGCGCCCCGTCCACGCCTTCTGCTCTCCGTTTCTCTTCCCCGTAACCCTCTCCTTCCCGCCTGCAAGCCTCTCGCACATCCGTCCTCAGCTGCCTTTTCCCGACAAACCCCCTCGTTTGTTCGCCGAGTCTCCCCTGTCTGATCGGCACTTTCGGAACCCGCGCAAACGATTTTTCGTCCGTCTCCTTTTCCGCCGGAGGAAGGACGACAAAAACAAAAGCGCCCGTTCCTGCGGCGGCGCTTTTCGTAACGATTTGACGCTTTTAGACAAAAAAATAAGAGGTCATCGAAATGATGACCTCTTAAAATTGAAAGGTGGCAACTACCTATCCTCCCGAGCGGTGGCCCGCTGAGTACTTTCGGCGTAAGAGAGCTTAACTTCTGTGTT
>CALVLH010000025.1 GCA_944336975.1 uncultured Clostridia bacterium
AAGAAGATGAGCGAGGCGGCAGACCAAGCCGAGCTGCTGGCGAATGAGGCTGAAAAGAGGAAACTCATAGCCGAGAACAGGCAAGTCCACGCCGAACGGAAAACTCAACAGCTTGAAGACAGGCAAAAGCAACTTCAACGCGATACCGCTCCACTACAAGCTGCTGCCGAGGTTTTGCAAGAGTACAGCGACGGCAAGCGTAAGCTCAACAAAAGGGACTTGCCCGTCATAGCGGCAGAAGCCGCAAAGCTCAAAACCGAGAACGGGCAACTTGAAGAAAGATTACAAATCAGCGCACGCGACCAAAGCGATGTGTTCAATCTCTATCAAAAGGCAGAACGAGAAAAGCAGGCGCTTCAAAGCGACGCCGACGTTCTGCGTGAGATAAGGGAACACGCGCCCGACAAGTTGCAAGAAGTTATGGAAACAGTCAGGCAGCGCAAGTTGGACAAGTACCGCCCCAAGCCCTTCAAGTCGTCGGGCAACCATTGGAGCAAGTAAAACTGAATAAACGCTTAAAAGGAGGAAAGTTATCGGACAAAATACATAAATGGCGGGGAGAAATGATATTACAAATTCTGGCAACGGCATATCGGATATGGATATGAAGTCGCTGGCACGAACCTTATTCCCGATTATACGGGATTATCTCCTTTCGGAACAGGGACAGAAGGACTATGCCGAATGGAAAAACAGACAACTGAATACAAAACTTAATAAAATATCCGATTGAACCCATACGGACACAGACTACCGTTAAATGAGTACGGTGACGACCGCGAAAGAATGCGGTATATAAATACATATATTTTCTCATTTACAACCTACAGAGGTTGCGCCGAATATCACAAACCTAGAATAACGGCGGGGCGGCGGGTGCTTCATGCGAAGCACCCGCCGCTTTTTCTATGTCCTGAAATATATGATAAAGGCGAACCCGTCTCCTAAAGGAAACGGGTTCGCCTTTAACTTGTTTGGTGACCCCGACGGGAATCGAACCCATGATACCACCGTGAAAGGGTGGTGTCTTAACCGCTTGACCACGGGGCCTTTGTATAAAAAAACGGCAAACGCCGGTTTTTTTGGTAGCGATGAGTGGAGTCGAACCGCTGACCTATCGGGTATGAACCGATCGCTCTAACCAACTAAGCTACATCGCCGTATGGTTGCGGGGGCAGGATTCGAACGTGCGACCTTCGGGTTATGAGCCCGACGAGCTACCTGGCTGCTCCACCCCGCGATGTTGGTATTCGTTACCGAATAGCTTATTCATTTTAGCGGAAGGAGCGTCGTTTGTCAACTGTTTTTGCGAAAAAAAGCAAATTTTTTTTCTTTTTCGGGAAATATTTTTTTCTTCGTTTTTTTCCGATTGCCATTCACGCCCAAACGTGATATACTTCTCTTACATGAAACTCTGCGATCTCAAACCCTATGCGGGGAAACGCGTTTGCGTCGCCCTCTCGGGCGGACGGGATTCCGTCGCGCTCTTTCACGAACTGCGGACGCGCGGCGGCGAGTACGGCATCGTCCTTTCCGCGCTGACCTGCGAACACGGGATCCGCGGGGAACAGTCCCTGCGTGATCTCGAATTCGTGCGCGCTCTTTGTCGGGACGCCTGCGTGCCGCTCCGCGTTTTTTCCGCATCCGTCCCCGCACGCGCAAGATCGAGCGGAAGAGGGCTGGAAGAAGAGGGACGCCTCTTCCGTTACGAGTGCTATGCCGAAGTGCTTTCTTCTGGCGAAGCCGACCTCGTCGCGACGGCGCACCATGCGGACGATTTCGCGGAGACGGTGCTCTTCCGCTTATGCCGCGGCACGTCGCTCGGCGGCCTGGCGGCGATCGGGGAACGCGACGGCATCGTCCGACCGCTTCTCCGCGTCACGCGGGCGGAGATCGAACGCTACGTCGCCGAAAACGGGCTTTCCTGGACGGAAGACGAGAGCAACGCCGACGTGCGCTATACCCGCAACTTTCTCCGCAGAGAGGTTATTCCCGCGCTGGAACGGGCGATCCCCGGTGCGGCGGCGCACCTTGCAACCTTCGCGCGGGGCGCGGAGGAGGACGATAAATATCTTTGTTCTTTGGCGGAAACCGCGCTTTCGGAACGGGAGGACGGCGTCTGCGTTCCCGTCGCGCTTCCCGATCCCGTCTTTTCCCGCGCCTGCGTTCTCGCGATGAAAAAGCTCGGCGTCGTGCGCGATTATACGCGGGCGAACGTAGAGGAGATCTCTGCGCTCCGCCGCCTGCAAAGCGGTCGGAAGGCGAGCCTGCCCTCCGGCGCGGAGGCGGTGCGGGAAGGGGATGAGATCGTCTTTCCATATCCCCGTGCGCAAGAAGAAGGAGAGGCGGCGTTTTGTCTCGGGACGATTTTCTTCGGCGGATATGCCGTCGAAGCGGGGGAAGGAGAAAGCGCGGAAGGGCTCCGTTTGGATCTCGGCGCATTGCCCGAAGGGTGCGTCGTGCGCTGCCGCAGGGAAGGGGACGTGTTCCGTCCTTTCGGCGGCGGGGAGAAAACGCTGAAAAAATATCTGAGCGACAAAAAGATCCCCGCGCGGATCGGGCGGCAGATCCCGCTCGTCGCGTTGGGAAAGGAGATCTATGCCGTGTGCGGCGTGGAGATCTCCGACCGCATAAAACTGACGGAAAAAACGGTGCGGAAGGGATATATCCGCACCGAAAAAAGGAGATAATATGCATCCCGATTGCGAAAGAATTTTGTTGACGGAAGAACAGATCACCCGCCGCGTGAAAGAGGTTGCGGCGCAACTGGACAAGCTGTATGAAAACAGAAAGCCCGTCGTCGTGTGTATCCTCAAAGGAAGCGTGGTCTTTTTCGTAGATCTGATCCGCAATATGCAGACGCCCTGCGAACTGGATTTTATGGCGGTCTCTTCTTACGGCGCAGGAACGACGAGCACGGGCGAACTGATCATCAAGAAGGACCTCGCCGCCGACATCCGCGGCAGGGACGTGCTCATCGTCGAAGACATCATCGACTCGGGAAATACGCTGTATCACCTGAAAAAGATGCTCAACAAACGCGAACCTGCCTCGGTGAACATCGTGACCTTGCTGGATAAGCCCGCGCGCCGTCAGATGCCGCTCGAACCGGAATATACCTGTTTCGAGATCGAGGACGAATTCGTCATCGGGTACGGGCTGGACTATGCGGAGAATTATCGCAATCTGCCTTACGTCGGCATTCTCAAACGAAGCGTTTACGAAAAATGACGAAAAAGCCGCCGCGCAATCTCTGCGCGGCGGCTTTGTTCTGATCCGGACTATTTAGAGGTGAACTGCGCTTTTACGAGGGAGTAACAGAGCGTTCCCATCTCGTTCATGACGGGTACTTCCATATACAGAAGCGCGTTGCGGTAGGTATTGCTGGAAGGCACGGTCTGCGCGTAATACAGCGTCTGAGCGCTGCCCGCGAGCGTGGAGTTGTAGTAGAGCGTCACCGAATAGGCATCGATCTCGTAATCTTTCACCGTTCCGTTGAGGTCGGCGTTTTTAAGGGAAACGGTGGTGGAGGCGGGGGAAGCGACGCTCAGACTTTCCACTTTCGTTCCGACGGGATTGATGGAAGAGAAACTCGCTTCCATGGAAAGATCCAGCCCGCGGAGCGCGAAGAGGATCTGTTCGTTGTCGAGATAACTGCCCTGAACGGAAATGGGGATGACCGTCTCCTTCGGCTCTGCGTTCTCCGCGGCGAGGTCGGTATAGACGACGGTCGCTTGCGTGAGGTTGACGTCGTAGGAGACCTCATAGGTATAGCGATATTCGAGGAAGCTGTTTTCGAGGGAATCGGGATTGGTCACGGGAGAGGTGCTCTTCACCGTTTTCAGGCTGTGAACGGGAGCGAGGCGGTTTTTGATGTTGCGGAAGACCACTTCGGAGGTCACGCTGTCTTCAAACGTCTCGCTCGTCTCGCCGTTATAGGTGTATCTGCCCGTGATGGAGAGCTCGGTGGAATAGACATAAACCGTTTCGCTCGTCCCGTCGGGGAGCTTATACAGTTCCGAGCGCAGGGTGGTGGAATACGTCCCGTCGTCATAATCCACGGAATGCGTTTCGTCTTCCGAGCCGCGGAAGGTGACGGCATATTCGAGATGTTCGTAGGTATCGCTGATGTTTTCGATGAGCGCGGTATCCGAATACCAATTGGCGCTGAACGAAAGGGAGGATTGCGTCGTGCAGGCGCACAGCAGGCAGAGGGGTGCGGCGAGCGCAAGCCCCGCAAGGCGAATTTTCTTCATATCATGCTCCGTAATTCAAAGTTCTAAGCCATTATACCATAACTTTTTTCTTTTGTAAAAATAAATCGTCGGAAAATACGCGAAATTTTTACGAAAAGTATGTTATAATGAAAAAAACAAAAGGAGGAAAGGCAAATGCCGAAGATCATCGGCGCGCCCACGCTGGACGACGCGCTTCTCGCGCTCCGCCGCACGGTATCCGAAGCGGAACGCCGCGGGGAAAAAACTCTCATCTTCTGCGAGGACAGGCTCACCTTGCTCGCCGAACGCGCCGTTCTCGACGCCGTCGGCGGGACGTTCGATACCGAAGTGACCACGTTCGCCCGTTATCTCTCGGGCAGCGCGCGCGTGCTCTCCAAGCATGGTTCGGTCATGGAGATCGCCGCGCTCATCGCCGAATCCAAGGGGGAACTTTCCTGCTTCGGGGAAGGCGCGGCGCAGGTCGTGTACGAGACCGTCGCTCAGCTCGCCGCTTCCCGCGTGTCCGCGGAGATGCTTCGCGCGTCGGCGGCGGAATCGGAGGGGCTCTTGCGGGAAAAACTCAACGATCTCGCCCTGATCGAGGAAAAATACCGCGCCTTTTTGCGGGAACGCGGACTGACGGACGAGAGCGGATACCTCGCTTTGCTGCCGGACAAGATCGCTTCGGGCGGGCTTTCGGGCACGAACGTCTGCTTTTTTGCCTTCCCGTCTTTTACCGCACAGGCGCAGGAAGGCGTGCGAGCGGCGCTTGTCGCCGCGCGGTCGGTCACGGGCATTTTTGTGGCGGGAAATGCCGATCTGTATACCAACGAAGGGGCGCACGTCTTCCGCCGCGTCTGCGGGGAAGCGGGCGGCGCGGAAGTCGCCATGATGCCCTCCACGCTCGGCAAAGAGGCGGAGGCGTTGCGACAGGGGATCTTTTCGCCCGAACGCTTTTCCCTGCCTCCCGTCTCCACCGACAAGGTGTTCACCTTTACGGCGGAGGACGAAGAGGAGGAACTGTCCCGCGTCGCCGCGCTCATCCGGAAATGCGCGGGAGAGGGCAGACGTTGGCGCGACATCGCGCTGATCGTGCCGTCGGAGGAGTATTTTCTCACCGTGGAAAAGGTATTTTCCGCGGCGCGGATCCCGTATTATGCCGACCGCAAGCGCCCGCTGTCCGAGCATCCGTTCTGCGCGTTCGCGCTGGACGTGCTGGAAGCGGTGACGGACGGGGCATTGCCGTCGGAGGCGGACGCCGTCGCCGCTTCCGTCTATTTCGGGCGGGCGGACGAATACCGAAACTATCTTATGAAATTCGGCGGTTTCCGCAATGCGGTCCGCCGCGAGATCAAGACGGGCGACGCGGTCAGGGGATACGACGCACAGGCGCTCTCTGCCTGCCGCGAGAAGATGCTCGCCGTGCTGTCCTGTTTCCCCAAAAAAGGGACGGGCGCGGCGTATGCGGCGGGCGTGCGCAAGCTGTATGCCCTCGTCGACGGGGAAAGGATCACCGAAGAATTGCGTTCCCGCTGTTCGGGCGCGGAGGAGAAGTTTCTCGATCTCGCTCCTCTCGAAGGGGTACTCGCGGAGACGGAAACGGTATCGGGCGGCAGGACGATGACTTCGCGGGAGTTCTCCGCCATGTTGAAGAGCGGATTGGAGGCGTGCAAGATCTCCATGATCCCGCAGTTCGCCGACGTGGTATTCGTCGGGGACGCGACGGAGAGCAAATTCTCCCGCGTAAAGGTGCTTTTTTGCGCGGGGATGACGGACGAACTGCCCCGCGTCTCCGCGGACACGGCGGTCATTTCCGACGGCGACATCAGAAAACTATCCCAATTACAGGTGCAGATCGAGCCCGCGATCGCGCAGGTCAACGCGCGCGCGCGGGAGAGCCTGGCGCTCAATCTGTGCTGTTTTTCCGAGCGACTGTATCTGAGCCGTCCCCTCAGGTCGGGCGGAGAAGAGCGGGAAGGGGGCGAGGCGTTCTCCTACGTTTCCCGCCTCTTCGACCGCAACCCGACGCCTTCCGCGTTCCCTTACGATTGCTGCGAACGCGAGACTGCCTTTTTGCGCCTGTTTGAACTGCGCGGCGACTTTGAAGAGGGACGGAGCAACGACGTGACGGCGTTTTCTTCCCTTTACGCCGCGCTTGCCGAGGCGGGAGAGGCAGATCGCGCGGAAAAACTGCTCTCGGGCGGCGGCAAACGGCGCATCACATGCGGAGAAGAACTGTATTTTGCGGGCGGGAGCGTATCTCCCACCCTTCTCGAACGCTATTTCGCCTGCCCTTACGCGGGGTTCGCGGCGCGGGGACTGCGCCTGCGCGAGCGGGAAGAGCGGAGCGTGATGGATACGGACGCGGGCACCTTCATCCACGCGGTGCTGGAACGCGTCGCCCGCGGGCTCAACGACGTCGGGAGCGAAGAGGAATGCCGTGCGCTCGCGCGCAAGGCGGCGGAAGAACTGCTTTCGGAGCCGCGTTTTTCTTCGGTCGCGGATACGGGCGCGGGCAAATATACGGCGGAGCGCCTGAAAGAAGAGGGCGCCGCCGTTTCGGCGGCGATGTACCGCCAGCTCGCCTTATCTTCCTTCCGCGTGCGCAGCCTGGAAGAGGAGATCGCCCTGCCCGAAATTTCCGTGCGCGGCAAGGCGGATCGCGTGGACGAATCGGGCGAATACGTGCGCGTCATCGACTATAAGACGGGTTCGAGCGACGCGGGCGCGGCGGGATATTACACGGGCAGGAAGTTACAGCTCGAGCTGTATCTGTGCGGCGCGGCGAAGGACAAAAAGCCCGCGGCGGCGTTTTATTTCCCCGCGGCGGACGACTTCACGGCGCCCGACAAAACGAAGTTTCAGATGGTCGGGTTTTACAATAACGAGCGGGAGCCGATGCTGCTCAACGACGGCACGCTCACGGACGGCGCGAAGAGTTCGCTCTTCGACGGCACGCTGGGCGGCGGCCGCGCGGAACGCGGCATGAGCGGGCGGGATTTTTCCGACTTTCTCGATTACGCCCTGCTCGTCTCCGCGGCGGCGGAACGGGAGATGCGCGAGGGGAACATCACGCCCAGTCCCTACGACGGCGCCTGCGATTATTGCCGTCTGCGCGGTTTGTGCGCTTACGACGGCGCAGAGCGCAAGGAAACGCGCGTGAGCTGTCCTGAGATCGTCCGTATCGTGCGCAGGGAAAGGGGGGAGGAAGAATGAAACCGACATATACGAGCGAACAGAGCGAAGCGATCTCCCGTCGGGGAAAGGTGATCGTCTCCGCGTCCGCAGGGAGCGGCAAGACGTTCGTCATGATCGAACGCCTCGTATCCCTCATCCTCGGCGGCGCGGACGTGAGACAGGTCCTTGCTGTCACGTTCACCAAAAAGGCGGCGGCGCAGATGCGCGAAAAACTGCGCACGGCGCTCATCCGCAAGATCTCCGAATGTCAGCCTGAAGAGAAGGCGCGTCTCAAAGAACAGCTCGCCGCGCTTCCCGCGGCGGACATCAGCACCATCCATTCTTTCTGCGGCAGACTCATCCGTTCGCATTTCTTCCTCGCGGAGACGGACGCATCCTTCCGCATCGTCTCCTCGGACGATTCGGAGGGCGCGGATCTGCTCGCCCGCGCGCTGGACGAGGTGTTCGACGGCGCGTACGAAGAAGGAGACGAGGATTTTTTGCGCCTTCTGACCGTCTATTTCAAAAAGAAGAAGGACGACAGCCTGCGCGAGATCGTGAAAGGGTTGTATATGAACTATCGCGGCATGGCAAATTACCGCGAGGCGTTGGCGAAGGCGGGCGATCCCGCGGCGTTCGCGGAAGCGTGCGGCTATCTCGCGGAAGAATACCGCGGGCGTGCGGCGGATTGCCTGACCAAGGCGGAAGAGCTGGAACGGGCGCTGTCGGGCAACAAGACGGCGGAGAGACTGTGCAAAGAGGTCGCCGAGGCGGCGGGTGCGCTCACGGAGGGCGATCTGTTCGAACTTGCGGCGGCGGCGCGGGAGCCTCGTTCCTTTTCCGCAAGCCCGCGCGTGACCGCAAAGACGTCGTCGGAGGAGCGGCGGCTCATCGAACGGCTCAAACGCACGGCGGCGGCAGTCAAAAAGATCCGCGCCGCGCTCTCTTCGTTCGCTTCCCGGGAAGAAGAGCGGGCTCGTTTCGACGACGCGGCGCTCCGCGCCCGCGCCCTTGCGAAACTCGTGCTCCGATTCGACGACGCATACGCGCGCTGGAAGCGCGAGCGGGGCGTCCTCGATTATAACGACCTCGAGCACGGCGCTCTCAAAGTGCTTTCCGACGCGTCCGTTCTGCGGGCGGTTCGCGAAAAATACCGCTACGTCTTCGTGGACGAATACCAGGACGTCAATCCCGTGCAGGAGAAGATCTTATCCCTCGTCGGCGGCGACGAGGTGTTCCTCGTGGGGGACATGAAGCAGTCCATTTACGGATTCCGCGGGAGCAAGTCGGAATTCTTTGCGAAAAAATGCCGCGAATTTCCCGCGTCCTTACGCCTGACGGAAAACTTCCGCAGTGCGGAAAGCGTCCTCGAAGCGGTCAACCGCGTTTTCCGCGTCGCCATGCGCCCCGAAACGTGCGGATTTTCCTACGCAGAGGAGGAGATGCGCGGCGGTCGGCGCTACGGAGAGCATCGCGGGAGCGTGAAATTTCATCTTCTGCCCGCGCGGGAGAAGGCGGAAAAAAAGGAGCGCGGCGTTTATTCCGTACTCACGGGCGGTACGGCGGAATCCGCCGATCCCGCCGCCGAAGCGATCGCCCGCATCGTATCGGAAGAGGTGGGCAAGGAGTACTTCGACGCGGACACGGGTACCGTGCGCAGGGTGGGATACGGCGACATCGCCGTGCTCACGCGCAAAAAATCGGGCATGAGCGGCAAGGTGGTCGCGTGCCTGAGCGAGCGCGACATCCCAGTCACCTCTTCCGCGGAAGTGAACATCTGCGATTATTGGGAAGTGCGACTTTTGCTGGACTGGCTGTCCTTCCTCGACAATATGGAGCAGGACATCCCGCTCGCGGGCGCGATGCTCTCTTCGCTGGGCAGCTTCACGGACGACGAACTCGCCCGCATCCGCCTGGAAAGCGCACAGGGGGCGCCCTGCTATTATTTCCGCGACGCATGCCGCCGCTGTGCGCGGCAAGATTCGCCGCTCGGCGAAAAACTGCGCGCGTTCTTTGCCCTTGCGGAACGGCTTCGTACGCAGGCGTATATCCGTACGGCGAAGGAGATGCTCGTCACCCTGCTCGCCGAAGGGCTGGAAACGGAGATCGCCTGCAAAAAAGACGGCAGGCGCCGCCTGCAGCGGGTGCGCCGTCTGATCGCGGAAGCGGAGGGGAGCGTGCATGCCTTCCTGGACCATGTCCGCCGTCTGGGGAATAGGATCGGGTTTTCCGAAAGCGGCGGCGACGGCGCTGTGCGCGTGGTGACCATGCACGCGGCAAAGGGATTGGAGTACCCCGTGGTCGTACTTGCGGACATGGATACCGCATTTCACGGCGCGGAAAACGACGAGACGGTCTGGACGGAGCGTTTTTCCGTGGCGCCGCGCAGCTTCGATACCGAAAATAAACTCAGATACGACACCGTTCTCCGCCGCGCGGCGGCGCTGTGCCAGACGAAAGAAGAGATCAAGGGCGAACTCAATCTGCTCTATGTCGCAATGACTCGCGCCAAATACCGCCTGCACGTCCTGTTCGGCGAAATGCCGGGGGACGCGGATCCCGCCTATGCGGGGAGCTTTGCCGATTTCATCGACGGTGCGGCCTGCGCGGAATATTTTGCGGCGGCGTCCTGCGAAGAGTTGCCCCCGCATGAACGCAGAGCGCTGGTATTCCGCGCGGACGAGGCGCAGAAGGCGCGTATCCTCGAGGTCTACCGCAAGCCCTATCCCTTCGCGGAGAGCGTCGCGCTTCCCGTCAAGGATACCGCGACCGACCTGCTCGAACGTCAGGAGCGGGGAGAATACCGCCGCGCGGAGGGAGCGGAGGGGGATACCTCTCCCGAAACGGGCACGGCATACCATGCCTTTTTACAGCACGTCGACTTTTCCCGCCCCGCGGCGGAAGAGTTGGAGCGCATGAAGCGGGAAGGGGCGCTGTCCGAAGAGCAGGCGGCTTTGCTTGAGGTCGATAAGCTTGCCCGCATCCTCTCCGTTCCCTGTTTCCGTCGGCTTGCGGGCAAGGAAGTCTTGCGCGAACAGACCTTTCTCGTGCGCTTGCAGGCGGACGAGCTCAATCAGACGTCCGCGACGGACGAGATCGTCTATCAGGGCGCGATCGACCTGCTTTACACGGATGCGGAAGGAACGCTCATCCTCGATTACAAGTATTCCGTGCTCGACGACGAGAGCCTGCGCAGAAAATACGCGGTGCAGATCGCGTTGTACCGCAAGGCGGCCGCGCGTATCCTGCGCGTGGACGAACGAACCGTGCGGGCGCGCATCGTCAACATCCTCCTTTGTCGGGAGATCGAGATGTGAAGCGTTCGCGCGCATTCGCGAAGATCTCCGTCCGAAGGACAAGAAAAGACAAAAACTCCCGTCCTCAAAGGGGTATCCTTGAACGGGAGTTTTTCTTATGGATGTTTTTGTGCGTTTTGTCGCCGCCGTCGGCAAATTGCCCGACTGGCTGTCCCTGTTCTTTTCGCCCGCTTGCGTGCTCGTCCTGTTCGCTTGGTTTTGGCGGAAGGGGCGTTTTGAGCTGTTCCGCAAAAGCTGTCTCGTGCTCGCCGCGCTTGGGTTCGTCCTGCTCTGTTGCGAAGGGGAGCCGCGCTATGCGTGCGTCTGGCTCGGGCTGTTCGCCCTGTTCTGCGCGGGGCTCCGCGCGATCCCGTCTCTTTTCGCCTTTGCCCGCCGCAAGCGGAAAAAGCGGGAAGAGCGCATTTACGAGGCTTTCCGCACGCCCCCCGAAGAGGCGCGGGAGGAGCGCCGCCGTCCGCCTAAAGTGGACTGCTTCGGAGAAGCGCCCGAGGGCGAGGAAACGGCGGACGATTTGGGAGAACTGCGCCTTTCGCACGTCCAGGATCTTCTCGCCCGTCTGCGCAGCGCACCGCTGACGGCGGGTGATCGTTTGGAAACGGACGTGCTTGCGCGGTCGCTCGACGTCTACCGTAAAAAGAATCTGACGGCGGACGAAGTGCGTTCGTTAAACGATTGCCTTGCCACTGTTTTGAAGCTCACGGCAAAGTATTCTCTCTGATCAGGGCAGATTGGTCAGCGTATTCATCGCGAGGCGCAATAGGAGATTGTTTCGCCGCGCCGTGCCGATCATGGAGAGGGTGACGGTATCTCCCGCCCGCGCGATGGGGGAGCCGTATGCGTCCAGCAGATCGCGTTTCACCCGTTTTCCCAACAGGCTGAAACGGTCAGCAGGTTCGGAAGGAGCGTCGGCATCCGTGCCCGCGGAAGCGACGGGCAGATCGGGTGCGGAGAGGGCAGGCGGATCGCGTTTGGGGCGAGGCGAGGCGGGCTTGCGCGGCGCTTTGCGGGGTGCGGCGTCGGGATAGACGATCGCCCGTTCGCCCACGGCGACGCGCATTGCGGGGATATGCAGTTCTGTTTCATCGCCGCGCAGGATGAGCTCGGAGCGTTCGCCGTCGAGGATGTAATCCGCAACTGCGCCCAAAAATTTTCCGTCGGAAGAATATGCGGCGCTTCCGATGGGACAGAGGATGCCGACGGGGGAAGTACGCAGTGTTTTTTTTGCGATGACGGCGTCGCCGATGGCGGCAACGGCGCGTGCGGGCAGGTAAAATTCTTCTTCCTCTTCGTCGATGCAGGCGAGGGAAGAAAGGGAAGAAAGGTTTCGGTCGAGATACGCGGTTTTCACATATCCGATTGTTTCCCCTTGCGGGGAGAGGACGGGTTTTCCGATCACGGTCGATATATTCATCAATTCACCTCTTTTTGATATAGAGTATGAAAGGGGGCGAGCGGAGGAGAAGGGAAAATTTCGCGGAAAAGAAAAAAAATTGTCAAAAGCCCCGAAAAACGCTTGATAATTTTTATTAAGTTTGATAGAATATAGACCTGTTAAGAAAACGCTTACGGCAGAGATTGCAGAAGCGGATACATATTGGGGTGTCGCCAAGCGGTAAGGCAACGGACTCTGACTCCGTCATTCGTTGGTTCGAATCCAGCTACCCCAG
>CALVLH010000026.1 GCA_944336975.1 uncultured Clostridia bacterium
CATCTTCGACAGCATCTTCCAGGGCTTCGGCGGGAGCGCGTCCGTCCAGCGCGACACGACGGGCGAGGACATCCAGCGCGACATGACGCTCAGCTTCATGGACGCGGCGAAGGGCTGCACCAAGGAATTTTCCTATATGCGCAACGAACCCTGCCCCTCCTGTAACGGCACGGGCGCGAAGAACGGCACCGCGTTCAAGACGTGCGCAAAGTGCGGCGGCAAGGGGCAGGTGCGCTTCACGCAGGACACCATGTTCGGAAGGACGGTCCGCGTGGGGGTATGTCCCGACTGCGGCGGCACGGGCAAGACGGTCACGGACAAATGCCCCGACTGCAAAGGGAAGGGGTATGTCCGCAAGGAGACGCGCGTCACCTTCAATATCCCCGCGGGCGTGGACAACAATTCGTATATCAGAAAGCGCGGATACGGGCAGGCGAGCACGTCGGGCGGCGCGCCGGGCGATCTCATCGTGGTGTTCCACGTCGAGCCTCACCGCCTGTTCCAGCGCAAGAACAACGATCTTTATCTCGATCTTCCCATCCCGTTCGCGACGGCGGCGCTCGGCGGCACGATCAAGGTGCCCGACATCGACGACGTGTTCGACTATCAGATCCCCGAAGGCACGCAGTCGGGAACGACGTTCACCGTGCGCGGCAAGGGCTTGAAGACGAGGAACGGCACGGGCAATCTGTACCTGCGCGTATTTGTGGAAGTGCCCACCAGGCTCACCCGCGATCAGAAAAGGCAGATCGAAGAGGCGGGCGCGGCGTGCGATATGAAGCAATACGACAAGGCGCGCAAATTTGCCGACGGCGTGAACGCGCTGTACGGAAAAGATCCTTATAAAAAGTAATCGCGACAGAAAAAAGGGAGCGTTCGGCGCTCCCTTTTTTCGCGTTTTTTCGGAGAAGGCGAACGCTCGTGCGGACGGGCGCGATACGGGGTTGCATTCGGATTTCGGCTGGGCGCGGATCGTCCAATCTCCGTATTTTTTCGACAGATCGGGCGAGATTTCGCCGTTTTCTGCCGAAATTTTGCAAAGGTATTGTATAGCGTCTCCCGATATGCTATAATGACGGCGAGGAAGGCGGACGGGCGGAAGGGGAAACTCTTCCGACGGCGCGGCGGCGCCGCGCACGGCGTTTTCCTCGGGCACATATCATGAATATCGGGAGGATAATATGGAAAAATTGAAAAAGAACCTGTTTCATCTTGCGATCTGGGCGAGCGTATTGGTGAGCTATCTCGCGTTTGCGGTCGTCGGCGGCTTCTGCATGGTCAAATCGGATCGGGAAGATCTGAAAAACACCTGCAAAAAAGCGCTCGCGATCGCCCTGATCTTCTTTGTCGCAGAACTGTTCCTGACCATCTTCAATGAGATCGGGGGGATGTGCAACGGCTATTACGGTTCGGGCGCGTTCTCGTTTTATACGATCGCGAGCGGGATCCTTGAGATCGTCAAGATCGTAACGGTCGTCGTGTTTGCCGTTCTCGGCATCGTCGGCGTCGGCGAGAAGAAGGAAAAGAATGGCGGATCCGAGAAAGAAAATACCGCGGAGGCAAAAGCGCCCGAAGCAAAAAACTGATGAGCAAAAAGTTGCCGCGCCACATTTGGGCGCGGCTTTTGTTTTACAAATAAAATCTGCCTCGGGAAAGGGGATTCTCCGATGTGCGGGAGGCGGAAATGCGGGCTTTTCCTTGACAATTCGGGCGGGAAAAAGTATAATGAACGCAAAGAGGCAGCATCATGAAATTTATCGAACTGACCGTACATACCACCACCGAGGCGAGCGAACTGGTCGCCGACGTCATGTGGAATTATACCAATTACGGTGTGACCGTATGCGACGTGAACGACATTATCGCTCTGCAACGGGATAAAAGCGGGGTGTTCTGGGACTATATGGACGAATCCCTGACCGCGCTTCCCCGCGCGGACGTGCTCGTCAAGTGCTATATCGCGACGGACATCGCGGACAAGACGATCCCCGACATCATGAAGGATATTTATGAGCGCAGGGAGCTGAGCGGCGGCGCCGTCCCGTTCGGCACGCTGGAAGAGACCAAGCGCGAGATCGAAGGGGACGACTGGATCGACGTGTGGAAAAAGCATTTCCGTCCCATTCATCTGGGGCGCATCGTCGTCGTGCCCGAGTGGATCGCCTATGAGAAGAAAGAGGGGGAGGAAACCGTCCTGCTCGATTCCAACATGGCGTTCGGCACGGGCGAACACGAAACGACGTCCATGTGCGTGGAACTCATGCAGGATTACCTGCGCGAAGGCGATACCGTCATCGACGTGGGCTGCGGGAGCGGCATTTTAGGCATCTCCGCGATCAAGCTGGGCGCGGGGAAGGCGTATCTGACGGACATCGATTACGTTGCGGTGGAGAGCGCGAAGCACAACTGCGAACTCAACCGCGTGAGCGAAAGGGCGGTCGTCGCCCATTCCAACCTGTTGGAGAACGCGGACATCCTCGGAGACGTCATGCTCGCAAATATCACGGCGGAGGTGCTTCAGTTCCTCGCGCCGAGTATTCCTAAAAATCTCAAAAAGACGGGCGTACTCATCCTGAGCGGCATCATTGAGAGCCGCCTTCCCCTCGTGAGAAAGGCGTACGGAGAAGTGGGGATAGAGATCGTCCGCGAACGCAGGAAGGGCGAATGGTATGCGCTCGTCCTTCGGCATAAGGAGGCATGATGGCAGCGCCCAAACGGTTTTTTATCGACAGTTTTGCGGAAGAAGTCGTCTTATCGGGCGAGGAATTCCGCCACGCGAAGAACGTCCTGCGCCTTTCGGAAGGGGACGAAGTCACCCTGCTGGACGGGAGCGGCGCGGAGTTTTCCGCCGTCATCTCGCGCGTGGAAAAATACCGCATGATCTTGCACGTTTTAGGCGGGAAAAACTCGGACAAGGAGCCGAAATCGGACGTCCTGCTCCTCGTCGGCGCGCTCAAAGGGGACAAGACGGAGCTGGTCGTGCAGAAGGCGGCGGAACTGGGCGTGAGCAGGATCGGAGTATTCTCCTCCCGCTATTGCGCGGCATACATGAACGAAAACAAGCTGGAACGGCTGAACAAGGTCGCGCGGGAAGCGGCGAAACAGTGCCTGCGCGCGTCCGTTCCCGAGGTGCATTATTTTCCCTCGCTGGACGAGGCGCTCCTCTCGGCGGAAGGGTATGACAACAAGCTCTTCGCCTGCGAATTTGCGAAGGAGAGCGACGTCGATCTCGCCTCTCTGCGCGGTTCGTTCGCGCTCGTCGTGGGCAGCGAAGGCGGCTTTACGGAAGAGGAATTCGCCGCGGCGAAGGAGCGCGGCTTTGCGGGCGTCACGTTGGGCAAGCGTATCTTGCGCGCGGAGACGGCGGCGATCGCGCTGACGGCGGTCGTCATGTTCGTCGCGGGGGAATGGCGATGAAGGCGTGCGTGTTCACGCTCGGCTGTAAGGTCAACGAGGTGGAGAGCGAATCCCTGATGCGCGGGCTGGAAGAGATGGGATACGAGACGACGGAGCAGCTCTGCCCCGCCGACGTGTACATCCTCAACACCTGCGCGGTGACCGCGGAAGCGGAGAAAAAGAGCCGTCAGGCGGTCGCGCGCGTGCGCAAGTTCAACCCCGCCGCGCCCGTATATGTCTGCGGGTGCGCTTCCCAGAACGCTCCCGAAGCCTTTTCCGCGCGGGAAGGGGTGGTCTACGTCTCGGGAACGCGCAAAAAGGACGATATTTTATCCCTGCTCGCGGGCGGCGCGAAGGGGGAAGACAGAGGCGGGTTTTGCGAACTGCCCCCGCCCAAGCGCACGAAAACGCGTTCCTTTCTCCGCATCCAGGACGGGTGCAACAACTTCTGTTCCTATTGCCTCATACCCTATCTGCGCGGCAGGTCGTGTTCGCGCGGCGCGGAGGGGATCGTCCGAGAAGCCCGCACGCTGTGCGAAGAGGGCGCGAAGGAGATCGTGCTGACGGGCATCGATATTTCCTCCTATCGGGACGGGGAGACCGATCTCGCGGCGCTCTTGTCCGAGTTGGCGCAACTCCCCGCCCGTATCCGCCTGGGTTCGCTGGAAGTGAGTGTCATAACGGAGCGTTTCCTGCGTGCGGCGAAGGCGGCGGGCAATTTTGCGCCTCATTTTCACCTCTCCCTGCAAAGCGGTTCGACCGCGGTGCTGAAAAAGATGAACCGCCATTACACGCGCGAAGAATATCTCGCCCGCTGTGCGCTCATCCGCTCGTATTTCCCCGACGCGGCGATCACGACGGATATCATCGCGGGATTCCCGACGGAGACGGAAGAGGACTTCGGGGAGTCGCTTTCCGTCATTCGCGAGGCGGCGTTCGCGCACGTTCACGCGTTCGCCTTTTCGCCGCGGGCGGGAACGGCCGCGGCGAAACGGAAAGACCTTCCTCCCGAGGTGAAGAGAGAACGCACGGCGCGGCTCATGCGGGCGGCAAAGGAGGAAGAGGAGCGCTTTCTCGCCCGCTTCGAAGGGAGGGAGGCGGAAGTGCTGTTCGAGGAGGACGGCGGCTATACCGCCAACTATATCCGCGTGTACGCCGCGGGCGCGCGCGAGGGGAGCCTGTGCCGCGTGCGGCTGGGAAAACGGGAAAAAGACGGCCTGCAAGCCGAAATTTTAGAGGAGATCGTATCATGAAAGACTGTATTTTCTGCAAGATCGTCGCGGGGGAGATTCCTTCCGCAAAGGTGTATGAAGATGAGGAGATGATCGTGTTCAAAGACATCGAACCCAAGGCGAACATCCACCTTCTCTGCGTGCCCAAAGATCATTTTGCCCTGCTCACGGAGATGGACGAAGGGCGCGCCGCGCTCGTCGCCCGCATGCTCCGCACGATCGCGGCCAAGCATGCCGAATGGGGGCTGGCGGACGGATACCGCCTCGTCGTCAATCAGGGCGAGAACGCGGGACAGACGGTGCATCACCTGCACGTCCACGTCCTCGGCGGGCAGACGCTCCCTTGGGATTGAACCTCGGAACAAAAGGGCATTTTCTGAAAATCAGGATAATGCAACGTGCGCCGCGCGGCAATTCTGCCGCGCGGCGCGTTTTTTATGGCAAACGCCCGCTTGCAGACGCTTATCATCCGCCGACGCCTGTCGCTTGTCGCACGCGCTTTTTTGTCGCCGCCCGCGAGCGCTCTGCGCGACCTCTTCCTCGCCGCGGGTGCAAAAAAATTTCGTTGCGCAGGTATAAAACGCCGCCGCGTGGCAATAATTGCCGCGTAAGGAGGAGAATATGAAACAATTTTTGCGTATCTTCCGGGAATTTTTTCTCGTTCTCCTTCCCGTCGCCTGTATCCTGTCCGTCCTGATCCTGCGCCATGCGCCGGCGTTCGGGCAGGCGGAGCGATACCGCTTTTATCTGGGCGCTTCCTCGTCCGCCCGCTCGTTCGCTTCCGATTCCCCCCTGACGGACAAGCTGACGGCGGAGCGGATCGCGGGGGAGAGCGCGGAATACAGCGGAGACCGCTGCGAAGAACTGCGTACGCGCTTCCGCGCCCGCCTGCTCTTTCGGGAAGAGGCGTGCGGCGTCGTCAACTACTATCTCTATTCCCCCTGTCTGGGCGATTGCGTATATCTGAACGGCTATGCCGTCAATCTGCATATCGCGGTGGATGAGGAAGGGACGAGGACGGCGGCGGGCACGCCGCTCATCTTCGGGGGATACTGAAACGACGGCAAAAACGATAAAAGAAGGTATAAAACCGCGCAAAGCGGGAAATCATCTACATACAAAAAATCGGAGGATGGTATGAAAGAAAAAACCACAGGAAAGCGCAAGGCGCTCTATTATGTCATTCTTGCAGTCAGCGTATTGCTGCTGACTGCGGCGACGGTGCTCACCGTCTACTTTACCGCGGGCAGGGACAACGTACTCGAAAACCCGCCCGTCGATCAGCCCGATGATCCGAACGATCCGGACGATCCGGACGATCCCGACAAACCGGACGATCCCGACACGCCTTCGGGGGGAGAGGATACCGTCGTATTCGTCCTTCCCGTGGAGAACGCGTCCGTATCCAACACCTTCGGCTTCTATCACAATTCGACGCTCGGCTGGTACTATGAGCATCAGGGCGTGGATTTCAATGCCGAAGAGGGAACGCAGGTGGTGTCCATTGCGGACGGCACGGTGGAGAGCGTGAGCGAGGACGTGCTCACGGGCACGCAGATCGTCGTCGACCATGGCGACGGGCTCAAATCCGTCTACTGCTTCGTAACGGCGGCGGACGGGTTGGAGGCGGGCGATACGGTCTCGAAGGGCGAGGCGATCGCGACGATCGCGGAGGCGAACGGCTCGGAATATAAGGACGGTCCGCACCTGCATCTCGAAGTCACCTTAAACGGGGCGAACGTCGATCCCACGGAATATCTCACGCTGGAAGAAAAGTAAGAGGACGGGGCGCGGATGCGCCCCGTCTTTTCGCCTTTGTGAAAAGTCAATAAAAATTTTAACGAAATTCAAAGGCGCTATTGATTTTGGAAAACAGCCGTGATATAATAGAACAGTAAAATGATCGGAGGGTTCTATTATGGAATGGTTAAACGAGAATGCGGGATTGCTCATCATCATCACCGCAGTCGCGATTATCGCGCTTTCGGTGGTCATCATCATTATGCTCGACAAGATGATCCGCAACATCGCGGTACAGCGTCTGAAATTTCTCGGCTTTTACTCTGCCGATGTGCAGACGCGCGAAAAATATGCCGAACTGACCATCGGAAACAAATCCCTTAACGACGTCGGGCTTTCCGAACTGGGGATCCGCAACGGCAAAGTCAATTTCGATCTCACGAAGATATTCAAAGAAAAGAGAGCCATCGCGCCCGAGATGCGCATTGTCGTCGAACAGCGCAGCTCCGTATCGTTCACCCTGAGCGCGGACGAACTCCGCGTCGTGCTCGTGGACGGAAAGGACGGAAAAAAGAAGCTCGGCACGCTGTATCTGTACGCCGTCGACCTGACGGGAAATCTCTATAAGGGCAGGATCGGGAACGTCCGCAAACTGCTTGCCGAACTGCTCGCCCAAGACAAAGCGGCGGCAAAGGGTACGGAGCGTACCGCGCTGTCCTTCCTGAATTTCGGCAAAAAAGCGCCTGCGGCGCCCGTGGCAGAGGCTGAGCCTGCGACGGAATCCGAAGAAGCGCCCGTCGCGGAGGAAGTTGCGGAAGAGCCCGTTGCGGCGCCTGAAGAAGCGCCTGTCGCGGAAGTTGCGGCGGTTGAGTCAGAGGAAAGTCCCGCGGAGGAGCCTTCGGAAGAGTCTGCGCCCGAGCAGACGGCGGAGGAAGAGAAAACGGAATGATTTCCGTGCGCATAACGCGCAATAAGAAACGCATAAAATAACCTGTCTTGCGACGGGTTATTTTTTTATCGGAGGTCATGACATGAAGAAGGCAGTGTGCGTTGTGCTGGGCGCGGTCGTTCTGGCGGGGGCGATTCCTCTCGCGGGTTGCGCAAAGAGGGAGACGAACGATACATACGAGATCAGCGCGGAATATTTCCCCGAAACCCGCAAACTTTCCGCACAGATGACGTTTACCTATTTCAACGATACGGACAACGCGCATTCCGAGCTCAGATTCCAGCTCTATCCCAACGCCTATCGGGAAGGGGCGAGCCATGCGCCCGTCTCCGAGCTTTACCGCCCGTCTGCCTATTACGCGGGCGAGAGTTACGGCGGGATCGAGATTTCCTCGGTGGAGGGGGCGGCGGCATGGGAAGTTTGCGGTGAGGACGAAAACATCCTGTCGGTCACGCTCGCCGATCCGGTCTATCCCGACGCCGCCGTAAGCCTGTCCATGACGTTCGAGGTCACGCTCGCCCTCGTCAATCACCGCCTGGGCGTGGGGGAGAATGCCGTCAACCTCTCCTATTTCTATCCGGTGCTGTGCGCCTATTCGGACGAAGGGTGGAAAGAATGCGTTTACGCCGCCGCAGGGGATCCGTTTGCGTGCGAATGCGCCGACTATACGGTCGAACTGACCGTCCCGCAGGAACTCACGGCAATTTGCGGAGGGGACGCCGTCCTCGCACAGGAAGGAGGCAAAAAGACATATACTGTAATATCGGAAAACGTAAGGGATTGCGTGTTTTTCCTCGGCGAACGCTTTTCCGTCGTAAAGGCGTACGCGGGCGAAGTGCCCGTGGAATATTATTATTTCGACGACGACGATCCGCAAACAGCGCTTTCGGCGGCGGCGGATTCTCTCGCCTTTTTTTCGGAGACGTTCGGGGATTACGCCTATCCGAGTTATAAGCTCGTTCAGGCGGATCTGTGCTACGGCGGCATGGAATATTCCATGATCGCCTCCGTCTCCTCCGATTTGCAAAGTGACGCCGTCGTCCGCGCGACGGTGCACGAAACGGCGCATCAGTGGTGGTATGCCGCCGTCGGGAACGATCAGTTCCGCCACGCCTGGATGGACGAAGGGCTTGCGGAATTTTCCTGCGCGCTCTTTTTCGAGGCATATCCTCAGTACGGGTTGTCGCGGCAGGAGCTGGTCGCCTCGGCGGAAAAGGCTTACCGTTCTTATTTTTCCGTCATGCAGCAGCTCCACGGCGAGGCGGATACGTCCATGTCGCGCCCGCTGACCGATTTTTCGGGCGAGTATGAATACTGGAACATTGCGTATAATAAGGGCATGATCCTGTTCGACAGATTGCGTTCGTCCGTCGGGGAGAAGAAGTTCCTTGCGGGATTGCGCGGATATTACGACAGTTTTTGCTTCCGCATGGCGTCGCCGGAGGATATGATCGCCTGTTTTTCCCGCGCGGGAACGGATACGGAGGGATTTTTCGCCTCGTTTGTGGACGGGGCTTGCGTAATTTGAAATTTCTTTCGCAAAACAGTTGCCAAAAGCCAAACGAGCGGTTATAATATAGGAACGAAACAAAAAAAGGAGTTCGAAATGGACGCAGCCCCAAACAACCGATGTGTTGTCACAACGGAATATCATCTGTGCTGTCGATCCGCAGAACTTCCGCGCGGGTGATCTTTCACGCCGCCGAGTGAGCATTTCCGACGCACAGATCGTTTTCTGTGCGTTTTTTTGTTGCCGCAAAGCGGCAAAATCAACAAAAGGCGGAAATGCTTATGATCAAGTTTTTCAAATTGGACGAAAAGAAGCGCATGACGCGCCTTCCCGAATTTGAAGAGGGATGCTGGGTGGATCTGGTCAATCCCACCGACGACGAAGTGGAGGACGCGATCGCGGCGACGGGCGTTCCCGAAGAGATGCTCAAAGCCGCGCTCGACGAAGAGGAGACCGCGCGGTTCGAGCGCGACGAGGACTGTACGCTCTTTCTCGTCGATACCCCGACCATCCGCGATACGGACGACGGCGATACTTACGAGACTATCCCTATCGCGCTCATCCACAATTCCAAGTGCATCGTCACCGTCTCCCTGCGCGGCAATCCCGTGCTCGGCGACTTTATCTCCAACCGCACGCCCGTGGATACGCGCAAACCCGTGCTGTTCATCCTCACGTTTATGATGGGCAACGCGAAAAAATTTCTCTCCAACCTGCGCCAGATCGATAAAAAATCGTTGCGCGTGCAGGCGGAACTGCACCGCTCCATGAAGAACAAGGAACTCATCCAGTTGCTCGATCTGGAGAACTCCCTCGTCTATTATTCCACGTCTTTGAGCGCGAACATCGGCGTGTTCAACAAGATGGAGCGCCTGCCCGTCATCTCTCAGAACGAGGAATATAAAGACCTCTTCGACGACGTCGCCATTGAAATGCGTCAGGCGGTGGAGATGTGTAACATCTACCGCGATATTCTTTCGGGGACGATGGACGCCTTTGCCTCCGTCATCTCCAACAATGTCAACATCGTTATGAAACTCCTGACGGTCATCACCATCATCATCACCATTCCGACGCTGATCGCGAGCTGGTGGGGCATGAACGTGCAGGTCCCGTTTGAAAACAGCAGCGCGGGCTTCTGGATCGTCATCGCGTTATCCGTCGTGGCGACGGCGGTCAGCTCGTATTTCCTCATCCGCATGACCAATTCCATCCGCATCAAGACGCCCAAGCTGAAGAAAAAGAAACGGAGGGGCGAGTGATGCCGATCCTGCAATATCGCTGTAAGGCGTGCGGAAAGAAATTTGAAGAGCTCGTTGCAAAGTTCGACGTTCCCGTCGTCTGCCCCGACTGCGGCGGCGAGACGGAACGCGATTATTCGGGCGAGATGTATTCCGCTACGGGAAAGCCCGTCAAAAAATGTTCGGGAAACTGCAAGACCTGCGGCGGCTGTCGCTGAAACGCGCGCCGACGCAAATGAAAAGATCGCGCGCCGCGCCCTGTATTTGAGGGCGCGGCGCGCGTCGTTTTTCCATATCTTGTGTGTTTTGCGCCTTCTTTTCCTATATATATAATGATAGAGAGAAAAGGGAAAAAATCCCCGCAAAAAAAGTAAAATTTCTCGATTTTTTTTCGAAAAACGCTTGACTTAATAAAAGATAAGTGTTAAGATGTAAAAGCTGTCGATGAGACAGCTTGCTTTTTCTCCGAAAAAGCCCTTCTTTTGAAGGAAAAACGAAGATTGACAACTGCATAGCAAAGACGAAGTGAAGCAATTTCTTCAAAGAGGAAATTGTGACACAAGTACGTAAGGCAAAAAATTCGAAGCATCGAAAGATGCACTAATG
>CALVLH010000027.1 GCA_944336975.1 uncultured Clostridia bacterium
AGCGCCGCCTTTGCGACCGTGAAGGAAGCTGCGGTCACGCTCAGTTCGTAGTTCGCCGCGACATATCCGTCCGCAAACGTCGCCGTCAAGGAATATTTGCCCGCGCCGAGTTTTTCCGCCGATACGCTTTCCCTGCCCTTCGTCACCGAATATGCGGGAACAAATTTCGCCTCGTCCCCTTCGACCACGCCCGTAAGGGCAAAGCCGAACTGCGCCGCTTCGCCGTAAGTGATGTTTTCCGCCGTCAAAGTCGCGCTCGCGCTCTTCTTTGCGACCGTAAACGTATCGCCCGTATATGCGATCTCGTAATTGTCCGAGGCATATCCCGAGACGGATACCTCGTATTCGCCCGCCGTGAACCGCTCTTCCGCGTATTCCGCGCCGCCCTTCCGATAGTCAAAGACGGGCGAGCCGCCCAATACGTTTTCGCCCTCGCCGTATACAAAGCCCTCGAACGACACGGACGGAGCCGCGCTTCCCCCGTAAGTGAACCCGTCTGCGGCGACCTTCACCGTCAGCGCCGCCTTTTGCACCGTCAGACTCTTTTCGGGCAGGATATATTCATAGTTCGCAAAGTCCGCGCCTTCCGGCGTGACCGTATAGCTCCCCGCCGAGAGCTTGCTTCCGTCGAAGCGCTCTTCCCCGAGGAGATATACGACTTTCACGTCCTTCGTCAGTTCTTCCTCTTCGTTGCCGTAGAACCCGTCGTATGTCACGCTCGCCCGCGGCGCGGCGCCGTAGACGATCGTATCGCTTTCCAGTTCCAGCCCCACCGTCAGGGCACGCTTCGCGACCGTGACCGTCTGTGAGATCACGCCGCACTGCGTGAACGCACCGTCGGCATAATCCGCCGTGACGCGCACGGATACGGTCTGTTCGCCCGCGCGGCGGAAGAAAAATTCCGTCGTTGAAAGAAGATCGAGCCACTCCCCGTCCGTATCGCTCCATTCGAAGGAGTAGACGATGTCGGGATACGTCGCGGTCTGCACGCGCACGGGATCGCCGCCGTAAACGGCGGTCTGAGGCAGGGAAAGGGACGCGGAACCGAAATCGAAGGAATATTTCGCATAGATGTCCAGCGTCCCGCTCTCGTCCGCGGCGGGCATTCCGTCGGGATACGCTTCCTCAACCGTCTGCTCGTACGTCTCCGAGGTATACCAACCGTCGAAACGCAGTCCCTGCGGGGATTCGATCGAGGCGAGAGAAATATCGTCGCCAAAGAAAAGCGTCTCGGACAGCGATTTGCCGAGATAGTTGCGTACCAGCACATAGCTGTTCTTTTCATACGTTGCCGTCACGTCGACACGGGCAGTGACGTTGGTATAATCTCCGCTCCACTTCGCAAAGGTATAGCCGCGATGCACGGGCGCCTCGGGCGGAAGGGCGTCCTTGCCCTTTTCCACCTTCTCCGTTTTGAGCACTTCGCCCGTGATGCCGTCGAGGAAGGTCACGGTATAAGTCACCGTTTCCGGCTGTTTGGGCTGCGCGACGAAAACGGCATGATAGGTCATGTCCGCATTGACGACCGCCCCCTCTTCTTCGGCATTTCCGTTTTCCGTCCTGCTCCATCCTTGGAAACGATAGGTATAAGCGTCGTCTTCGTCCTTGACGGGATCCGTATCGGGGAATTCCACGTTCATCCCCGCAAAATACTCCTTGACGTCGTACGTCGTTCCCTCGCTGAGAAAAGTCACGGTATATGTCTGCGTTTCATTTTCTTCGACATTGATACAAGACGACAAGAGCACGCAGAGCCCTGCCGCCAACAACGTAATGATCCACCATCTTCTTTTCATGGCGCCCTCCGTTTTCCCATTCTCCCCGTCGGTAAAAGTCCGAGCGATTTGCGTCCGAAAAAAGCGGCATAGCCGCTTTGTTTCCCCTATTATAAGGCTTTCACGCTGTCTTGTCAAGCGCGGTCCTTCATACACAGACAATTCCGGCGTTTTTCTGTTTTTTTCTGTCGCAAAAAATGAATTTTCAACATTTTGCTTTACTTTCCCGCTTCGTCCCTCTTGTCCCGATCGTATGCCCGACGTGCGCTTTTCTGCCCGAAAGCGGGGCTTCATGCAGATAAAGAACGCCTCGACGGCCGTCGGGGCGTTCTTTGGTTACTCTATGGCTTCGACCAGGAAACTGACGGGACGGAACCCGTCGTTGCAGGAGAGCATGGCAGATCGCTTGTCTTTCATCCATCCGTCGTACAGATCTTCCGCGCCGTGCGAGAGCGCCATCACGAAGGGCGAAAGCGTTTTCCAGGCGTCGGGACAGAAGCCCTGCGGCATTTCGCCCCTTTCGGAGAAAAAGATCTGCCCTTCCCGCAAGCCGCAGGCGTCGGTCAGAGGATTCTCGTACCGCTCGATGAGATCGTCGTACCGCGCCTTTCTCATGACCGTGATCCTGCACCGTTTCATGCTTCACCCTCCTCGACGCCGCGCTCCTTTTCGCTCTGCGCGGTCATGCCGTCCACCTCTTCTTTCGAACATCGCCAGTCCCCGTCGCCGTCGCGGCGATAGGTGCCGACGTACTTATCCCGCCCGATATAGACGGGACGGCGTTTCCCCGCCGCGGGCACGCGGATGACGATCACCCGTTTCCCGCCCGAGCTCTGTATGCGGACATCCTCGTCTGAGAGGATATTCGCGCTCACCCGATCGCGATCGGAAAGCAGTTCGAGAAACTCGTCGACCAGTTTTTCGGGCGCGGGAAGGTCGACCGCGCGCAGAGAGCCGTCCGCGCGCTCCTCCACGCCGAGCAGGATGATCCCGCCCGACGTATTGGCAAACGCGGAATACGTCTCCCAGATGCTGTGCGGCAAACCGCCGAGCGCGAGCTTCGCTTCCAGGCGGTTCCCCTCCCTGTATTCGCTCAAACGGGAAAGCTCGAACATCTTTTCTCCTTTGCGGGAGATCCCCGCTTTATCCGTCGCGGCGGAACCCTCCGCCTTCGGGAAATTACGCTTCGTAATACAATATCGGCAAAGCGCCGTCCTGCACGATCCAGGCGTTGGCGGGATTTTGGGCGAGATCTTCTTCGGAGACGAACTGTCCTAAGAACAGTTCCTCCTCCTGGAACTCTGCCTGCACGAAGATCGCCGCGGCGCGGATATATTTCTGCTGCTGCGTCGTCAGGATCGTAAGGACCTGCCCGTTCACCTTCTGCGTTTTCGCGCCGAATGCGATCTGCCCCGTCAGGCAGGAGGACGCGTTGACCGTGGAGCGTTCCGCCCAAACGGACTCGGAGGTGACGATGTCGCAGAGCGAAAAGCTAAGATTGGCGGAAGAAGCGATGCCGCATACGCCTCCCGAAGTTCCCGAGGCGCGAAGTTCGCCCAGGCTGTAACACTGCTCGACCGCTCCGCCCGACAACTGCCCGACGATCCCGTTGACGACGACCGTGCCCGCGACCTCGATGTCCAAAGCGACGTCGCAATGACACATCGCGATCGTCGCGTTGTTCAGAATGCCGACGATACCGCCGAACATCGCCGTTCCCGCCTTTGCGGACACCTCCGCGCTTCCCGTAACGACGCAACGCGTCACGGGGCCGTAACTCACCGCCGCGATCATGCCGCCCGTGACGGACGAATAAACCGTCGCCTGCACGGTGACGTCTTTCAGCGCAAGATCGGTCACGCTGCCGTAGTTTACGGCAAAAAATCCGATCGCGCCGTCTGCGCCGACGGCGATCGAAAGGTCGGACACGGTATGCCCGTCGCCGTCAAAACTGCCGAGCAGAAGGGCGGGGCGCCACTCCGTTCCCGCGAGGGATATGTCGGCGGTGAGGACAAAATTTCCCACCATCCTGCCGCCCGAATATGCCGCCAACTCCTCCGCGGAAGAGATCTCGATCGCGGCGGGATATGTCGTCTCGCCGAAACGGGGATATTCCCCGTCCGTATTCGCCCAGCCGCAGGAGCACATCGCGGGGAGATGTTCTTCCCGCCAGGACGCACTGCGCAGATCCGAGTCCGCCGCAAGCTCCGCATAATTCACCGTATCGGACGCCTGCGCCCCGAAGACAGAGAATACGTCCGAACGGTAACAGCTTTCTATTCCATGATCGGTATATGCGCCGCCTGCCAGATCTCCCGCCTTCGCCGAACCGGATGCGGCGCCTCGGACGTCGATCCCGCCCGCGACAAAGCACTGCGAAAGATTCCCCGATTGAAGCCCCATGATGCCGAGATAGCCGACAAGTCCGCCCGCAAATGCCTCGGGAACGTCGCCGAGGATGATCTGCGCCGTAGAATAACAGCCGAAGAGCGTCTGCGTGGCGTCCCCCGCCAGACCGCCCACGCGCAGGGAATCCGCTCCGTGTTCCGCGCAGATCTTCCCTGACGTATAGCAGGACGCAACGATGTAATCCTGAGGCGTATCGGAACTCTGCAAGAGTCTCCCGGCGAGCAATCCCAGACAGGACGCGGACATATATTCCGCGTCGCCGCCGAAGGAGAGCTCGCTGTCAACGACGGCACAGCGAAGCAGTCGCCCTTCGTTTCTTCCCACGAGCACGCCCGCCTCGGCATTCGCGGAATCGAGCGTCACTTTCGCGGAAGAGATCGTCAGATCGCAGATCGTGCCGATGTTGAAACCGAACAGTCCGAAACGGGTTTCCCCGTCGCCGTTCATGCAGAAGTCGGACACGGTATGCCCGTTTCCGTCGAAAACGTCGGAAAAGCGCAACCCGTACCGATCGAAAGGCTGGACGGACGCGCCTTCCAGATCGACGTCCGCCGTCATGCGCAGGTGACAGGCAGTCCCTTCTTTCAGGCATTTGAGCATCAGCTCGTCGACGGAGAGGAACGCCTCTTTCCCGTCGATCAGATAAGGATCCTCCTTCTGTCCGCTGCCCGAAAAATCGTACAGCCACTGCACTTGCAGGGTGACGGTCTCCTCTTTGTCCGTAAGCGAGGATACCCATGCCCCGTTCATAAAGATCTCGTCCCCGAACGTATAGCACAGAAGGGTATAGCCGCTCTTTTCAAATCCTTCCGTCGGAAGTCGGATGTCCTCGTCGTATTTCGCGACGACGGACTGCACGTTGACGGAGTCCGCGCCGTTCGCATCGAAAGCGATGGTATATTCGATGGGCACCCATTCTGCGGTCAGGCAGACTTCGGGCGCGTTTGCGGTCAGATTGATGACTTCCGCGCCGTCTTCGGCGAAGCGGACCTCGGTCGCGTCCCAGTAGAACCACCGCGCAAAACGATACCCCGTCCGCGTGAATTTACAATCGGGCAGAACGGCGGGCTCGTCGTAAGTCATCGTAAACACATCCTGCCGCATATCGCCGCCGTCGGCGGCGTTGCCGTCAAAATAAACCGTATAGCGGATCGGTTCCCATATCGCCCTGAACACCAGGACCGCGTCTTTCTCCGCCGTGAGATTGAGCGCTTCCGCGCCGTCCCGATACGTTATGTCCCCGCACTGCCAGCCCTCGAAGGAATAGCCCGTTTTCTGATAAGCATTTTCGTCGAGCGGTTCCGCGCGGTCGTAGAGCATCGGCTGATCCTCCATCTCACCCGCCGTCGCGCCGTTGCCGTCGAAGCGCACCGAATAGACGTTGGCTTCCCACAGCGCCGTGAGGACGATCTTCCCTTCCGTCGCAAGATTGAGGACGGTCTCCCCGTCCGAATATCTCTCCTCTTCGCCGTCCGCGCCTGCCGCGGTCCATGCGACGAAATGATATCCCGTTTTCAAATAACCGTTTGCGGGAAGCGCCTGCTCCGTCCCGTAAGTCAGCGACAAGTCCTCCATCTCCCCCGAGATCGCTCCGTTGCCGTCGAAAGAGACGGTATAGCGATTCGGCGTCCAATGCGCGTAGAGGACGGCGTCGTCTGTAAATTCCACGGTGTCGTTGCCGACGATTTTCTCTCCCCCTTCCGCCTCGGTATACCAACCGTCGAAGGCATAGCCCGTGCGAACGGGCAGAGGAAGCGTTCCGAACGTTTCGCCTTGCCATACCTTCTTGCCGTTTACGGCATTCCCTCCGCAACTGTCAAAGGAGAGCAGGACGCCGCCCGTCTTCCACTTTGCGTAAACCTCCGCATCGCCCGAAAACAGGTAATTTTTTAGGCTGTTTCCCTCTTCGTCGGTCAGGACGACCTCTTCTTCTCCGTCGCGGCAACACTACGCGGCAAAGGTCTCGCCCGTCCGTTCGGGGATGGGCAGGGAATACGGCTCGCCGTAACGCACCGTGACCGTCCGCATTTCCTCCTCCCCGACCTTCAGGACAACATTATATTCCGCGCCTTCCCACTTCGCATAGACGACGATCTCCATGCGCTCGGAGACGGGAACGTCGAGGAGAGAATTGAGGGTGAACGGTTCTTCCCAGACGCCGTCGTCCCAATACCAGCCCGCAAAGACGTAATTCTCGCGGACGGGATCGTCGGGGATGCGGACGGAAGCCGCGTCTTGCGAACGGATCTCCTCGCAAGGCGTCCCGCCGTTGCTTTCGAACGCGATCACGAAATTGACGTTCAGATCGGCGCAACCCGTAAGCGCCGCCAAAAGCAACGCAACGAAGAACAATACACAGCAAAGCGTTTTCTTTTTCATCTCTTCTCCCTGCAACGCGCTCTTTCGCGAACGCGCCGCAAATACGCTTTTATTATATGATATTCCCTCTCTTCTGTCAATACCGTATCTTTTCGGCAGAAGGCGTCATCAGAAACCGCAAAGCATCATGATTTTATGTTTTTGATAAACGATGTCATGCCTTTCGTGTCGTCGATGCAAAAGACCGTGCCGATGCTGCGATTGGTTTCCGAAATATTCATGTCACACGCTTGCCCGTTACATGACAAAGAACGCCCCGCTTGCGCGCGTTTTCGCAAAATGCGGGAAAATTTATATAAAAAAACTCCCGCCGGTCATCCCGACGGGAGCTCTGCCCGTTAAGCGATCATCATTCGCCTTTCTGTTGTGCCTGTTGCGCTCCGTTTCCTTCCGCGGCGGGGCTCTGTTCCGTCCCGCTTGCAGTCTCTTTCTTCCCGACAGGGCTCTGCTCCGTCGAGCTTACGGTCTCTTCCTTCCCGACGGGCTTTCCGATCTTCGCGTGCGGTTTCTTCCGCTTTTTCTTCCTCTCCGGCTTGCACGGCAAACTGCGCGCTTCGCGGTCGTACTCATCCTGGATGTTCCCGCACAGCACGTTGACGAAGTCGTACACCTGATGAACGAATTCCTTCGGCGCCCAAAGCTGATAGCTGTGAAGCCCTTCGTGCTCTTTGGCGGCGCGACGGATCTTATAGCCCGTCTCTTCGTCTTCGCCCGCAGGAAGAGACGCATACGTCCAGCCGTTCGCCATGTGGTATCGACACCATCGCGTCTTTTCCAGGCAAATGAGCCGCCGCATGACCTGCCCGCAATCCGTTTCCCCGTTGCGCAAAAAAGAACGGAGATGTTTCGCAAAATGAACGGAATAGACGGAAGCCGAAAAATTGGATTCCCGATGGAATGCCGGCTGCGTCATCCATTGCTGTCTGACTTCGTTCACGTCGCGCATTTGACGCGTTTTTTTCTCCTCCCGTCCGCGCATATCTGCCTTGATCGTCGCCTGAAAAGAGCGGATCCGATCGATCGCTTCCTGCTTCGTGAGCTTGTTTTCGAGCAAATTGCTCACCCAATCGACCGTGCGGAGCGAAGGATCTCCTTCCCCCGTTTCGAGCATTCCGCTCTGGACCTGCGCGTAGAGATAGTTGAACAGCGCGGGTTTGCGCTCGTCGATGAGACGGCGATAGCAATAGATGGACTCCCGATTGCCGAACGGAATGACGAACAGGCGATAGCCAAACTCCTCTTCGTCCCGATCCGTCCAGTTGAGACGGGAATAGTTCTTTTCGTCGCGGATATGGACGTAAATGACGAACGGACGTTCTTTTCCGCCCCGTTGCTCTTTGGGACAGACGAATTTATCATGCTTGTAATCGTCGATGAACGCGTTCGCCATGAGGATATTGTCCTCATCGTTGCCGAAGCAGATGATGCAGGCGCGGATGCGCGGCTTTCCTGCGACGGGATCCATCGTATCGAGCATCTGCATGAAACGCACGTCGAAACAGGAGGTAAGATGAAAACACACATACGGGAACGCCATGTATTTTTCCACTTCGCCCTCGCAGTCAGGACCGTTGCCGCCTCCCCCGCACATTTTGCGGTACTTCGCGTAGAGGCTCCTGTGCGCCGTCGTGGGACAGCAGCGGACGATCTCCTTATTCCCCGACGAAGAGCCCTTTGCGTGCTCGTGCGGCTTTGCGCCATGCGCGACCGCTTCGTCGAGCTCTTTCAGCGGTCGGGGCGGGAGCGAATGCATACTGTCGAAACAATGATAGAGCGGATGCATATAGCCGAACAGCCCCGCCCTTTCGTCGACGGCGCGGTCGTACACGTCCGCGACGAAGCGGGAGGGTACGAAATTGCGGTCCACATAAGCGGTATTCGCGAAGAGAGCATTCATCGCCTGTTGCGCCATTTTGCCGAACCCGAGCACGAGAACGCGGTATTCCTCCGTCTCTTCGTCGGCGCGGAACAGGCTCTCCTCCCATCCCTGACCGATCGGATCTTCCGCGCCCCCTCTCGGGCGAAGCTCGTCTTCCCGCTCGAATTTTCTCGTGCGGCGGATGACGAGATCGTGCGAGGAAAGGAGCGCTTCGCTGAAGACGTGGAGCTGGAACCCATAGGCAATCTTTTTTTCCAAGGCGCGGAGCCTGTCTTCCCTTTCCTTTGCCTTTTCGTCGCCCTCTGTTCCGTCCAGATAAGCGGAGAGCGCCTTTTTTTGTTTTTTCCGAATGCCGCGCGCCTTTCCCGGAGCATTTTCGTCCCGCAACGCTTCCAGAAAATCGCTAACCGCCGACGAACGCCTGCGTTCGTAAAACTCGTAATTGATCTCCTCGTCGGCGAGGATATAATATTCGATGATCTGCCGTTTGCCGTTTCCCCCGATGACGGAACCAAGATCCAGCCTGCGCAGGACGGCGTCCATGTCGTCGAACACGAAATCGCTGTTTTTTGCCTCTTCGCCCGAGAGCTTGCTGTTGAGCTTCATGGCGAAAATGCAGATGCGCTTCTTCATGTTGAGTCCGTTGCGCGTGAAATTTGTTTTGAGCCCCAGCCGCGCGACGAGCGATTTTTCCTTTCTCTTCTCTTTGTGTTTGAGGAAGGAAAAGTAAAAATAGCCGTGTCCCGCGATGGCGCGGTGGATCTCGTTTTTACGGTCGAACGGTTCCAGTTCGTTTCCCGCAAAGATGATGATGCACCGCCTGCCTTTGAGGCTCTTGTCCCGATTGCGATACGTCTTGGCAATGTCGTTCGCCAAAAGCAGGGTATCCTCCGTTGCGGAAGAAAAGATGTAAACATCCCTGCGGCAAAGGCCGTTGAGCAGGAAGATGCGGTATACGGCGCGATAAATGCAATAACTGTATGCTTCGTAACTGATGTGCGCGCTGATCACGCTCAGCGCGACGAGCCCGACATAGAGGACGGAGCCGTAAAACATCGTCTGCATCCACCAGGGCGCCGCCGTGCCTTCGGGGATTTCCGCGCTCTCGAAGGTAAACCCGCCGATCGCCTCGTAAATGGTGCGAAGAATATCCCTGTCGCCGTCCAATGCCCCGCTCGCGCACAGCACGGCGAAGCGCATGACGGTACTGACGACCAGTGCGAAGAGGATCACGCACGTTTCGGCGAACAGCCGCTTATGGACGACCGACCTGTTCAAAAAGAAATAGATGACCATGGTCGCGCCATACGCGAGCGCCACGCTCCCGACCGCCGCTAACCCGCTTCCGATCTCACTTAATATCTCACCAATATTCATCGCGCTTCCTCCATGAGTCTGTCCGATGCGTACCGCGCTTTTCAAAGCCGCAAACGGCTCTGTTCTCGCAAAAAGTAAAAAATCTTTTCCGCCGCGTCCCGCAGAACGCGCGCCCGCGCGCGACAAAATCTCTCAATATGTTTATTTTATCATCAACTTTCCCGTTCGTCAAGATGTATTTTTGCAGTTTTCTCTCCCTTTTGCCGCGCAACGGTTGCCTTTTTTCTCTCTTCCCGTGTATAATGGAAAAAAAACGGAGCGGAAACATGAAAAACGGTTTGCAAGGCAAGGTCGTCGTCGTCACGGGCGCGACGGCGGGGATCGGAAAGGCGGCGGCGGAACTGTTCCGCGCGCACGGCGCGGACGCCGTATGCGTCGCGCGGAGAAAGAGTGATCTGTTCGACGGCGTG
>CALVLH010000028.1 GCA_944336975.1 uncultured Clostridia bacterium
CCGTCCTTTTCGGAGAAAGATATGACGGAACAGGAGCTGCTCGGCGGGCTTCGGGCGGCGGCGCTTTCGGAGCGCGACCCCACAACTTCGGACGACGTTCTCGCCGTACTCATTTCGGAGGCGGAGCGCATCAACGCCGCGCGCATTCTCGAAATCGGAACGGGCAGGGGACTCACGTCCGCCGCGTTGTTGCTTGCTACAGACGCCCGCATCACGACCATCGAGCGCGAACCCGCGCGCATCGCTGCGGCACGGGAGAATTTTGATCTGTTCGGCGTCTCGGATCGCGTGACCCTTCTCGAGGGAGATGCGGCGGACATTCTGCCCTGCCTGGAGGACGCGTACGATCTCATCTTTCTCGATGCCGCCAAAGTGCAGTACCGCCGTTTCCTGCCTGACTGCAAGCGTCTGCTGCACGCGGGCGGCGTGCTGTGCGCGGACGACGTCCTGCTCTTCTCAAGCGGCGTCCCCAAAAAGCGCAAGATGCTCGCGCAGCATATCGAGGAGTTTTTGCAAGATTTGCAGGCGGACGGGGATTTCGCGGCGACTGTCCTGCCTGTCGGGAAGGGGCTCGCCGTGGCGAGAAAGGAGCGCGCATCATGAAGCGGCTCATCATGATCAACGGCGCGATGGGCGTCGGCAAGAGCGCCGTCTCCCGGCAGGTGCAGCGATTGCTGCCTGCCTGCGCGCTGCTGGACGGCGACTGGTGCTGGAATGTCTATCCGTTTTCTGTCACGGAGGAGAGCAAGCGGCGCGTCATCGATCACATTGTGACGATATTGCACGGCTACCTTGCCTGCGAGGACGTCCAAAACGTCGTCTTTTGCTGGGTGATGCAGCGGCGGGAGATCGCGGAGAGTATTCTTGCGCGCCTGTCCCTCGGGAATACTGCGGTCGCTCGGTTTACGTTGACCGCCTCGCCCGAGACGGTCGCTGCCCGCCTGCGCGGGGACGTCGCGGCGGGACTTCGTGACGAGGACGTGATCGCACGCTCCATTGCCTACCTGCCTTTCTACGCGCAGGACATGGGGAGCATCAAGCTTGCGACGGACGGCCTGAGTGCGGAGGAGACCGCGCGGGAGATCGCCCGGATTGTGCAACGGGAGGAGAACCATGAAGCCTGAACTTTTGGCGCCTGCGGGCAGCCTTGCAAAACTCAAGTGCGCGCTGCACTTCGGCGCGGACGCCGTATACGCGGGCGGGAAGAACTTTTCGCTGCGCGCGTTTTCCGATAATTTTACGCGGGAAGAACTTGCCGACGGGATCGGTCTTGCGCATACGTTGGGCAAAAAAGTGTACGTCGCCGCCAATATTTTTGCGCGCAACGCAGACATGAAGGAATTGTCTTCCTACTTTGCGGCGCTTGCGGAAATGGGCGCGGACGCCGTCCTTGTTTCCGATCTCGGCGCGCTCTTTGTGTGCAGGCGCGCGGCGCCGGGGCTTCAGGTGCATATCTCCACGCAGGCGAACGTTACCAATGCGGAGGCGTGCAGAGCGTATGCCTCGCTCGGGGCGAGCCGCGTCGTTCTCGCGCGCGAACTCTCCGTCGCGGAGATCGCCGAGATCCATGCGCAGGTCCCCGATCTGGAACTGGAGACGTTCGTCCACGGCGCCATGTGCATCTCGTACAGCGGCAGATGCTATCTTTCGGACTATCTCGACGGGCGTCCCGCCAACCGCGGCGCCTGCGTGCAGGCGTGCAGGCGCAGTTACCGCGTGCAGGGCGGCACGGACGGCGCGTGGTGCGATCTCGAGGAGGACGGCAGGGGGACATACCTGCTCAACAGCAAGGATCTCAACATGAGCGCGCACCTTACGGAGCTTGCCGCGGCGGGCGTCTCCTCCTTCAAGATCGAAGGGCGCATGAAGAGCGAGTACTATCTCGCGACCGTCGTCAACACCTATCGCCGCATCCTCGACGGCGGGGATCGGGCGGCGCTCGGAAGGGAGCTCGCCTGCGTCGATCACCGCGCCTACACGACCGCGTACGCCTTCGGGGAAAACCGCGAGACTGTGCATTGTTCGGGCTCGCAGATCCCGGGGACGTGCGAGTTCGTTGCCGTCGTCCGCGGTCGGGAAAACGGCAGGACGTATGTGGAAATGCGCAACCGTTTTTATGCGGATGAGGCGCTGGAGGCGGTCTCGCCCTCCGTATTCGGCGCGACGGTCGTCCTCGCCGATCTCAGGGATGAAGGGGGCGCGCCCTGTGCGGACGCCAAGCTGGTGCAGGGCGTCTATTCCTTCGTGACGGATGCGGCGCTGCAGGAGGGGGACATCCTCCGCAGACGGAGGCGCGTCTCGTGAAGTGCCTGTTTCTCTATAATCCGAACAGCGGAAAACGCAGGATCGAAAAAAAACTTTCCTATATTTCGGCGAGGCTCTCGGAGCGGTACGCGCAAGTGGATATCGCTGCGACAAAGAGCGCCGAGGACATGGAGGCGCGCGCCCGTGAAGGCGCGGACCAATATGACGCCATCATCTTTTCGGGCGGGGACGGGACGTTCAACCTCGTCCTGCAGGGGATCGGCGAGCGCCGCGTGCAGCTCGGCTATATCCCCGGCGGAACGACCAACGATACCGCCCGTTCGCTCGGTATCCCGCGCAATATCCGCGGGGCGCTCAACGTCATTTTGGAGGGAAGGAGCGAAGCGTTGGACGTCATGCGGCTCAACGGGGAACGGTATGCCGTGTATATCGCCGCGGCGGGCGCTTTCACGCACGCGACGTACGCGACGAGCCCCGCGCTCAAGAAAAAACTCGGCATTCTCGCCTATGCCGTCGAAGTGCTGCTCCACGAGATGAAATTGCGCGTTTTTCCGGTCAGGGTGAACGGCAGCGGATCGGTCACGGAATGCGACGGCGTGCTGCTGCTTGCGATGAACGGGCGTTCGGTCGCGGGGTTCCGTGCCAATGCCGCAGGGAGTATGTGCGACGGGAAGATCGAACTGGCGCTCATCCGTCAGGTCCGCCGTCCCAGGTTCTGGCAGCGTATGGGCGCGTACGGCTCCATCGCCGCCATGATGCTTGCCGAGGGGAAGGGGAAAAATATCCTCCGTTTTTCGGGATCGCACTTTACGATCGCGACGGAGGAGGACGTCGTATGGGATCTCGACGGCGAGGAGGGGATGCGAGGCGATCTTACGATCGAGGTTTTGCCCCGCCATATGAAGCTCTTTGTCCCCCGTAAGAAAAAAATATGAAAATGCCCCTAAAATCGCTTGCATTTTTCGCGTTTTTCTCATATAATAAATAAGCTTTGTGCGATGTGCGAGCAATGCTTCTGTGGCTCAGTCGGTAGAGCGATTGATTCGTAATCAATAGGTCGCCGGTTCAAGTCCGGCCAGAAGCTCCATGATTGCAGACGAAAAGGCTGCAAGAAAAAACCATGAAAAACAATGCGGTTTTTCATGGTTTTTTGTTATTTTGACTGTGAGAAAGAACAACGCGGCAGCGATCCCATCGTTTTGGAAACACTTTATGCAGAGTATAAGGAAGCATTGAATAAGGGATGCAAATATCAGAAAAATGTGGGATACAAGGATGGAACGATATTACATTGGAAATTTGACGCGACATATTGAAAACGTGTTCGGCGTCGGTTATAATGATGGAAACGGCTTCGGAGACGGTTATGGGGAAGAAAAGGCTTGCAAAATATCTGGCGTCCAAACCGGAGGGTGAATATTCTTATTTGGACAAGATCCTCAAGGCGTATGCGGACGGCGAGGCGGCGCGGCTTTTGTCCAAATACTTGTTTTACGATACAGAGTTTTATTGTAATCTTCGTAGGTGGGGGAATGATTTCCAGATAGTAGTCAAGTATTATAATCTTTCTGCCATTATGTGCTTTTCGGAAGCGGGATATTTCTATGTATTATATCCCGGGGTGAAGATCACAAATAAAAGAGTAAAAGCCTTCGATCAGAGTGTGATCTATTGCGGATATGAAGAGGACTTCCGTTTAGAGACATTTCTGGAAACCATATACGAAAAACTGAAAGTGCAACCCGAGTTGGTGATCGGTCCGATCCCCAAAAACAGACGAAAATTGTATGCGCTTTTATCCGCATTGTTCATTTCATTGCCCTTGGTTATTTCCGGTTATTTGGCGGCATACGGATTTATCACAGACACAAAGGTGTATGGGAATTGGTGGATCATAATTCTTTTTGTTATTTCTTTATTTCTCGGTAACCATTTCTATTACAAGACACGAAAATAAATTTAGAGGCAAGGAAACTTGCCTCTTTTTATGGAATGATTGTATTTTGTGAACGTATTGTAGCGATCCGTTCTAAGAAAAAACCGTCCGCATGGATGGTTTTTTCATAGTACGGGAATTGCGCCGAGGGGCGTACGGGCGGTGCTGCAAAGGACAAAAAGCGTATGCCTTGTCCTGTATGATTGCGTATCGCGGGGAAAAGTGCTATAATTCTCTTGTTCGGAGGAGCGTTTCATGCAGGTCAAAGCGATCCGTGTGCGCGGCGCGTGCGTACACAATTTGAAAAATATTGA
>CALVLH010000029.1 GCA_944336975.1 uncultured Clostridia bacterium
GCATTTACAACGTCAACGCCGATACGGCGGCGTCCGCCATCGCGGGCGCACTGAAGGCGGAGAGCCTCATTCTCATGACGGACATCCGCGGACTTCTCGAGAACAAGGACGACGAGAACAGCCTCATCAAAAAGGTATATGTTTCGGACATTCCTTCTCTCATCAAGCAGGGCATCATCTCGGGCGGGATGATTCCCAAGATCAACTGCTGCAAAGAGGCCATCCGCCGCGGCGTCAACCGCGTGTTCATCACGGACGGTCGGGTAGACCATTCCATTTTGCTCGAACTTCTTTCGGACGAAGGCATGGGGACAATGTTTGTAAAAGGTGACTGATTTTTTGAAAATCAGTCTTTTTTACGATTAAAGGGGTGTATCATGGAATTACGGGAAATCGAACGCCTGGACGGGGAATATATCGCGGAGACGTATTCGCGCTATCCCGTCGCATTTACGGGCGGCAAAAACGCGACCCTTTACGGCGCGGACGGAAAGGAATATATCGACTTCGGCTCGGGGATCGCCGTCAATTCGTTCGGCGTGAACGACGAAGAGTGGAAGCGGGCTGTCATCGCGCAGCTCAACAGGATCCAGCACGTCAGCAATTATTACTATGCGGAACCGCAGTCCCGCCTGGCGGAAATGCTGTGCGAGCGCACGGGCGCGAAGCGCGTGTTCTTCGGCAATTCGGGCGCGGAAGCCAACGAATGCGCCATGAAGGCGGCAAGAAAGTACTCCTTCGACCGTTACGGCGAGGGGAGAGCGAAGATCGTGTCCCTCAAAGGCAGCTTCCACGGCAGGACGCTGTTCACGCTCACCGCGACGGGGCAGGACGCCTTCCACCGCTATTTCGGGCCGTTCGTGCCGGGCGTGGGATACGCGGAGCCGAACATGGAGAGCATCCGCAAAGAGGCGGACGAGACCGCCTGCGCGGTGATCATAGAGCCCATTCAGGGCGAGAGCGGCGTGAATCCGCTGGACAGACAGTTCGTGCGCGAATTGGAAGCGTTCTGCAAGGAGCGCGACATCCTGCTCATCGCGGACGAAGTGCAGACGGGCAACGGCAGGACGGGCAAACTGTATGCCTACGAGCATTACGGCATCGCGCCCGACATCGTCACGACGGCGAAGGGGCTTGCGGGCGGACTTCCCATCGGCGCGTGTCTGTTCTTTGAGAAAACGGAGCACGCTTTGGGAGCGGGCGATCACGGCTCTACGTTCGGCGGCAATCCCGTCTCCTGCGCGGGCGCGGTCAACATCCTGTCCCGCATCACCGACGAGCTTTTGCTGGAAGTGCAGGCAAAGGGCGAATATCTCGCCGCCAAGCTCAAAAGTCTCCCCGGCGTGAAAAGAGTGACGGGAATGGGACTGATGATCGGCGTCGAGACGGAAAAGAACGCGAAGGAAGTGGCGAAGAAGTGCCTCGAAAAGGGGCTTCTGGTGCTGACGGCGCACGATAAAGTGCGGCTTCTGCCGCCGCTGACCGTCACGAAAGGCGAAATGGACGAGGGTCTGAATCTATTAAGCGAGGTTTTGAAAGCATGAAACATCTGTTGAAATTGGGCGATCTGACGAGAGAGGAGATCCTGAGCATCCTCAATCTCGCCGATCAGTTGAAGTACGAGCGCAAGAACGGCGTTTCCAACGAGTACTTAAAGGGCAAAAAATTGGGAATGATCTTCCAGAAATCCTCTACGCGCACGCGCGTCTCCTTTGAAGTGGGGATGTATGAGCTGGGCGGCTACGCGCTGTTCCTGTCCAACCGCGACCTGCAGATCGGGCGCGGCGAGCCCGTCGAGGATACCGCACGCGTGCTCTCGCGCTATCTCGACGGCATCATGATCCGCACCTTCGCGCAGAAGGAAGTGGAGGATCTCGCAAAATACGGTTCTATCCCGATCATCAACGGGCTGACCGATTACTGCCATCCCTGCCAGGTGCTCGCCGATCTCATGACCATCCGCGAGCGCAAGGGCGCGTTCCGCGGCATGAAGATGTGCTTCGTGGGCGACGGGAACAACATGGCAAATTCGCTGATGGTGGGCGCGATCAAGACGGGCATGAGCTTTTCCATCGCCTGCCCGAAGGGGTACGAACCGGACGCGGCGCTCGTCGAATGGGCGAAGCAGAACGGCGAGTTCACGATGACCGAAGACGTAAAGGAAGCCGCGTCGGGCGCGGACGTCATCTATACGGACGTCTGGGCGTCCATGGGGCAGGAAGAGGAGAAGAAGATCCGCGAGCAGGCGTTCAAGGGCTATCAGGTCAACGAAGGCGTGATGAACGTCGCGAAGAAAGACGCGATGGTGCTTCACTGTCTGCCCGCGCACCGCGGGGAGGAGATCACGGCGGACGTGTTCGAAGCGCACGCGGACGAGATCTTCGAAGAGGCGGAAAACAGGCTTCACGCGCAGAAAGCGGTGCTGTGCAAGCTGCTCAAATAACGACGAAATAAAAACGGAGAAGGATTCACGCATGGATAAAAAGATTTATTTGACGTTGGAAAACGGAAAGGTGTTCGAAGGGTATTCCTTCGGCGCGGAGCGTGAGGTGATCGGCGAACTCGTCTTCACGACGGGCATGACGGGATACATCGAAACGCTGACCGATCCGAGCTATTACGGACAGATCGTCGCGCAGACGTTCCCGCTCATCGGCAACTACGGCATGATCCTCGCCGACCGCGAGAGCACGAAGTGCTGGGTGACGGCGTACGTCGTGCGCGAAAAGTGCGACGCGCCCTCCAATTTCCGTTGCGAGACGACGATCGAGAAATACCTCAAAGATCAGAACGTCCCCGCGATGTACGGGATCGACACGCGCGAACTCACGCGCATCGTGCGCGAAGCGGGCGTCATGAACGCCGCGCTCACCTTCAAACCGCTGAAAGATCTGAGCGCGTTGAAGAGCTATCGCGTGAAGGACGCAGTGAAATCGGTGACCGCTTCCGAAGTCAAGACGGTGGGAGAGCCGGGCGGGCTCAAAGTGGTGCTGTACGATTTCGGCGCGAAGGAGAACATCGTCCGCGAGCTCGTGCGCCGCGGCTGTCAGGTGACCATCGTGCCGTCGTGGTATACGGCGGAGCAGACGCTCGCGCTCGATCCCGACGGGATCATGCTCGCGAACGGCCCCGGCGATCCCGCGGAGAACACCGAGGTCATCGAAAACATCAGAAAACTCATCGGCAAGAAGCCCATTTTCGGGATCTGCCTCGGGCATCAGCTCTTCGCGCTCGCGATGGGCGGTCAGACCAAAAAGATGAAATACGGTCACCGCGGCGCCAATCAGCCCGTGAGAAACATCCATACGGGCAAGATGTTCATCTCCAGCCAGAATCACGGCTATGAAGTGGTGAGCGACTCGGTCAAAGACGTGGGGACGGTCACGTTCGTCAACGGGAACGACGGGACGTGCGAGGGCGTGGATTATCCCTCGGTCAACGCGTTCACGGTGCAGTTCCACCCCGAAGCGTGCGGCGGCCCGCACGACGCGAATTTCCTCTTCGACGAATTCATCGCGAGAATGAGAAAGGAGAAATAATATGCCAAAGAGAAGCGATATTAAAAAAGTTCTGGTCATCGGCTCCGGTCCCATCGTCATCGGACAGGCGGCGGAATTCGACTATGCGGGCGCGCAGGCGTGCCGCGTCCTCAAAGACGCGGGCGTGAACGTCGTC